>DATFDV010000155.1:0-20171 GCA_035251855.1 Burkholderiales bacterium | reverse complement strand
GCGATGAAGAAGCCCGGGCCGACGCCGCGCTCGGTGCGGAAGATCGCCTTGTCGACGATCATGCCGATGATGCGCGAGAGGAAGATCACGAAGGTGTTCACCACGCCCTGAATCAGCGTCAGCGTCACCATGTCGCCGTTGGCGACGTGCGCCACCTCGTGGCCGAGCACCGCCTCCACCTCTTCCTTGCTCATGCTCTGCAGCAGGCCCGTAGAGACGGCGACCAGCGCCGAGTTCTTGAACGCGCCGGTGGCGAAGGCGTTCGGCGCGCCCTCGAAGATCGCCACCTCGGGCATGCCGATCTCGGCCTTCTGCGCCAGCTTCTTCACCGTCTCGACCAGCCAGTGCTCCGTGGTCCCTTCCGAGCCGTCGATGACGCGCGCGCCGGTGCTGGTCTTGGCCATCCACTTGGAGATCAGCAACGAAATGATGGCGCCGCCGAAGCCGATCACCGCCGAGAACACCAGCAGCGAGGTGTAATTGATCCCTTCGGCGGTCAGCCAGCGGTCGAGGCCGAAGAGGTTGACGATCACTGAGAGCACCACCAGGACTGCGATGTTGGTGGCCAGGAAGAGGAACATGCGTTTCATCTGGTTTGTTTCCTTTGTCGGCCCTTAGAGTTGGGGCGGATTCTACGGCTTCAAGATCGCCCGCGCGCCCTTCTCGGCGATGACATACGTTGGTGCATTGGTGTTGCCGGAGGTGATGCGCGGGAAGATCGAAGCGTCGACCACCCGCAGGCGCTGCACGCCGTGCACGCGCAGCTCGTCGTCCACCACCGCCGAGGCGTCTTTGCCCATCTTGCAGGTGCCCACCGGGTGGAAGATGGTCGTGCCGAGCTCTCCAGCCGCTCTTTCCAACGACTTTTCGTCTTGAACCGCGGAACCAGGCCGGTATTCCTCCGGCTCGTATTTCGCCAACGCCTTGGCAGCCATGATGCGACGCGTGAATCGCATCCCGTCCACGGCCACGCGCCGATCTTCTTTTTCTTTCAGGTAGTTCAAACGTATTTCGGGATACACGGCCGGGTCGGGCGACTTGATGCGCACCCAGCCGCGCGACGCTGGCCGCAGATTGCACACGCTGGGGGTGATCGCCGGGAAGCTGTGCAGCGGGTCGCCGAACTTGTCGAGCGACAGCGGCTGCACGTGCCATTCGATGTTCGGCGTCGGCTGCGACGGGTCGCTCTTCGCGAACGCGCCGGCCTGCGACGGCGGCATGGTGAGCGGCCCGGTGCGGAACGCGAAGTACTCGAGCGCCATCGCCGCCTTGCCCCACAGGCTGTTGGCGATGCCGTTGAGCGTCTTCACGTTCTTCACCTTGTACTGCATGCGGATCTGCAGGTGGTCGTGCAAATTCTCGCCGACGCCGGGCAGGGAATGAACCAGGGGAATGCCCATCGGGGCCAGCAGCTTTTCACTTCCGATGCCCGAAACCTGCAGCAGCTGCGGCGAGCCGATGGCGCCGGCGGAAAGGATGGTTTCCTTGGCGGCTTCGACATGGAACATGGTGTTGCGGTGCGTGAACTGGAGGCCGACGCAGTCTCTCCCATTGAAATTCAGCTTGGAGACCGAGGCGCCGGTCATGACGGTCAGATTCGCCCGGTGCATCACCGGCCGCAGGAAGGCGTTGGTCGCGCTCCAGCGCCGGCCGCGCTTCTGGTTCATCTGGAAGTAGGCGCAGCCGAAGTTGTCGCCGCGGTTGAAGACCTTCACCGGCGGGATGCCGCATTCGGCCGCGGCCTCGCGCCACGCGTCGATGATGTCCCAGCGCACGCGCGGGTCCTCGATGCGCACTTCGCCGCCCGCGCCGTAGGTGTCGGTCGCGCCACGCTCATAGTCCTCGAGGGACTGGAAGATCGGCAGCACCTCGTCCCACGACCAGCCGCGGTTCCCGAGCGAGGCCCAGTGGTCCCAGTCCTCCTGCTGGCCGCGCATGTAGATCATGGCGTTGATGGAGGAGCAGCCGCCGAGCACCCGGCCGCGGGCATAGTGGATCGAGCGGCCGGCGAGGTGCTCGTCGGGCTCGGTCCGGTAGCACCAGTCGGTGCGCGGGTTGGCGATGGTGTAGAGGTAGCCGACCGGGATGTCGATCCAGAACCAGTCGTCGCGGCCGCCGGCTTCGAGCAACAGGACTTTGTTTTCAGGGTGCTTGCTCAACCTGTTCGCGAGCAGGCAGCCGGCACTGCCTGCGCCGACGATCACGTAGTCGAAGCTGCCGAACGGCTGCATCCTGCGGGTATTATTGACCGGGATATGACCGCCACCCTCCAGCAGTTCGCGGCCGAGTGCCGCACCATCCTGCGCTCCGAGCCCGGCCCGTCCGGGCGGCGGCAGATCTGCATGCGGCTCGAAGAGCTGCTGCGCAGCCCCGAGTTCGTTTCGCAGAACCTCGATGACCGGACCCCGGAGCGCCAGGTGCTCTACGAGGATCCGGACCTCGGCTTCTGCGTGCTCGCGCACAGCTACAAGGGGCCGAAGGATTCGCCGCCGCACGACCACGGCCCCTCGTGGGCGATCTACGGCCAGGCGGAAGGCGAGACCGAGATGACCGACTACGAGCTGGTGGCGGCTGCGGCCGAGGGTAAGCCCGGCAAGGCTCGCCCGGTGCGCACCTACAAGCTCACCCCCGGCGCTGCCTACCTCTACAACGAAGGCGACCTGCACTCGCCGCGGCGCCGCGGGCCGACGCGGCTGATTCGCATCGAGGGGATGAACATGGATCGCATCAAGCGGCTGAAATTCGAGGCCGTGGCGTAGGGAGCCGCGGGTTGCAGCAGCAGATCCGCTTCTGCAAGAGCTTCGATGGCACCCGCATCGCCTATGCGGTGACCGGCGAAGGGCCGCCGCTGGTCAAGGCCCAGCACTGGCTGACGCACCTCGAGTACGAATGGCAGAGCCCGATCTGGCGGCCGTGGATCAGCGCATTGTCGAAAAGGCACCGGCTGGTGCGCATGGACGCGCGTGGCTGCGGGCTGTCGGACCGCGGGCCGGAGACGATCACCTTCGAAGCCTTCGTGCGCGACCTGGAAGCGGTGGTCGATGCCCTCGGTTTGGAGCGCTTCGCCCTCTTCGGACATTCGCAGGGCGGGGCGATCGGCATCGAATACGCCGTGCGCCATGCCGAGCGCGTCAGCCACTTCGTGCTGCTCGGCGCTTATGCGCGCGGCTGGTTCAAGCGCGGGCTGCCCCCCGAGCGCGTGGAAGAGCTCGAGGCGCAGCTCAAGCTGGTCGAGACCGGCTGGGGACGCGAGGACGACGCCTCCTACCGCCGCATGTTCGCCAGCCAGTTCATGCCGGGCGCGACGCTCGAGCAGCTGCACTCGCTAAGCGAGCTGCAACGCGTGTCGGCAACACCGCGCGACGCGGTACGGCTGCTGCGCACGATGTGGGAGCTCGATGTGTCGAAGTTTGTGCCCGAGGTGCGCTCGCCGACTCTGGTGGTGCATGCGCGCGGTGACCTGCGCTGCCCCTTCGAGCAGGGGCGCGCCATCGCCAGCACCATCCCCGAGGCGCGCTTCGTGCCGCTGGAATCGCACAACCACATCCTCCTCGAGCACGAGCCCGCCTTCCAGCAGTTCTTCGATGCGCTGAATGCCTTCGTGCCGGGCGGCGGCGAGCGCGGGCGCTTCCCCACGCTGACCCCGCGCGAGGCGCAGATCCTCGAGCGCATCGCGCAGGGCCTCGACAACGCGCAGATCGCCGCACGGCTCGATCTGTCCGAGAAGACCGTGCGCAACCACATCACCAGCATCTTCGACAAGATCGGCGTCGAGAGCCGCGCGCAGGCAATCGTGAAGGCGCGCGAGCACGGCTTGGGGCAGCGGTCCTAGCTTTTCAACCTCCGCCCGGCATACCCGGGACCAGCGCCCCGTGCGTCGCTTCTCGTCCCCGCGGCATGATAGGACCTGAAGGAGGGTAACTTCATGGGGGCACTTGCATTCCTGTACGGCGCGGTCAGCTACGCGCTCTTTCTCGGCGTCTTTCTGTACGCCATCGCCTTCGTCGGCAACCTGCCGGTGCCAAAGACCATCGACTCGGGGGTTCCCGCCGGGCTGATGGAATCGATTCTTGTGAACGTGTTACTGCTCGGCCTGTTCGCGGTCCAGCACAGCGTGATGGCGCGGCCGGGCTTCAAGCGCTGGTGGACGCGGATCGTGCCGCGCTCGGTCGAGCGGAGCACGTACGTGCTGCTTGCCAGCCTTGCGCTGGCCTTGCTCTACTGGCAGTGGCGCCCGATGACCGAGTCGGTTTGGAGCGTTGAGCAGCCGGCGGGCAAGCTAGCCCTCTACACCTTGTTTGGCCTGGGCTGGACCATCGTGCTGCTGTCGACCTTCATGATCAACCACTTCGATCTGTTCGGGCTGCGGCAGGTGTGGCTGCGCGTGCGCGGCGCCGACTACACCGAAGTGCCGTTCGTCACGCGCGGGTTCTACAACTTCGTGCGCCACCCGATCATGCTGGGGTTCCTCATCGCCTTCTGGGCGACGCCGCACATGACGATGGGGCATCTGCTGTTCGCCATCGCCACCACCGGCTACATCTTCATCGGCATCTTCTTCGAGGAGCGCGACCTCGCCGCCGCGCATGGGTCGAGCTTCGAGCAATACCGGCGCCAGGTGCCGATGATCCTGCCCGTGCCTCGCAAGTCCGAGGAAAGCAGGCGCGCGATGAGCGCGCGCTGACGCGTCATCTGCGCTTGGAGCTCGGGCCCCCGTCCGGCGGGCGTTGTCCCTCGATGCGCCCCTGGTCCGAAAGCAGGTCGACCAGCCTGAGGAAGAGCGCATCCGGAACGGGCGCGGCGCCACTCAGATAAAGCTTCATCGCCCGTTGCGTCACACCTAGCATCCTCGCAAGATTCTCTACGCCGCCAAGCCGTACGGCGGCCTGTTCGAGCAGCCGTTGTCTTGCTTCTGGTGTGGACATGACACCCCCGAAGCATCGCAGTCTCGCTGCTCGAGGCCCTTACCCGCAATCGGGGAGAACCTTAGACCCATCGGTTCAACGCCTGAAGAGCCTCAGGATCGGCTCGCAGCGCGCGGCGATTTCCCGAGCATCGAGCACCACGCCCGGCCCGGCGATCAGCCACGGATGCTGGCCGCCGCGCATCACCAGCACCGCGCCGTGCAGCGCATCCTTCTCGCTGCTGAAGCGCATCGGGATCAGGCGATCGAGATGCTCCCGCGTGAGGTCCTGCGGGGCGGGAGAGGGGCTGAAGTAAAGGATGTACTCCATCGAGCACTTTCTACGCCGCCCCCTAGGCCGCATCTTGCCGTGCCGGACAACCCGAGTAGTCTGCGAGGACCAATGCGTGCGAAATTCCACGTCGTTTTCCGATGAACGGCAGAATCGGCGTCGATCTCGGCGGCACGAAGATCGAAGCGGTGGCGCTGGACGGCGATGGGCGCGAAGTCTTTCGCAAGCGCGTTCCCACCCCTCGCGGGGATTACGCCGCGACCATCTCTGCAGTTCAACATCTGGTGAAGCAGATCGGGGAGGGTACCGTCGGCATCGGAATTCCTGGAGCGGAGTCTCAAGCCACCGGCCTGATCAAGAATGCGAACTCGACCTGGCTCATCGGCAAGCCGCTGCGCAGCGACCTGGAAGCCGCGCTCGGCAGGCCGGTCAGGCTGGAGAACGACGCCAATTGCTTCGCGCTTTCGGAAGCAGTGGACGGCGCAGCGAAGGGTGCGGCCGTGGTGCTCGGGGTGATCCTCGGGACCGGCGTTGGCGGGGGCATCGTGGTGGACGGAAATATCATCCGCGGCGCGAACGCGATTGCCGGCGAGTGGGGTCACAACCCGTTGCCGCAGCCCGGTGAGCAGGATTTTCCCTTGCCGCCCTGTTATTGCGGCCGCGCCGGGTGCATAGAAACCTACCTGTCAGGTCCCGGGCTTTCGCGCGACCATGAACGCAGGACGGGACAGCGGTTGCGGGCGGAGGAGATCGTGGCCCTGGGAGGGGAAAGCCTTACCGTTTACACAGAAAGGCTGGCTAAGGCGCTGGCGAGCGTGATCAACGTGCTCGATCCGGATGTGATTGTGCTGGGCGGTGGAATGTCGAACGTGGCGCGCCTGTACACTGAAGTGCCGCTCCTTTGGGGACGGCACGTGTTCTCGGACCGGGTGGCCACGCGGCTCTCGCCGCCGGTGCACGGGGATTCGAGCGGGGTACGGGGTGCGGCTTGGCTTTGGAATGATTAACGGGGGAGGACCATGAGAAACATTTTGGTGGTTGTGGCTGCATTGGCGTCCGCGGCGGCATTCGCTGGGCCCGAGAAGATCAAGTTTCCGTCGGACTACCTGAAGGGCGTGCTCTACCAGACGCTCGACCGCGCCGACACCAAGCAGTACCGCGAGCTTTATGCGCCGGCCGCGGCGGTCGAGGCGGTGCGCAAGGGCAGGCCGATCCCGGACGGCACGGTGCTCACGCTGGTGCAGTGGAGCGTGCAGCAGGACGCCAACGGCAAGCCGCTCACGGATGCCAACGGGCGCTTCGTCAAGAACCAGATCATCGGCCACACGGTGATGGAGAAGCGCAAAGGCTTCGGCGCCGACTATCCGGCCGACTGGCCGCGCAACGGCGACTGGGAATACGCGGTGTTCACGCCCGAAGGCCTGCCCAACGCCAAGGCCAACGCCAACAACAAGGCCTGCTTCACCTGCCACCTGCCGCACGCCAAGCAGGACTTCGTCATCTCGCTGGCCAAGCTCAACAACACCTTCCCGGGTACCCAGATGCTGGTCAAAAGCAAGGGCGCCGCCAAGGGCGACGTGAACATCGCCTCGTTCGCCTTCCTGCCGGCGAAGATCAGCGCGATGGCCGGCAAGGCGCTCACCTTCTTCAACACCGACGACACCCCGCACCAGATCTCGGTGAGCGGCGGGCCGCGGACCGACGTTTTCCTGCGCGGGCAGAACGCTTCGCTGACCATCGACAAGCCCGGCGAGTACAACTACATCTGCGGGCTGCACCCGAGCATGAAGGGCGTGATCGAAGTCAGGTGAGAATTCGGGGACGGAGCCCTAACTCCACGGCTAGCGCAGCTTTCGGAGTTAGGGCTCCGTTCCCGAATTCTTGAAGATGATGCGCGCGGAGCGCTGGTAGGTGAGGTACGCCCAGCCCCAGTCGATCAGCACGATTACGCGGTTGCGGAAGTTGATGAGGAAGTAGATGTGGGCCACCAGCCAGACCAGCCAGGCCGGGAAGCCCGACAGCTTCAGTTTGCCCATCACCGCCACCGCCGCGTTACGGCCGATGGTGGCGAGCTGCCCGTAGTCGCGGTAGCGAAAGGGTATGGTCTTCTTGTTCTTCAGAAACAAGATCAGATTCCTTCCCGCGTGGCGCCCCATTTGCTTCGCCGCAGGCGCAATGCCGGGCACGCCCTCGATTGCCGCCAGGTCGCCGGCGACATAGATCTCCGGATGGCCGGGCACGGTAAGGTCGGGCTCGACGCGAACCCGGCCGGCGCGGTCGAGGGGCGCGCCGAGGCTCGCGCCTAGCGGCGAAGCCGCCACGCCGGCGGCCCAGATCACCGTCTTGCAGGACAGCCGCTCGTCGCCCATGGCGATGCCGGTCTCGTCGACCTGGGTCACGCGCCGGTTGACCCAGACCGTCACGCCTAGGCGCTCGAGCTGGAGCTGCGCCTTGCGCGAAAGGTCGGGCGGATAGACCGGGAGCACGCGATCGGTCCCTTCGACCAAAACCACCCGCGCGCTGTGCGGATCGATGCGCCGGAACTCCCCCCGCAGTGTGTGGCGCGCGATCTCCGCGAAGGTGCCGGCGAGCTCGACGCCGGTGGCGCCGGCGCCGATCACCGCGAACGTCAGCCAGGCGGCGCGCTTCGCCGGGTCGGCCTCGCGCTCCGCACGCTCGAAGGCGAGCAGCACGCGCCGGCGGATCTCGAGCGCGTCCTCCAGCGTCTTCAGGCCCGGCGCCAGCGGCGCCCATTCGTCATGGCCGAAGTAGCTGTGGGTGCTGCCCGTGGCGACGATGAGGTAGTCGTAGGCGATGCGGCTGCCGTCCTCCAGCAGCACGGATTTCTTGTCGACATCAATGCTGCGGGCTTCGCCCATCAGCACCGTGGTGTTGCGCTGATCGGCAAGGATGTGCCGGATCGGCCCGGCCACCGAAGGCGCCGACAGGCCGGCGGTGGCGACCTGATACAGCAGCGGGCTGAAGAGGTGGTGGTTGGTGCGGTCGAGCACCGTGACCTGCACTGGAGCCTTGCGCAGCGCCTGGGCGGCCCACAATCCGCCGAAACCGCAGCCGAGGATCAGCACCCGAGGTGAAGACGTCACAGACGCCGGTACAGATTCTGAACTTGTCGGCATGTCGCCCGAGGGCTAGCGTACGGTCCCATGAAATCCGTCTACGGACAGTTTTGCCCGGTCGCCGTCGCCAGCGAGATCTTCGCCGAGCGCTGGACGCCCGTCATCCTACGCGAGCTGGTCCTCGGCAGCCGGCGCTTCAACGACATCCAGCGCGGCGTGCCGCGCATCTCGCGCGCGCTGCTGGTGAAGCGGCTGCGCGAGCTCGCGGCGCACGGCGTGATCAGCAGCGCGGGCGGCGAGTACCGCCTCACCGTGGCCGGACAGGAGCTGGGCGAGGTGGTGGTGCACCTGGGCACCTGGGGGGCGCGCTGGACCGCGCCGGTGCGGCGCGACCGCCTCGACGCCAAGCTGCTCATGTGGGACATGCGCCGGCGCATCGCGCTCGAGCGCCTGCCCGAGAAGCGCGTGGTGGTGCGCTTCGACTTCCGCGGCGTGCCGGCCGGGCACAAGGCGCCGAAGACCTACTGGCTCGTGATGGAGCGCCCGGAAGTCGACCTGTGCATCCTCGAGCCGGGCTTCGAGGTCGACGTCTACGTCGACGCAGACCTGGCCGCGCTGTCGCGCGTCTGGCTTGGCGAGATCCCGATCCGCCAGGCGATCCGCGAAGGCGGCATCAACCTGAACGGCGAGCGCCAGGCGGTGCGGGATTTTCCGTCGTGGCTTCTATTGAGCACGCTGGCCGCGGTTCCGCGGCCGGCAGACGCTATCCAAAGGAGAGTGGCTTGAACGCGAGAGAACAGGTTGGAGAAATGATTGCCCGCTTCGGGGCGCGTGTTCCGGAGATGGCGGACAGCGACGATTTCGTCGCGGAGAATTACGACGAGCTGCGCGCCTCGGGCATGCTCGCCGCCGCGGTGCCGGCCGAGCTGGGCGGCAAAGGCATGGAGATCGCCGAGCTGTCCGAGATGCTCAAGACCATGGCGCGCGCCTGCCCGAGCACCGCGCTCGCCTTTTCCATGCACACGCACATCGTCGCCGTGGCGGCATGGCGCTGGAAGAACCAGAAGGCGCCGGTACAGCCGATGCTGGAGAAGGTGGCCAAAGACAACGTGGTGCTGATCTCCACCGGCGGCGGCGACTGGCTGGAAAGCTCCGGCGACGCCGTGCCGGCCGAGGGCGGCTTTCGCATCAGCGCGCGCAAGGCGTTCTGCAGCGGCGTGCCGGCGGGCAACCTGCTCGTCACCTCCGCCGTCCTGCGAGAGAAAAACGAAGTGCTGCATTTTGCGGTGCCGATGAAGGCCGAGGGCGTGCGCATCGAGCCGACCTGGCAGACGATGGGCATGCGCAACACCGCGTCGCACGATGTGCTGCTGGACAAGGTCTTCGTGCCGGAGAGCGCCATTACCATGCGCCGCCCGGCCGGCAAGTGGCATCCGCTGTTCGACCTGCTGTGCCTGTTCGCCCTGCCGCTGGTGTACGCGGTGTACCTCGGCGTGGCGCAATCCGCCCGCGAGCGCGCCCTCGACATGGTGCGCAGGCGCAGGCCGAGCGAGCTCGCGCAGCAGCAGATCGGCGAGATGGAGAACCAGCTCGCCGCGGCGCAGCTCGCGCACGCCGACTGGATCGCCTGCGCCCTGGCCGGCAAGCCCGGCCGCGAGTCGACCAACCGCGCGATGATCGACCGCACACTGGTGGCGCGCGGCGTGCTCGGCACGGTGGAGGCGGCGATGGAAGCGGCCGGCGGCGCGGCCTTCTTCCGCCGCCACGGACTCGAGCAGCTGTTCCGCGACGCGCAGGGCGCGCGCTTCCACCCGATGCAGGAGGGTGTGCAGAAGGCGTTCGCGGCGCGCACCGCGCTCGGCCTGGAGAGCTGAGCGCAGGCATATCGCTTGCTGAAATCTTCCAGGAACCCTCCTGGAGGAAAAGATGCCACGCAAGCAATCGGCGCAACGCAGCAAGAGCGGCAATGATTCCGGCAGTCGAGGCGCGGAAGCCCGCGGGAAATTCAAGGCGAGGCCGGGCATGAGCGGCGGCAAGGGCCGGCGCCTCCTGAAAACCCGCCTCGGCCGCTGAATCATGCCGGCGCGTCAACGCCGTATTCTTCGCGCGGCGACCGACGAGCTCGGGATCACCACGCCGAAACCCGGCAAGCGGCCGCGCAAAGCTCCCTTATCATCGCCGGGTGGAGATCGCCCCCGGCCTGCAGGGAACCGTCGAGCTCGTCGTCGCTGAGGAGCACACCGCGCCGAGCATCGGCAGCGGCCAGGTGCGCGTGCTCGCCACGCCGGTGATGATCAACCTGATCGAGGCCGCGGCGCTGAAGGCGATCGAGCATCTGCTGCCGCCCGGCTACCAAAGCCTTGGTACCCATCTCGATGTTCACCACGTCGCGGCGACGCCCGTCGGCATGCGGGCACGCGCCACGGCCGAGGTGACGAAAGTGGACGGGCGCACCGTGGCGTTCAACGTGGAGGCGCGCGACGAGAAAGACCTCATCGGCCATGGCACGCACCAGCGCGTGGTGGTGAACGTCGCGAAGTTCGACGCCCGGGTGCAGAAGAAACTGGCAGGCGGCTGAGCGCCGCTACCGGTTGTCCCAGTCCGGGCGGTAGGGCGAGACCTTGTCGCCGAGCGACTCCTTCACGAACTCGAGGAACACCTGGACCTTGGGCGAAAGGAAGCGGTTGGGCAGGTGGACCGCGCCGAGCGGCGGGCCGCTCCAGCGCCAGTCTTCCAGCACGGGAACCAGCTTTCCTTCCTCGATGAGGTGGGCGACCGCGTAGTGGTACGACTGCCCGATGCCGACGCCCGCCAGCGCGGCGAGCGCCGGGCCATCACCGAGATCGACGGTGATGCGGCTCGGGAAGTTGCGCGAGATCATGCGGCCGTCCTGCTCGAAGCGGAAAGTCGACAGGTACACCCCCGGCGAGCTGCGCACGCCGATCACGCTGTGGCCGGCGAGCTCGTCCGGATGGAGCGGGGCGCCGTGCTTTGTCAGGTACGCGGGCGAAGCGAAGGTACGCACCGCGCACAGACCGATCGGGCGGAAGATCACGCCCGGGCTTGGGTCGGGGTTGATGAGGATCGCGAGGTCGAGGTTCTGCTGCACCAGGTCGGGCATCGCCGCCGAGATCGAGAACTCCACCGACAGCTCCGGGTAGCGCTCGAGGAATGGCGACATCCGCGGCAGCAGGATGCCGTTCACCAGCACCTGCGGGCCCTGGACGCGCAGCGTTCCTTTCGGCGAGCTGCGCTGGGCGGCGAGCATGCCATCGGCTTCCTCCATGCGCGCGAGCATCTGCTTGCAGTGCTCGAAATACGCGGCGCCTTCCTCGGTGAGCGCGATCCTGCGCGTGGTGCGGTTGAGGAGCTTGGTCTTCAGGCGCCTCTCCAGCGCCTGGATGTGCTCGGTCACCGACGCGGGTGACAGGTCGAGCGCGCGCGCCGCGGCCACGAAGCTTCCCTTGTCCACCACCGCGGTGAACACCTCGAGGGTCAGCAGACGGTCCATAGTCATTGTTCGCTCAAAGCGAATGATGATTTCGGATTGTGGCCGTTTATCCGGCTTTTGTGAATGCCGAGAATGCGTGCCCATGCTGGTGCGAATCCTCGTCCTCGCTCTCGCGACCTCGGTCGTCGCCGCCGATCAGTCGCCGATCCCGCGTCAGCCGGGGGAGGCCGTCGAGTTCACGCCGCGCTATCCGCTGTGGTCCGACGGGATGGACAAGCGCCGGTGGCTGCATCTTCCGGCGGGCACGGCGATCGACAAGTCCGACGCGGACGCGTGGGAGTTCCCGCGCGGCACGCGGGCCTGGAAGGAGTTCCGCCGCGACGGCAAGCCGGTGGAGACGCGCTTCATCGAGCGCCTGGCCGACGGCTCGTGGCGCTATCTCACGTACGCGTGGAACGCGAGCGGCACGGCGGCGACGCTCGCGCCGGAGGAAGGCATCCCCGAGCGCGGCATTCCCTCGCGCGCGGACTGCCTCGCCTGCCACGAAGGTGCGCCGGTGCCGATCCTCGGCTATAGCGCGGTGCAGCTTTCGCTCGCGCTGCCGCCGGTGCTCGGCTATCTCCATGGCAATTGCGGCCACTGCCACAACGATGCGGCCCTGCCGGCGCTGGAGCTTTCGCTTGCGCAGCAGGCGAGCGACCCGGAAGCGAGCGCCGCGCGCACCTATGCCACGCTCATCGGCCGCGCCAGCCGTTTTCGTCCCCACGGCGCGGCGAACCCGCAGCGCGTGGTGCCTGGCCAACCTGCGCAAAGCGTGCTGGTCACGCGCATGAAATCGAACGATCCGCTGACACGCATGCCGCCGCTCGGCGTGTCGCTGGTGGATGCCGGCGGTGTCGCACTCATCAGCCGCTGGATCGAGCACGACCTTCAACAAGCACAAAAGGAGGCACCATGACGCTGAGCCGAAGGACCACGTTGTTCCTGATCATCACCGTAGCGATCCTTTCGAGCGCGCTCGCGCACGCCGAAGACAAGGTCGCAAGGGGCAAATACCTCGTCACGACCTCGGGCTGCCACGATTGCCACACGCCGTGGGTCATGGGGCCGAAGGGTCCCCACCCGGACATGACGCGCGCGCTTTCCGGACACCCGGCAGACTTCCCGCTGCCGCCGGCGCCGAAGCCGAGCGGCCCGTGGATCGTGTCGGCTTCCGCGACCAACACCGCCTGGTCCGGGCCGTGGGGGGTGAGCTTTACCGCCAACCTCACCTCCGATGCAGAGACGGGGCTCGGCAAATGGACGCTGAAGAATTTCAAGGACACGATCCGCACCGGCCGTCACATGGGTCGCGGCCGCGAGATCCTGCCGCCGATGCCGATCCCGATGTACAAGAATTTCAGCGACGCGGATCTCGAGGCGATTTTCGCCTACCTGCGGACGATTCCGCCGGTGAAGAACCGCGTGCCGGAGCCGCTGGCGCCTTCTTCCAGCGTCGCCGCAAACTGACTAGGCGGTGGAGCGCAGGCCGTCGAGCAGCCGGTCGATGGTGCGTTCCACCTCGGCGCGCGCCTTGTCCGGATGTGCTGCGGTGGCGATGACCCGCGCACCGGTGGTGAGCGCTCCGAGGATGACCTGAGCCAGCGTTTCAGCCGGTTCTTTTAGAGCGCCGGCGTCGTTCAGGCAGCGAGCGAACGCCGCCACCTCGTATTTCTGCTCGAGGTTGCACCAGGCCTTCCAGCCCAGCACCACCGGGGCTTCCAGCACCAGCATGCGGGCGAGGGCGGGATCGCGGCACGCTTCGAGGTAGGCGCGGCACATCGCGTGGAGCCGCTCCCAGGGCTTCTTCCCTGCGCCGGCGGCTTCCAGCGTCTCGACCAGCTCGCGCTCCACGTCGTCGACCACTGCGTGGTAGAGCTCTTTCTTGTTGGCGAAGTGGTGGTAGAGGGCGCCCTTGGTCACGCGCGCGCTGCCCACCAGCTCCTCGGTGTTGGCGCCCGAATATCCTTTTTTTGTGAACAGCTTGCGCGCCGCCCGGCGCAACGTCTTCTGGGTCTGGCTGCCCTGCTGAATGCGTGCGTCGTTGACTTCCATACCGGCGGTATGTTATTTACATACCCGCGGTATGTCAAAACCGGAGAGGAGAGGGGCGATGCCGAAATACGTGATCGAGCGCGAATTGCCGGGCGCCGGCAAGATGAGTCGCGAGCAGCTGCGCCAGGTGGCGCAGAAGTCGAACGGCGTGATCGAGACCCTGGGACCGAAGATCCAGTGGGTGGAGACCTACATCGTCGACGACAAGCTGTACTGCGTCTACAACGCTGCTTCGTCGAAGATCATCGAGGAGCACGCGAAGTGCGGCGGCTTTCCCGCCAATCGCATCTCGCAGGTGCGCAACATGATGGACCCCACCACCGCCGAAGCGTAGCTAGGGATGCACCAGCAGGACCAGGAAGAACGCGGCCAGCCCGGCGGCTGGCCGTAGCCAGCCGATCTCGCGCCAGGCGATGCGGTTGCGGCCCTGGGCGATGGCGACGAAGGGCACGTTCGAGCTCACCGCCGCGAAGCGCGCCCAGTCGGGATTGGATTTTTTGCGCGCATCCATCAGCACCGTGCCGATGCCGGCCACCGCAAGCAGGCCGCCGAAGAAGATTAGCGATTTCAGGTCGCCGCGCGCCGCGATGTGCGCCGCCGCCCACAGCATGAACCCCCACATGATCGGATGGCGGGTGATGCGGATGATGCCGCGCGCCGGGTCCTCGCTTTTCAGCAGCCGCTCGGCGCCGACCATCGTCGGGTTGCGCCAGTAGCCGCAGGCGATCAGCACGAACGCGATCGGCATGACGAGGTAGGGCGCTTCTCGCCAGGGATTCCATAACAGCTCGCGAGGGGCATTCGCGTACGCCCAGCCCATCCAGGCGAGCGTAATGAGAGCGATGACGGAATAGGCGCCGCGGTAAGGCCATTCACCGAGCCTGCCCACGATCACCGGACGCAGCGGCGTGCTGGCGATGAAGTGCGTCGCGATGAAGACCATCGTCGCTGCCAGCAAGGTCGTCATTAAAACGTGGTCTGTCCCTGATTTTGGCTAGGCCAATGCCTTGCTGACGATCTCGGCCACGTCTTTGGAAAGGCCCTTCGCATCGCGGATTCGCTCCAGCGCCGCCGCGGCCTTCGCCTGGCGGCCGGCGTCGAATTTGCGCCAGCGGTCGAAGGCGCGCGACATGCGCGCGGCGACCTGCGGGTTCAGCGCGTTGAGGGCGATGACCTGGTCGGCGAGGAATTCGTAGCCGCTGCCGTCGGCGGCATGGAAGCGCACGTGGTTGGCGGCGAAGGTGCGGATCAGCGCGTACACCTTGTTCGGCACCTTGGGGTCGAATGCCGGATGCTTCAGCAGCTGCCTGACCGTATCCAAGGTAGTGGAAAGCCGCGAGCCGGCTTGCACCGCCAGCCACTTGTCGACCACCAGCGGCTCGTCCTTCCAGCGCTCGTAGAAAGCGTCGAGCGCGCGCTGGCGCTCCGGGGTGTCGAAATTCGCCAGCGTGGCGAGCGCCGCCATCGAGTCGGTCATGTTGTCCGCGGTGCGGAACTGCTCGTAAGCGAGGCTGGTCAGGCCGAGCTCGGCGAGGTAACCGAGGCTCAAGTTGCACAGGGCGCGCTTGCCCATCGAACGGGCGTCGGGCGAGTAGGGGCCGGAAGTGCCGTTGCTGTTGTAGCTCCCGAGAAGATCATCCTTCAACGCGGCGGCGAGGCTGCGCCGCAGCGTGTTGCGCGATTCGTGCAGCCGGTCCGGGTCCACGACGTCCATCTGCTCGGCGAGGAACGTCTCCGCCGGCAGCGCCAACGCCTCGGCGACGAACGCGGCGTCGGCGTCACCCATCACGTTCTTCGCGGCGTCGAGGAACGCCTGCGAGGGGATGCCGCCCTTCTCGAGGATGGTCGAGCAGGCAAGCCGCTGCCCGGCCTCCCAGCGGTTGAAGGGGTCGTCATCGCTCGCCATCAGCTCGAGCAGCTCGGCCTCTTCGTAGGGATAGTTCAGGATTACCGGCGCCGAGAAGCCGCGCAGCAGAGAGGGCACGGCGCTCGACGCATTCTCGAAGGTGAAGGTCTGCTCGCGCTCCTTCAGCGACAGCACCTCCTCGTGCTTGCCGATCCTCACCGCGAACGGAATGTGGAACGGCGGGTTCATCGACTGCTTCACGTGGAGGAAGAAATTGCCGTTCTTGCGCCGGCCGACGCAATCCAGCACCGGCGTGCCGGCGACGTCGTACCAGCGCCGGAACTGCTGCAAGTCGATGCCCGAAGCGTCCTGCATCGCCTGCACGAAGTCGTCGCAGGTCACCGCTTGGCCGTCGTGGCGCTTGAAGTAGAGCTGCATGCCGGCCTGGAACTTCTCCTCGCCGAGCAGCGTGTGCTGCATGCGCACCACTTCGGCGCCTTTCTCGTACACCGTCATGGTGTAGAAGTTGCGGATCTCCTGGTACGACTGTGGCCGTACCGGGTGCTTCATCGGACCGGCGTCCTCGGGAAACTGGTTGGCGCGCAGCGAGCGCACTTCCTGGATGCGCGTTACCGCGCGCGAGTAGGTGTCGGCGCCGTATTCCTGGTCGCGGAAAACCGTCAGGCCTTCCTTCAGCGACAGCTGGAACCAGTCGCGGCAGGTGACGCGGTTACCGGTCCAGTTGTGGAAGTACTCGTGCGCCACGACTCGGTCGATGTTCAGGTAATCGACGTCGGTGGCAGTGTCGGCGCGTGCCAGCACGTAGCGCGTGTTGAAGATGTTGAGGCCCTTGTTCTCCATCGCGCCGGAGTTGAAGTCGCCGACCGCGACGATCTTGTATTCCTGGAGGTCGAGCTTCAGGCCGAAGCGCTTCTCGTCCCAGGCGATGGCGCGCCTGAGGCAGTCCATTGCCCAGCCGGCCTGGTCGAGCTTGCCCGGCTCGACGTAGATGTAAAGGTTCCCCTCCTGCAGCACTTCCAGGTTGGCCGCGACCAGCGCGAAGAGGTACGAAGGCTTCGGAAACGGATCCTCGAAGCGCGCCCATCCCGGGCCCGATGCGACGAGATTGCCGTTCGATAATAAGACCGGATAGTCGGCGCGCACCGTGGTGGTATAGCGCGCCATGACATCAGGCCGGTCGATGAACCAGGTGATGCGCCGGAATCCTTGCGCTTCGCATTGCGTGACGAAGCCGTGCCGGGTCGCGTACAGCCCTTCGAGCTTGGTGTTCTTCTGCGGAACGATCCGCGTCACCGTCTCCAGGATGAACGCATCGGGAACGTCGGGTATCGTCAGAGTCTCGTCGGCGACCGTGTGGGCCACCGGTTTCCCGTTCACTGAAACGGAGACAAGCTCTAGCTCATCGCCGTCGAGCACCAGGGGGCCTGGCGCATTGCGGCGGATCTCCAGCTTGGCGCGGACGAGCGCGTGGTCGGCGCGGATGTCGACGTCCAGGTCGACGGTGTCGACCCGGAACGCCGGCGGGGTGTAATCCTTGAGGTGGACTGCCTTGGCTTGGGGTTCTCTCACCCCCTGATTTTACTGGGCTGCTGCGCGCGACCGTGTGGTCTTGGCGCGCTTGCGGCCGGTTCCGGCGCGCACGCGGCGGGTCCGCCGCGGCTCAGTGCTCTCGTTGCCGAAGATGTACCAGAGCACACCGCCGACGATGGCCGCGGCGAGGATGATTCCGGCCGCCGCCGAGGTGCGCGGGTGCTCGAGCGCCATCCGGTAGGCGTGCTCGGCTCCGCGCCGGGCGCTTTCGCTGGCCATGCGGGCCGTTTCGCGAGCCGTCTCGCCGGCGTAGCGCAGGCGTTGCGGTACCTGGTAGCGCTCGGACGCTTCGTTCAGATGGTTGGAAACTTCTCTGGTCACTTCGGCGAGTCTCATGGATTGCCTCCTGGATGGATTCTTCGCAGCAATGTGCGTGCCCAAGCCAGGGCGGTGGTCGAGCAGCGCCGCGCTCGCGGCCCCGCGGTGGTGCCGACGGCGCGAGTCGCTCATTGATTCGTAAGGGAAATCAATGTGCATACGCTTTGCCAATCAGGCGCGATGCGCGGTCGTCGTGGCTGAATCCGCAGGTCGGGGTACTACGACAGTCACTGCATCTCTTTCCTCCCCGCTTGCGCAAAGTCAGGCGGCGCGGCGCTCCATCCCCGAATAGGGCTGCGCGGCCTTGCGGCGCTCCGGGCCGGTGTACTGCGCCGGGAGCTGGATGACGACGTCATACACGCAGACCGCGGCGAGCGGCAGGTCTTCGGCCCCCGCGGGCGTTGCTTGAGCCTCTTCGAACCGTCCCTTCCAGCCCTGTTGCATCCATTCGCCTCGGCGCTCCTGGATATCGACCGCGCCGTTCTCCATCATCGCTTCTTCAGCGTCCCGCGCCTGCTCTTCGTTCTGGGCGTTCACGATGACGAGCGTGCCGCCGCGACGCAGGCCCTCGGCGAAGAAATGCGCGTGCTCCTCGGGGACCCCTCTGTGAGAGAGCGCGCCGATCAGTCCGCCCGCGGCGGCGCCGGTCGCGGCGCCGGCGAGCATGGTGGCGATCGGGCCCGCAATGGCGACCCAGCCGATACCGGGGATCAGCAGGGTAGCGGCGCCGATCGCCAGACCGGCGAAGGCGCCGGTGAGCGCGCCCTTGCCCGCGTCTTCCAGCACGTTGCTTCGCTGGCTTCGAGCGGTGCTGATGTTCTCGAGCGGAATGGTTTTCCTGGCCAGATCGTCCAGGATCTCTGAAAGAAGCTGCCTATCGCTCGGAAACAAGCCGACGACTGTCTTCATGGTCACCTCCTGTACGGAGGCGAGCAAGATCCACTCCCGAAGACGGCTGTTACTCGTCGCGCTTGGGGTCGAGCATCCCGCCGAGCGTGGGCTCGTAGCGGCTGCGCTTCGGCGCGGGGGCTGCCGGCTTCTCGCCTTCAGCCGCCATGCGGGCGCGCGCTTCCTGGATCTGCGCTTCGCGCTCTTTGGCGATGTTGGCGGGGAGCGCGGCGGCGGAGGCATAGGCCGGGCGAGCGCCGCGCCGCTGCTGGCCGTTGAAGCGTTGCTGCCCGTTTGGCCGCTGCTGCCCGTTCGAACGCGGTTGTCCATTCGAGCGGGGCTGTCCGCCCGAACGCGGCTGCGAATTCTGAACCTGACCCCGATTTCCGCGATTCCCGTGCCTCTGTTGAGGACGCTGGTGCTGACGCGGCTGGTGCTGGCGGCGCGGCTCTTCTTCGCGCGGCAGTTGCGACGGCGTGCCGGGCTCGAAGCCGGCGATCACGCGGGCTTCCACCTTGCGGTTCATCAGTCGCTCGATCGCCGCCATCAGGGGGCGCTCTTCGTTGCTGACCAGCGACACGGCCTCGCCTTCGGCGCCGGCACGGCCGGTGCGGCCGATCCGATGCACATAATCTTCGGCTACATGCGGCAGGTCAAAGTTGACGACGTGCGGCAGCGCCTCGATGTCGAGGCCGCGCGCGGCGATATCGGTCGCCACCAGGACGCGCAGCTCGTTGTCCTTGAAGCGCTTGAGGGTGCGGGTGCGATGGTTCTGCGCCTTGTTGCCGTGGATCGCGTCGGCCTCGATGCCGGCGCGCGTGAGCTGCTGCGCGAGGCGGTTGGCGCCGTGCTTGGTGCGGCAGAACACCAGCACCTGGCGCCAGTCGTTGGACTGCACGAGGTGGGCGAGCAGCTCGCGCTTGCGCCCGGCATCGACCGGATGGACCACCTGTCCCACCAGCTCGGCCGGCGTATTGCGCCGCGCCACTTCCACCGTCACCGGGTCTTTCATGAACGAGCCCGCGAGCTTGCGGATCTCGTCGGGGAAGGTGGCGGAGAACAGCAGGTTCTGCCGCGTCTTCGGCAGCAGCGCGAGGATACGGCGGATATCGTGGATGAAGCCCATGTCGAGCATGCGGTCGGCTTCGTCGAGGACCAGGATCTCGACCTGGCGCAGGTCGACCGTCTTCTGCTCGACGTGGTCCAGCAGTCGGCCGGGCGTGGCGACGAGCACGTCGACCCCGCGGCGCAGCGCGTCGATCTGCGGCTGGATGCCGACGCCGCCGAAGACGAGCGTGCTCTTCAGGGCAAGATGCTGTCCGTAAGTGCGGACGTCCTCTTCCACCTGCGCCGCGAGCTCGCGGGTCGGGGTCACGATGAGGGCGCGCACGGGGTGGCGTGCCGGCGAATGCGAAGCGCTGTTGGCCTTCTCGGCCAGCCTTTGCAGCAGCGGCAGCGCGAAGCCGGCGGTCTTGCCGGTGCCGGTCTGCGCGGCGCCGAGCAGGTCGCGGCCCGAGAGCACGACCGGGATCGCCTGCGCCTGGATGGGGGTGGGTACGGTATAGCCTTGGCCCGCGACAGCGCGGAGCAGCTCGGCGCGAAGGCCGAGTGAATCAAACGACGTGGTAATGACTTTCTCCTGCAATCAACCTGGGAAGGAGGACCCTTCGACCGGTTCAGGCAGATGCGTT
>DATFDV010000154.1:0-3536 GCA_035251855.1 Burkholderiales bacterium | reverse complement strand
ATGGTGCAGGCGAAGGACTACCTCGACGAGCTCGGCGTGCACGTCGAGGCCTGCACCAGCGAGGCCTCGGCGGCGGCGATGCTCGGCGCCTCGATCAACTACCCGGCGCGCGGCGCGGTGACCTGGAAGTCGATCGTCGGCACCAACGTCGCCGCCGACGCGCTCTCCTACCTGGCGAGCGCCGGAGTGATGGGCGGCACGCTCATCGTGCTCGGCGAGGACTACGGCGAAGGCGGCGTGGTGGCGCAGGAGCGCAGCCACGCCTTTGCCTTGAAGTCGCTGATGTGGCTGCTCGACCCGCGGCCCAATCTGGCGACCATTACCGAGCTGGTGGAGCGCGGCTTCGAGCTGTCGGAAGCCTCCAACACGCCGGTGATGATGGAACTACGGATCCGCGCCTGCCACGTGCGCGGCTCGTTCAAGAGCAAGAAGAACCTGGCCCCGGCGGTCTCGACCCGCTGCAAGGTCGACGGTCCGCCGAAAGATTTCATCTACGACCGCCTGGCGCATCCGCCGGCCACCTTCCGCCAGGAGAAGCTCAAGTCGGACGTGCGCCTGCCGGCGGCCCGGCGCTTCATCGCCGAGCACAAGCTGAACGAGGTCTTTCCAGGCACGGAAAAGGTCGGCATCGTCGTGCAGGGCGGGCTCTACAACGGCCTAATGCGCGCGCTGCGCACCCTCGGGCTCGCCGACGCCTTCGGCGCGAGCCGCCTGCCGATCCTCGCGCTGAACGTGGTTTACCCGCTCGTCCCCGAAGAGCTCATCCAATTTTCAAAGGACAAAGCCGCATTGCTGGTGCTGGAGGAAGGCCAGCCCGAGTTCATCGAGCAGGAAATCGCCACGGTGCTGCGCCGGGCCGATGAGCCGGCAAAGCTGCACGGCAAGGATTTCATGCACATGGCGGGCGAGTACAACCTCGAGGCGATGGTGCGCGGACTGTCCAGGTTTCTGGCCTTGCACGCGCCCCATCTGGATAGCGGGCCCGGCGCGGCGTGGCTTGAATTGGTGCAAAGCACGAAAGAAAAAGCCGCGGCTTCCCTCGGCGCGCTGCCGGTGCGCCCGCCGACCTTCTGCGTCGGCTGCCCGGAGCGCCCGGTGTTCTCGGCGATGAAGCTGGTGGCGCAGGACATCGGCCGGCCGCACGTCTCGATGGACGTGGGCTGCCACGCCTTCGCCAGCTTCGAGCCTTTCTCGCAGGGCAACACGCTGCTGGGCTACGGCATGAGCCTCGCCGCGGCCGCGGGCGTGAACCCGATGTCGTCCAAGCGCGCCGTGGCGGTGATGGGCGACGGCGGCTTCTGGCACAACGGGCTGCTCTCCGGTGTGGCTTCCAACCTGCTCAACAAGGGCGACGGCGTGCTGCTGATCATGAAGAACGGCTACGCCTCGGCCACCGGCACGCAGGAGCTGCTCTCCTCGCCGCCGGAGGACGCGCGCATGGTCGCCGTCGGGCAGAGCGCCGCCGGCGCCGACCGCACGATCGAGAATACGCTCACCGGCCTCGGCGTGAAATGGCTGCGCACGGTGAACAACTACGACGTCGGCGCGATGGCGAAGACGTATCGCGAGGCCATGACCACGAGCGAGAAGGGCCTGAAGGTCATCGTCGCCGAGGGCGAATGCCAGCTCGAGCGGCAACGCAGGCTCAAGCCCCAGGTGGCGAAGAGCCTGTCTGAGGGAAAGCGAACCGTACGCGTCAAATACGGGGTCGACGAAGATACCTGCACCGGCGACCACTCGTGCATCCGGCTCTCGGGCTGCCCGACGCTCACGGTGAAGGACAACCCCGACCCGCTCAGGCGCGACCCGGTGGCGACGGTGATCGACGGCTGCGTCGGTTGCGGCCTGTGCGGCGAAAACGCGCATGCCGCGGTGCTGTGCCCGTCTTTCTACCGCGCCGAAGTCATCCAGAACCCAAGCCTGCTGGACAAGCTCCTGCACAAGATCGCATGAACCTTCCCGAGCGCCCGATCACCATCCTGATCGCCGCCCTCGGCGGCGAAGGCGGCGGCGTGATGGCCGACTGGCTGATGGAGGCCGCGACCGCGAGCGGCTATCCGGCGCAGGCGACCTCCATCCCCGGGGTGGCGCAGCGCACCGGCGCGACAACGTATTACTTGGAGATCTACCCGGCAAAACGCGATTTCCTTGGGGGCAAAAACCCCGTTCTCTCGCTCACCCCAAGCCCCGGCAACGTCGACGTGATGGTGGCCTCCGAGCTGATCGAGGCCGGCCGCGCGATGCTCAACGGCTTCGTCAGCCCGGAGCGCACCACGCTCATCGCCTCCACGCACCGCATCTACGCCACCGTCGAGAAGATGCAGATGGCCGACGGCCGCTTCGAGTCCGACCGCGTGCGCGAGGCCGCGGGGCAGCTGGCGAAGAGCGCGGTGCTCTTCGACATGCGCAAGCTCGCGCAGGAGAGCGGCACGGTGATCAATGCGGTGCTGTTCGGCGCCATGGCCGGCAGCGGCGTGCTGCCGCTCTCGCGCGAGGCCTGCGAGGAGGCGATCCGCCACGGCGGCCGCGGCGCCGAAGCCAGCCTGCGCGGCTTTGCCGCCGGCTTCGACATCGCCGCGCGCCAGCGGCCCGCGCCGGCCGCGCCGCCGCCGGCGAAGCGAGCAACGCAGTTCGATGAGATTTTTCGACTCGGAAAGGAGAGGCTGGAGGACTATCAGGGCGCGCGCTACGCCGCGCTGTACGAGGAGCGCCTCAAGCCCTTCCGTGGCGGCGACGAGAACCTCGCGGCCGAGGTCGCGCGCCATCTCGCGCTGTGGATGGCCTACGAGGACATCATCCGCGTCGCCGACCTGAAGACGCGCGCTTCGCGCTTCGAGCGCGTGCGCAAGGAAGTCGGCGCGAAGGAAGGCGAGCCGGTGGTGGTGATCGACTTCCTGAAGCCCGGCGTCGAGGAATTCGCTTCGGTTCTTCCGCATTATTTCGGAAAGAAGCTGATCGGCTGGGCCGAGCGCCGCGCCAAGCTCGACGCCTACAACGTCGGCATGCACATCAGGACCTCGAGCCTCTTCGGCTACCTGCTGGTCCGCAGCCTCGCCTGGCTGCGCCCATGGCGGCCGATGAGCTACCGCTACCGCGAGGAGCAGCAGCTGATCGAGCGCTGGCTCGGCCTGGTGGCCGAGGCCGCGCGGCGCGACGCCGCGCTGGCGCGCGAGATCGCCGAGTGCGCGCGCCTGGTCAAGGGCTACGGCGAGACGCACCGGCGCGGCAAAGGCAACTTCCTTGCCATCGTCGACGCGCTGGTGGACAACCCGCCGACCGCCGTCGCGCGCGAGCAGGCGGCGGCGATCCGCAAGGCGCGCGAGGCCGCGCTGGCCGACCCCGAGGGGCAGGCGCTCGGCAAGACCCTCGGCAAGCCCGTGGTCTGGATGAAGCCCGTAAAATCACCTGTTTCCGGAAAGACCAGCCATGGCTAGCGTTCCCAAACCCAACGTCAGCGCCGAGCGGCAGATGCTCTACAGCCGCATGGACAAGCACAACCTCGCGCCGCTCTGGGAGGTGCTGCACAGCCTGATCCC
>DATFDV010000153.1:0-6285 GCA_035251855.1 Burkholderiales bacterium | reverse complement strand
CGCGCCTGGGCCAAGCTGCACCTCTATCGCCGCGGGACCGATCTACGGGCCTGGCTTTTTACGGTCATGCACAATGTTCACGTCAACAGGGTGCGCGCCTCGCGCGTCACCGACACCCTCGAGGACGAGATGCCCGAGCTCGCGCAGCGCGCGCCGCAGGGCGATGCCTTGCTGGTGAGGGACCTCGACCGCGCCATTGGCCGGCTGCCCGCCGAGCAGCGGGCGGTGCTGCTGCTCGTCACGCTCGAAGAAATGAGCTACGAGGAAGTCGCGCGCACCCTCGGCATTCCGATCGGCACCGTGATGTCGCGCCTTTCGCGCGCGCGCGACAAGCTGCGCGCGATGATGCTCGGACAGCCAACCACCGCGAAACTCAAACTCGTCAAATGAGCGATCCATTGGTCAGCGAAGCGGACCTGCAGGCCTACGTCGACGGCAAGCTGCCCGACGAGCGCCGCGCGGCCGTCACCGCCTGGCTTGCCGCTCATCCGGAGGATGCCGAGCGCATCGACAGCTACCGCCAGCTCGCCGAGGAACTGCGCACCTCCTATGAGGGCGTGCTTGCGGAACCGGTGCCGGAGCGCCTCGAGCGCATGCTGCGTGCAGGCCGTGCGCGGCGCGCGGTCCTGGTCGCCGGCTGGGTCGCCGTCGGCCTGGTGCTGGGCGCCATCGCCGGCTGGCAGCTGCGCGGCATGCCGGCCGCACCCGGTGCGGCTGGCGACGCCGCGGCGGCAATGGCGCATCGTGCAGTCGTGGCGCATGCGACCTATTCGCCGGAAGTACGCCATCCGGTCGAAGTCGGCGCCGATCAGGAAGCGCATCTGGTGGCGTGGCTTTCGAAGCGCCTCGGCACCCAGCTGCGCGCGCCGAAGCTCGAAGGGGTGGGCTACAGCCTGGTGGGCGGCCGGCTGCTTCCCGGCGAGAAGGGCCCAGTGGCGCATTTCATGTACCAGTGCAATCGCGGCACGCGCGTCACGCTCTACGTGCGCAGCGACATGGCGCCGAACCGCTCGACGGCGTTCCGCTACGCGCGCGAAGGCACCGTCGGCGTCTTTTACTGGGTCGACAGCAAGGTCGGCTACGCCGTTTCTTCCGCAGACATCAGCAAGGAAGACCTGCTGAACGTCGCCAACGCCGCCTACCAGCAGCTCAATCCGCCCTAAGCACTGTCCTGGGGCGCGCGCCTTGCGGCGGTGCACCGGGATTGGGATTGCAGTAAAGCCACTCCCAGTAAAGACAAGGCCTTAAGCATTGGCACGGTTGGTGCAGACCTGGGGCGTTCATTCGCTAAAGGGAGCGCCCGATGCGCCTGTTCTCGAGTTGCAGCTGCGGCAACCATGCCTCGCAAGCCGAGCATCAGAAAAATGAAGAGCGACTCGTCGAAGACGCGGTGCTGCGCGCCGTCGTGCGTCGCGACCTCCTGTCGCTGCTCGGCAGAAGCGCGGCGCTAGCCGCGGTCGCCGCGTTCTTTCCGCTCGGCGCGGCGAAGGAGGCCTTTGCTCAGGGCGCGGGGAAGCTCGAGAAGCAAAAGCTCAAGGTCGGCTTCATTCCGATCACCTGCGCGACGCCGATCATCATGGCGCACCCGATGGGCTTCTACGCGAAACATGGCCTGGACGTTGAGGTGGTGAAGACCGCCGGCTGGGCGGTGATCCGCGACAAGACGCTGAACAAGGAATACGACGCCGCGCACATGCTCTCGCCGATGCCGCTCGCCATCACCCTTGGCTCGGGCGCCACGCCGGTGCCGTACACCATGCCGGCGGTCGAGAACATCAACGGCCAGGCCATTACGCTGGCGATCCGGCACAAGGAGCGGCGCGACCCCAAGACCTGGAAGGGCTTCAAGTTCGCGGTGCCCTTCGATTACTCGATGCACAACTACCTGCTGCGTTATTACGTCGCGGAGCACGGCCTCGATCCTGACCGCGACATCCAGATCCGCGCGGTGCCGCCGGCCGAAATGGTGGCGAACTTGCGCGCCGACAACATCGACGGCTTCCTGGCGCCCGATCCCGTGAACCAGCGCGCGGTTTACGACGGCGTCGGCTTCATTCATGTGCTGTCCAAGGAGATCTGGGACGGGCATCCGTGTTGCGCTTTCGCGGCATCGAAGGAGTTCGTCACCACCATGCCGAACACGTATCACGCGCTGCTGAAGAGCATCATCGCCGCCGCTGCCTACGCGCGCCGGTTCGAAAACCGCAAGGAAATCGCCGCCGCGATCGCGCCGGCGAACTACCTCAACCAGCCGGTGACGGTGGTCGAGCAGGTGCTGACCGGCACCTTCGCCGACGGCCTGGGCAACGTGCGCAAGGTGCCGGACCGCATCGACTTCGACCCCTTCCCGTGGCATTCCTTCGCCGTCTGGATCCTCACGCAGATGAAGCGCTGGGGCCAGCTGAAGGGCGAGGTCGACTACCAGAAGGTGGCGCGCGAGGTGTTCCTCGCCACCGACGCCACGCGACTGATGGCCGAGGTCGGTCTCACGCCGCCGAAGTCGACCTCCAAGAGCTTCAGCGTGATGGGCCGCGCCTTCGACCCGATGAAACCGAAGGAGTATGTCGACAGCTTTGCCATCAAGCGGGCATGAGATGAGGCTGCGGCTTCTCGCCGGCGTGCTCTCGCTGCTGTTCCTTGCCGTCCTGGTGGGAGCCTGGCACCTCGCGACGCTGCCGAAAGGCGCTGCGGCGGCGGCCGACTCGGAGTACGCCAAGCTGGTCGGCGCGCAGGCCGCGGTCGGAGCGAAATCGGCTTTTCCGACCCCCGCCGATCTCGGTCGAAAACTTGCCGAGCATGTCAGCGACCCGTTCTACGACCGCGGGCCGAACGACAAAGGCATCGGCGTGCAGCTCGGCTATTCGGTTGCCCGCGTGCTGCTCGGCTTCTTGCTCGCCGCGCTGGTGGCCGTGCCGTGCGGGTTCCTGATCGGCATGTCGCCGCTCGTGTACCGCGCGCTCGACCCCTTCATTCAGGTCCTCAAGCCGATCTCGCCGCTCGCCTGGATGCCGCTCGCGCTGTTCACGCTGAAGGACTCCAACGTCTCGGCGATCTTCGTCATCTTCATCTGCTCGATCTGGCCGATGCTGATCAACACCGCGTTCGGCGTTGCCGCTGTGCGGCGCGAGTGGCTCAACGTGGCCAGCACGCTCGAAGTATCGCCGTTGCGCAAGGCCCTGGTGGTGATTCTGCCCGCGGCGGCGCCCACCATCATGACCGGCATGCGCATCTCCATCGGCATCGCCTGGCTGGTGATCGTGGCGGCCGAGATGCTGGTCGGCGGCACCGGCATCGGCTACTTCGTGTGGAACGAATGGAACAACCTGTCGATCGCCAACATCCTGTCCGGCATTCTGGCCATCGGCCTGGTGGGCATGCTGCTCGACTTCCTGTTTTCACGGCTGCAGAGGGCCGTGACCTACACCGAATGAGTTACTTGCAAGTTCAGGGGCTGGCGAAGCGCTTCGGCACGAGCTGCATCTTCGAAGGCGTGGATTTCGCCGTCCAGAAGGGCGAGTTCGTCTGCATCATCGGCCACTCCGGCTGCGGCAAGACCACTATCCTCAACATCCTCGCCGGCCTCGACGCCGCGAGCGCCGGCGCGGTGATCATGGACAACCGCGAGGTGGCGGGGCCGTCGCTGGATCGCGGCGTCGTGTTCCAGGGCCATGCCCTGATGCCGTGGCTCTCGGCCATGCGCAATGTCGCCTTCGCGGTGCGCTCGCGCTGGCCCGACTGGAAGCGCCACCAGGTGCACCTGCACAGCCAGAAGTTCATCGACATGGTCGGGCTCACCGGCGCCGAGCACAAGAAGCCATCCGAGCTTTCCGGCGGCATGAAGCAGCGTGTCGGCATCGCTCGCGCCTTCGCCATCCAGCCAAAGATGCTGCTGCTCGACGAGCCCTTCGGCGCGCTCGACGCGCTGACGCGCGGCAATATCCAGGACGAGCTGGTGCGCATCTGCGCCGCGACGCAGCAGACCGTGTTCATGATCACCCACGACGTCGACGAGGCGCTGCTGCTCGCCGACCGCATCCTGCTCATGTCGAACGGTCCCGCTGCGCGCATCGCCGAGATCGTCGATAACCCGCTGCCCAAGCCGCGCGAGCGGCAGCAGGTCCACCACGATCCGGGCTATTACCGCACGCGCAACCACCTGGTCGATTTCCTGGTCAACCGCTCGAAGACCTATCAACTGGAGGAGTACCGCAATGAAGCGAGACGCCGACGCCGCCATTAGCGTCCTGATGAAACCCATGAAGCGCGAGGACGTGACCGACCTCATCGCGTTCCGCAAGCTGAAGAAAGGCATCAAGTGGAGCGAGGTGGCGAAGAAGGTCGGCCATTCCAAGGAGTGGACCACCGCCGCCTGCCTCGGCCAGATGCAGATGACGAAGAAGCAGGCCGAGGCCGTCGGCAGGCTGTTCGACCTGCCGGAGGAAGCAATCATGCTGCTGCAGACAGTGCCGTATAAGGGCTCGCTCGCCACGGCGGTGCCCACCGACCCGCTGATCTACCGCTGGTACGAGATCGTCAACGTCTACGGCACCACCATCAAGGAGCTGATCCACGAGGAGTTCGGCGACGGCATCATGAGCGCGATCGATTTCTCGATGGACATCGCGCGCGAGCCGCACGAGAAGGGCGACCGCGTGCACGTCGAGATGTCGGGCAAGTTCCTGCCCTATAAAACCTACTAAGCGGCCTTTCGCAGCCTCGCGAAGTCGATGGCGGGCGAAGGCCCGGTGTCGGCTTTGCAGGTCTTGGCCATGTGCTCGAGTGCATGGCGGTTGTCGCCTTCATCCTCCGAGGCGAGGCAGTCCCGCGGCACCACCAGCCGGAAGTCGCGCATGTAAGCGTCGTGCGCGGTGAACAGCACGCAGAAGTTCCCGGCAATGCCGGTGAGTACGAGCGTGGTCGCGCCGAGATGGGCAAGGAGTACATCGAGGCTGGTCGAATGGAAGCCCGAGTGCTTCGGCTTCAGGACGAAGTAGTCCTGCTCGTCCGGGGCCAGCAGCTCGCCGATCGGCTTGCCGCGCACGTCGTCGGTGAGAACATGCTCGAGCAGCGAGCGGAAATCCGAGCGCCATTTGCCGAAGTTGTCGTTGCAGTAGATCACCGGCACCCCAGCCTGCTTCGCGCGCCGGCGCAGCGCGGCGGTGGCCTTCGCCGCGGCCAGCGCTTGCGGCAAAAGCTTCTCGCCCGCCTCGAACTCCAGATCGTTGATCCAGTCGATGAGCAGCAACGCGACGCTGCACTTGTCCGGCGCGCTGCCGTGCAGGTCCTTAGACCTTGAGAGAGGCATTCAGCGCGTTGGCGAGCGCGGCTTCGCCGCTCACCAGATCCTTCCAGGCGATCTCCAGTCCGTTGCGCTTGCCCTTGGGCACCAGCTTCAGGCCTTCCGGACTGATGCTCAGCATGAAGGGGTTTCCCTCGACATCGATTTCCCGTTTCAGCGTCTTATCCAGCTTGGTCGCCATGATCAACTCCTAGAAGGTTTTCGGAGGCCACGTAACAGTTTGACGAGGTCCGGCAACTGGTAGTTCGCGTTCAAGCCGCTCGGACTGGGCAGGACCCACACCTCGGCACCTTCCAGGGGCTCGGCTTGCCGTCCAAGCGTCGCCTTGGGCCGACCGAAAGCCCTGCGGTAAGCGCCAAAGCCGACGAAGGCGACCGCCGTTGGCCGGAAGCGGCGCACCTTCGCGGTGAGGATTTTGCCTCCCGCGACCAGCTCGGCAGGCGAAAGCTCGTCCGCCGCAGCGGTGGCGCGATTTACGAGGTTGGTGAGGCCGTAGCCGAGCTCGAGCAGCCGCTCGTTCTCCGAGGGATGGAAAAGGCGCGGCGTGAATCCCGCCGCGTGCAGCGCGGGCCAGAAACGGTTGCCAGGCCGTGCGAAGTGGAAGCCAGTGGCGGCGGAATACAGGCCCGGGTTGATGCCGCAGAACAGCACCTTGAGGCCGGGGCCGATCACGTCGCGCAGGCCTTTGCCCGCCGCGGCGCGCAACGCCTCCTTACTGGGCGGGCCTGACCACGTAGCCGCCGGACTTCTCGTCGGCCTCGAGCTTGATGAGGCCCTTCTTCTCGGCTTGCTCGAGGAGCTCGGAGAACCCATGGAACCCATAGTACGTTTCGTTGAAGCCGGGATTGCGGCGCTTGAGCGCCTGCTTCACCATCGAGCCCCAGATGCGCTCGTCGGCATCACGCTCGGCCATCAGGGCCTCGAGCGTGCCCAGCATCAGGTCGAAGGCCTCCTGCTTCTTGTCGCCGCCGTTGCCTTTGTCGCCG
>DATFDV010000152.1:0-15730 GCA_035251855.1 Burkholderiales bacterium | reverse complement strand
GTCGTGCGGCAGCGGCTCGTGCTCGAAGACGTCGAGGTAGGCGTGTGCCAGGCGGCCGGCGTCGAGCACTTCGATCAGGTCCTCGGCGACGAGGTGGCCGCCGCGCGCGACGTTGATGATCGCGCCGCCGAGGCGGATTTTGCGCATTGTCCTGGCGTTCAGGATGCCGCGGGTCTGCGGGGTCAGCGGCAGCAGGCACACCGCCACGTCGCTTCGCTCGAGCACGTCCTCGAGCCGCGTGAAGCAGGTAACGCCGGCGAGGGTCTTTGGCCGGCGGCTCCAGCCGACGACGTTGAAGCCGAGCGCGCCGAGCTTGCGCGCGGCGTCGCTGCCGAGCTCGCCCAGACCGAGCAGGCCGATGGTGCGGTCGGAGGCGAGGTACTGCTTCAGGCGCCGCCAGCGCCGCGCGCGCTGCTCGCCCCGGTAGTAATGGTGATGGCGATGCCAGTCGAGGACGTGCGCGAGCACCGTCTCCGACATCGCCGCCACCATGCCGGGGTCGACGAGGCGCGCGAGCGGCACGCCTTTCGGGAACGCCGGATCGGCGAGCAGGCGCTCGACGCCCATCCACAGCGATTGCACCAGCTTCAGGCGCTTCAGCGCCTCGAAGGTCCCGGCGGGCGGGTTGGCGATGAGCGCTACGTCGATTTCTGCCGTTGGCGAAACAAAGAAGTTGTCTTCGGGTAAGGCCTGCCGCAGCAGCGGCAGCCAGACGCCGGCGTCCTCGGTTTTCGATGCAAACAGGATGTTCAGTGCCACAGGCGCGCGATGGTAGCATCGGCCGATGAAGCGTTTGTTTCTGCTTTTGTTGTCCGGATTGCTGGCCGCAATGCCCGCGCTGGCACAGGACTGGCCGCGCGCGCGGGCGGTGCACATCGTGGTGGGATTCGCGCCGGGCAGCACCACCGACCTGGTCGCGCGCCTGGTGGCGCCGAAGCTCTCGGAGGCGATCGGCCAGTCGGTGATCGTGGAGAACAAGCCCGGCGCCGGCGGCAACGTTGCGACGCAGCAGGTCAAGCGCGTCGCGCCCGACGGCTATGTGCTGCTCATGACGAGCGTCGCCTACGCCGTGAACCCGACGCTCTACCCGAACGCCGGCTACGACCCGTTCACCGACTTCGCCCCGGTGATCCTCGGGCCGAGCACGCCGAACATCATCACCGTGAATCCGGCGGTGCCGGCGAAGACCCTGCAGGAGCTGGTCGCGCTGGCGCGCAAGGATCGCCTGTCGTATGCGTCGTCGGGCATCGGCACCACCACGCATCTGTCGATGGAGCGCATCAAGATGGCGGCGAAGGTCGACATCACGCACGTGCCCTACCAGCCGGCGCAGGCGGTCGGCGCCGCGGTGGCCGGGCATACGCAGATCTCGAGCACCTCGCTGCCGCCGGCGGTGGGGCACGTCAGGGGCGGCCGCGTGCGCGCCATCGCGGTCACCAGCGCGCAGCGCTCGCCGGCGCTGCCCGAGGTGCCGACGGTCAACGAGCTGGGCTTCTCGGGCTTCGACGACCTGACCTGGACCGCGTTCTTCGCTCCCGCCGGCACGCCCACCGACCTGGTGAACCGCATCAACTCGGAAGTCACGCGCGCGCTGTCCGCGCCCGAGGTGGCCGAGCGCCTGGCGCAGCTCGGCCTCGACTGGCGCAGCAATACTTCCGGCGAGTTCGCCGCCTTCCTGCGCGAGGAAGTGCAGAAGTGGGCGAAAGCCGTGAAGGATTCCGGTGCCAAAGCGGACTAAAGAAACTCTGAAAGAGCCGCCCCTCGTCGTCCCCGCGCAGGCGGGGATCCCGTTTTCTTTCTTAAACTGGGCCCCCGCCTTCGCGGGGGCGACGTCTCGACACATTCCCTCTAGATGAAGCCGCCCTTCAGAGCCGACCAGGTCGGCAGCCTGCTGCGTCCCGCCGGCATGAGCAAGGACAAGTGGTCGCGCCAGGACGCGATCCGCGAAGTGGTGGCGAAGCAGGAGGCGATCGGCTTGGAGGCGATCACCGACGGCGAATTCAGCCGCGACTGGTGGCACCTCGACTTCCTTGCGCAACTCGAGGGCGTGATCCTCGCGCCCCAGGCCGGGCCGGCACCGAAGTTCGAGGGCACCACGGACCAGCCGCCGGTACCGCACGTCACCGGCAAGCTCGGCTACACGCAGCCGATCATGGTGGACGACTTCGCCTTCCTCAAGTCGCTGACGAAGAAGACCGCCAAGTTCACCATTCCTTCGCCGTCGATGCTCCACCTGCGCGCCGGCCGCGCCGGCATCTCGACCAAGGCCTATCCCAGGCTCGACGAATTCTGGGCCGACGCCGCGCAAGCCTATCGCGGCGCGATCGCCGCCTTCGCCGCCGCGGGCTGCACTTACCTGCAGCTCGACGACGTCGCCTTCGCCTACCTGTGCGACCCGAAGATCCGCGACAACTGCCGCAGGAACGGCGACGACCCGAACATGCTTCCCTCCACGTATGCGCAGACCATAAGGAATGCCATCAAGGATCGTCCTGCCGGCATGACCATCACCATGCACACCTGCCGCGGCAACTTCAAGAGCGCCTGGGTCGCCGAGGGCGGCTACGAGCCGGTGGCCGAGGCGATGTTCTCGAGCGGCGTCGACGGCTTCTTCATGGAATTCGACAGCGCGCGCGCCGGCGGCTTCGAGCCGCTGCGCTTCGTGCCCCAGGGGAAGAAGGTAGTGCTCGGTCTGGTTTCTTCGAAGACGGGAACCCTCGAGAGCCCCGACGACTTGAAACGCAAAATCGATCAGGCTGCCAAATACGTGCCGCTCGAGAACCTCTGCCTCTCGCCGCAATGCGGATTCTCGAGCACGCACCACGGCAATCGCCTCACCGAGGACGAGCAGTGGCAAAAACTCAAGCGCGTGGTACAGGTTGCCGAGGAGGTGTGGACATGAACGACAGCGAAATCCTGGGGCTGGAGGACAAGCGCTTCGCCGCGATGATTGCGCGCGACTTCGCGGCGCTCGAGCAGATGGTGCATCCGGAGCTGCTCTACACCCATTCCTCGGGCGTTACCGATACCAAGGCGAGCTGGATCGAGTCGATGAAGTCCGGCAAGGTGAAATACAAGAGCGTGAAGTGCAGCGGCCGGCAGGTAAAGTTCTTCGGCGACGTGGCGCTGACGCGCGGGCGCGCGGAGATCGAGGTCGACATCGGCGGCCAGGCCAAGTCGCTGCGGCTGCTGTTCCTCAACGCCTGGACCCGCACCCCGCAGGGCTGGAAGTTCGCCGCCTGGCAGTCCTGCCCGCAGCCTGCGTGAAGGAGTTCAAGGGTCGCCGCGAAGACGACCGCCTCCTGACCGGCAGCGGCCGGTACACCGCCGACTGGAATCTGCCCGAGCAGCTCTACGGCTATTTCCTGCGCTCGGATCGGGCGCATGCAGAGATCCTGTCTTTGAAGACTCCTGAGCATTTGCCGGGGGTGAAAGCGATTCTGACGGGCGACGATACGGCGGACTTCAAAACGCCGCCGCCCATGGTCCGCTATCCCGGGAAAGGCGGCTCGACCATCAAGGTGCCGCACCGCGAAGTGATCGCGAGAAAGCGCGTGCGCTATGTCGGGCAGGAAGTGGCGCTCGTCGTCGCCACTTCTCCTACGCTCGCGCAGGATGCCGCCGAGGCGATCGAGATCGAGTACCGCGACCTGCCCGCGGTGGTGGACGCCCGCGCGGCGCTGGAGCCCGGCGCGCCGCAGCTGCACGACGAGATCCCCGGCAACCTGTCCTTCGACTACGTGTACGGCGACGAGCAGGCCACCGAGGCCGCCTTCGCCCGGGCCGCGCACGTCACGCGCCTGGCGCTGGACTCGACGCGCGTTTCGGGCACGCCGATGGAGCCGAAGGCCTGCCTGGTTTCGTACGACGGGAAGACCCAAAGCTTCGACATCTATACCAGCACGCAGGGCCTCGCCCTGATGCTGCCGAATTTCGTCGCGATCACTGGCGTGCCGGCGGACAAGATCCGCATCCACGCGCACGACGTGGGCGGCGGCTTCGGCATCCGCTCGCAGGCCTATCCGGAGTATTGCGCGCTGATGCTCGCCGCGCGCAAGGTGGGCAAGCCGGTGAAATGGGTCGGCTCGCGCTTCGAGACCATCGTCAGCGACCACCACGGCCGCGCCGCGCACCTCGAGGGCGAGCTGGCGCTCGAGCGCGACGGGCGCTTCCTCGCCTTGCGCGTGCGCTGGGTGGTGAACGCCGGCGCCTACCTTTCCCAGCCCGGGCCGCTCATCAATACGCTGAATCCGGCTTCGCACGCGATCAACGTCTACCGCATCCCGGCGCTTTATGGCCGCCACCTGCTCGCGCTCACCAATACGACCTCGACCACCGCCTACCGCGGCGCCGGCCGGCCCAACGTTGCCTACCTCGTCGAGCGCCTGGTGGACGAGGCCGCGCGCGAGCTCGACATCGACCGCACCGAGCTGCGCCGCATCAACTTCATCCCGAAGCAGGCGTTCCCTTATAAGACGCCGGTCGGCTCGACCTACGACAGCGGCGACCCGGCGGGCGAATTCGAAGAGGCGCTCGAGAAATCGGACTGGGACGGCTTCGAATCGCGCAGGAAAGAGTCCATGAGGAACGGCAAGCTGCGCGGCATCGGCTGCGCGGTGTTCTGCGAGCCCTCGGGCGCGGCGGCGCTGCCGAAGGAGGAGGCGATGATCCGCTTCGGCAGCACCGGCAACGCCACGCTGCATGTGATGGCCGGGCCGTCGGGGCAGGGACACGAGACGGTGCTGCCCGAAGTGGTGGGCGAAATCCTCGGCTTGGACCCTCAAACCATTCAACTCAAGGCGAGCGATCCTCACGGCCCCGCGTTGATGGGCGCCGGCACCGTAGGCTCGCGCAGCATGATGTCGCACGGCGGCGCGCTCGCCGCCACGGCGAAGGAAGTGATCAGGAAGGCACTCGACCTGGCGGCGAAGGAGCTCGAGGTGTCGGCGAGCGACCTGGAATTCAACGACGGCAGGTTCCGCGTGAAGGGCACCGACGTGTCGATGCCGTTCCGCGAGGTGGCGCGCCGCTACGGCCCGGAGCTCGACACCAAGGGCGCGATCCCGACGCCGACCGCGTATCCGGGCGGCGCGCACATCGCCGAGGTCGAGATCGACCGCGATACCGGCGAGGTCGAGGTGCTGCGCTATGTCGCGGTCGACGATTGCGGCCGCGTGCTGAACCACGTGCTGCTCGACGGCCAGCTGCACGGCGGCATCGTGCAGGGCCTCGGGCAGGCGCTGGCCGAGCATTGCGTGTACGACACGGCGAGCGGCCAGCTGCTCACCGGCTCGTTCATGGATTACGCCCTGCCGCGCGCGCAGATCATGACCCGCGTCGAGCTGCACGACCACTCGGTGCCCTCGCCGAGCAACCCGCTCGGCGTGAAGGGCGCCGGCGAGGCGGGCACCACCGGCGCGCTGCCGGCGGTGGCGAATGCGGTGATCGACGCCTTGCGCCCGCTCGGCATCCACCACCTCGATTTCCCGTTCTCCCCGGCGCGAATCTGGAAGGCGATGCATGATCATTGAGGTCAACGGCGTGGAGCGCAGCGTCGAGGCGGCGCCGGAAACGCCGCTGCTCTACGTGCTGCGCAACGACCTCGGCCTGCCCGGCACGCGCTTCGGCTGCGGCAGCGGCCAGTGCGGCGCCTGCTTCGTGCTAGTGGACGGGCGCGCGATGGCGTCGTGCGACCTGCCGGTGTCGTTCGTCTCCGGCAAGAAAGTGACCACCATCGAAGGCCTCGGCGGCGAGCACCCGGTGCAGAAGGCGCTCGAGCGCCACCAGGCCGCGCAGTGCGGCTACTGCATGAGCGGCATCGTGATGGCAGCCGCAGGTTTGTTTCTTCAGAATAGTTCTCCGTCTGAGGCGCAAATCCGCCAAGCCCTGGACAAAAATCTCTGCCGCTGCGGTTCGCACAACCGCGTGGTCAAGGCGATCCTCGATGCTCGCTGAGAAGCCGCCGCCCCTTTCCGACGCGCGACGCCTGTCGCAGCGCGTGCATTTCGAGCCCGACGGCACGGTTTCCATCGCCAGCGGCAAGGTGGAGCTGGGGCAGGGCATCCTCACCGCGCTGGCGCAGATTGCCGCAGAAGAACTCGATGTTGGAATTCACAGAGTTCAAATTCTCCCGGCGAACACGGCCTACAGCCCGGATGAAGGCGTGACCTCCGGCAGCCTCTCGATCCAGGACGGCGGCAAGGCGCTGCGCGTAGCCTGCGCCGAGCTGCGAGCGCTGATGCTGGCCCGCGCCGGCGGGATTCTCAAAGCAGCTGCCACTGAGCTCGTGATCGAAGACGGCACCATCCGTGGTCCCGGCGGCAGCGTCACCTACTGGGACCTCACGCACGTCGAGGGCGAGATCCCGGGGGCGGCGCCGCTCAAACCGCCGTCGGCTTATAGGGTGGTCGGCGCCAGCGCGCCGCGGCGCGATCTGCCGGCCAAGTTCGCCGGCAAGCCGAGCTACGTGCACGACATGGTGCTGCCGCACATGCTGCACGGTCGCGTGGTGCGCCCGCCCCGCGCTTGCAAATTGATCTCGATGGGCGACCTCATAACCACCGCCAAAATTGTCCGCGACGGCAGCTTCCTGGGGGTCCTCGCCGAGCGCGAAGAGGACGCGATCGCCGCGGCGGCGAAGCTGCGCACGAAATGCATTTGGGAGGAGGCGGCGCCGGTGCCGGCCGACATCCATGCCTGGCTGAAGGAGCATGTCACCGAGCGCATCGTCTCCAAGGAAAAGGTCGATGCGGAAGCGAGGGCGCGCGGCCAGAAGCGCTTGCGCGCGGCGTACAGCAAGCCCTACATCGCGCATGCCTCGATCGGGCCTTCCTGCGCGATCGCGCGCTGGAAGGGCGCGAAGCTGGAGCTCTGGACGCACAGCCAGGGCATCTTCGGCCTGCGCCAGGACCTGTCGAAGGTGCTCGGCATGAACGAGGCCGACATCGTCGTCCTGCACGTCGAAGGTGCCGGCTGCTACGGCCACAACGGCGCCGACGACGTCGCGCTCGAAGCGGCGCTGCTGGCGCGCGGAAGCGCATCTCTTGGTCTCGGCGGCCGGCCGGTGCGCCTGCAATGGATGCGCGCCGACGAGTTCGCCTGGGAGCCCTACGGCGCGGCGATGGCCTTCGAGCTCGAGGCCGCACTGGACGCGCAGGGCCGCATCGTGTCCTGGCGCCACGAGTTCTGGAGCAACGGCCACACCCACCGTCCGGGACGCGCCACGCTGCCGACCTTGACGGCGGCCGCGCAGCTTGCAAAGCCCTTCGAGCTTTCGCCGGCCGTGAACCCGGCGCTGCCCTCCGGCGGCGCCGACCGCAACTGCATCCCGCTCTACGATTTCGCCGATCTGCTGGTGCGGAACAACTACGTGCGCGAGATGCCGCTGCGGAGCTGCTCGTTGCGCTCGCTCGGCGGCTACGGCAACGTGTTCGCCATCGAGTCGTTCATGGACGAATGCGCCGCCGCCGCAGGTGCCGATTCACTGGAATTTCGCTTGAACCATTTGCAGGACCCGCGGGGCCGCGCGGTATTGGAAAAACTTCGACCGGAATGGAGCTCGTGGAAGCGCCCGGAGGGCCGCGGCCATGGCATCGCGTTCGCGAAATACAAAAACCTCGGCGCCTACTGCGCGATCCTCGCCGAAGTCGAAGTCACGCACGAAGTGCGCTGCACGCGCCTCATCGCTTCGGTGGACGTCGGCTTGCCGGTGAATCCCGACGGCGTCCTTAACCAGATCGAAGGCGGCTGCGTCCAGGCGGCGAGCTGGACGCTGAAGGAGGCGTGGAAGCCGGGCGTTGCCGGCTGGGAGGATTATCCGATTCTCAAGTTCAGTGAAGTTCCAGCGGTTGAGGTTCTTCTTTCCGAAAGCAAAGAGAATTCAGTGGGGGCGGGCGAATGCATGATGGGCCCGACCGCCGCCGCCATCGCCAATGCAGTGCACGATGCCCTCGGCGTGCGCGTGCGCGACCTGCCGCTCACGCCCGAGCGCATCGCCGCGGCGATCAACGAGAAATAGCCAGCTCCACCAGCCGTCCTTCGACGGCGCCGCCGGTGACCTCCAGCTCGGCCACTGCGATCGGCAGCTTGAAGCGCCGCGGTCCGGCGCTGCCCGGGTTCAGATACAGCACACCGCCGCGCCGCTCCATCGACGGCTTGTGCGAATGCCCCGACACCACCACCTGGTATCCGGCCGCCGCCGGATCGAGGTCGAGCTGCGCCAGGTCGTGCACCACGTAGATGGAAACCGCACCGACCTTGAGGATCTCCGTCTCGGCGATGGTTTCCGCCCAAGGGCCGTTGTCGTTGTTGCCGCGCACCGCAGTCACCGGCGCCAGGGCGCTCAGCTCGCCCAGAACCGCCGCATCTCCAATGTCGCCGGCGTGCACGATGTAGTCGCTGCCGCGCAGAAACGCGACGGCTTCGGGCCGCAGCAGGCCGTGCGTGTCGGAGATGATGCCGATGCGCTGCATTCAGCGCCGCGCGGTGAGGCGTGCCAGTCCCCAGGCGGCGAGCCACGCGACGCCTAACCAGAATGCGATCAGGAACGCCCAGCCGGAAGCCGTCGGCGAGCACATTCCCCATCCGCACTGTCCCTTGTGCTCGAGCAGGCCCGGCACGCCGAGGTGGTGAAAAAGGTAGATCGACAGCAATGGCGGCATCACCAAATAGCTGCCGAGCTCTTCGAGATACGAGGGCCCGACGTACGCGGGAGCCGCCAGCAGCGCGTAGGCCGTCAGCAGCACCGCGAGGATCTTCAGCGTGCGGGGTTGCCGCATTTCGCCCGCTCAACGCTCAGGCCGTGGCTTTTTTCGTCCTCCTCGCCAGCTTCCTCGCCTGTTTGGATGTTTGCGCCAGCTTCTTCTTGATCTGCTGCTTGCGCCTGCGGTTGCGCAGGTTGCGTCCGGTCGATCGGCCCATTGTTGAAATCCCTTTGTGAAATGACGGCGAGTCTAACGCTTCTGCCGCAACCGGGTCAGAGGCTCGCGGCGCGTCGAAACAGCCAGCCCGATCCGGCAAACATGGCGACGAAGAACGCGTTCAGCAGCACGATCTCCGCGGGCCCGCTCCACGGCAGACCCAGCCGGGCAATCAGTGCGATCGCTGCGACCAGCGCCTGGGCAAGCGCCATCGCGAACAACGCGCGTGCCATTCCATGCGGTCGCAAGCGCGCGGTGATGGCGCCGACGATTCCAACGGCGAGCACGCCGAAATACATCAGGTTGGCCGGATCGCCGTCCTTCCCGATGATGCCGACGCCGAGGCTCAGCCAGACGAGGATGCATGCCGCGGCGAGTGCAATGCCAATGGCGGCTCGGTACGCAGTGCCTTTTGTCATCTTCCGCCGCCCCGGCCCGCGAGGTGCCAAGTCAAAGCCGCAACCATGATTCCCGTCATGAGCATCCCGAGGTCGGCGATGCTCAAATGGACGCCGGCGTGCTCCCAGGCGATGACCTCGCGCGTGACAGAAGCATAACCATGTCCGGTGAGGTACAGGTCCAGCACCGTGAGCAGGAGCGCGGCCGCCACTGCCGCTGCCATTCCTGCCGCCGTGCTGATCCCCAGACGAACAAGCACGCTCACCGCTAACGTCCCTTGCGATGCTGGAGGGCCTCCGGATTGACCGCGCGGGCGTACTTGCCGTCGAGGTAGGCCTCCACGATCGCGACCACCGCCTGCGCCATGGTGCGGTAGGTCAGGTCCGCCGGCCAGCCCAGATGGGACGTCAGCACTACGTTGTTCAGGCTGCGCAGCGGCGAAGCGGCGGCCAGTGGCTCCTCGGAAAAAACATCCAATCCGGCGGCGCCCAGCGCGCCTTCCGATAGCACGCGTGCCAGCGCATCCTCGTCCACGATGGCGCCACGGGCGGTGTTGATGAGGATTCCGTCCGGGCCGATCAGGCGCAGCCTGCGCTCGTCCAGCAGCCCGCGGCTTTCCTCGGAGAGCTTGAGCTGCACGGTGACGATGTCGGCTTCCGCGAGCAGCGCGTCGAGCGGCATGAAAGTCGCGCCGGAGCGCTCGGCTCGCTCGGCGTCCAGCGTGGGACCCCATGCCAGCGTCGTCATGCGGAACATTCGCGCGAGATCCGCGACCTCGCGCCCTATGCGGCCCAAGCCGAGGATTCCCAGCTTCTTCCCGGCGAGCGTTCGACCCGCGAAGGACGGCCATTCGCCCCGGCGCATGGCCTGGTCGGTCTGCGGAATTCGTCGCAGCACGGCGATCATGAGGCCGAAGGTCAGCTCGATGGTGGAACGCGCGATGGCGCCCATCGTCTCCAGGTCCGACGAGGCCATGCCGATGAGCACGCCAGCCTTCGTGGCGGCGTTCATGTCGACGTGATACGCGTGGTTGCCGGTCTGCGCGATCAGCTGCAGCCCCGGCATGGCGTCGAAGAACGCCGCGTCGAACCGCGTGCGCTCGCGCAGCGCGATCAGGATCGGGTAGGCACGCAGCCGCTCGAGCGGCAGCTTATCGGTGTAGACATCGACCGGGATGCGGCGACGAAGACGCTGAATCGCCGGGTCGGCTTCGAAGACGCGATGATAGTCATCCAGCACTCCGACGCGCATGGCTGCTCCTGGCCGGCTCATCTCATCCATAACAGAACCGCGAATAGGATGCCCACTATCAAGACGAGCCTCCAAATCCGGACCGGATTGTCCGGCGACATGCCGCCCCAGTTCATGAGCCGGAGCCTTTCGATCCACGGCATGTGCGGCGGAAAGGGACCTGACAACCTTTCCTGTTCCTTGACGCGCTGGTGGGGGTTGTGGCGCAGCAGATAGGCCGCACGAACTAGAAGCACCAAGAACACGCCAAGGGCTGCGACGGTAGCAACATCGAGCAGCGACATGGCGCCTACTTCAACCGCGGCGCGCGGCCTCGATGGTGGCGATGTCGATCTTTCCCATCTCCATCATCGCATCGAACGCGCGCTTGGCGGCCGCGCGGTCAGGATCGGTTATCGCTCTGGTCAGGGCGATCGGCGTAATCTGCCAGGACAAGCCCCATTTGTCCTTGCACCAGCCGCACGCACTTTCTTCGCCGCCGTTGCCGACGATGGCGTTCCAGTAGCGATCGGTTTCGGCCTGGTCGACCGTTGCGACCTGAAACGAGAATGCTTCGTTGTGCTTGAACGTCGGGCCGCCATTGAGCCCGAGGCACGGAATCCCCATCACCGTAAACTCGACCGTCAGTACATCTCCCTTTTTGCCCGACGGAAAGTCCCCTGGCGCGAGGAGCACCGCACCGACGGATGAATCGGGAAAGGTCCTGGCATAAAAGCGCGCCGCATCCTCGGCGTCGCCGTCGTACCACAGGCAAATCGTATTCTTTGCTTGCTTGATCATGTTAGGTCGACCTATCGACATTCTTGAGCCTTCGCTTGATGCGGAGAAGGACGATTCCGCTGATCACAGCCACGACGATAATCACCACGACCACCGTCGCCACCGAAGACAAGCCGAAATAGAAGGAAGCCACCAGCGCACCAACTACGCCGAGTCCCACCACAAACTCGATGCATGAGAAAAACGGCGTTCTACCGCTTTGCAGATCAGCGAGCTTGGCATTTACTTCAGCAAGGCGCTTGTCTGCGTCTCGAATCTCCGCCTCCATCTTGTCGAGCTCGGCGATGCGCCGCCTCCGAATCTCCGGATCGGATTCGCGATTCGCTTCTTCGCGCAGTGCCTTGAGGCGGCTCATTCTTAGGCGGCCTAAGGGCGCTACAAAAACGTGGCAGCAGGCATTTTTGCGCGCTAGCGTCTGTGGTGAGGCGCGCGCGGCTCCTGCGGAGCGTCGCTCTCCGCCAGATTGTTCGAACGCTCGCCACTGCCCGCCGTGCGTGCCCATCGCATTGCCCGAAGCAACCCCCTCGCGCCGAACAGCAGCCACAAGCCAATGCAGAGTTCAACGATCGTCTGAGCTATTGCCGCATAGTTATGAGGTTCTAGCGCAACCATGGCGTTAGGCTTGGTCGAGTGGTAGACGATGAAGATGATGTAAACCAAGCGTGGAACCGCTTCGGTGAGCACCCTTAGACCGAGAAGGCAAAACCCGGCGGACTGAAGTTGATCGATCGGCAGCGGCGTGGGCTGATCGGGCGTGGCTTTGGGAATCAGTTTGCGAGCTACGGCAAGCGGGAAGAACCATAGCGCGATGGTTGCCGCGATCAAGATGACGCTGACGATGATTACGGCACCGGCAGCGCGAGAGTCGGACTCCGAGGGCCACGACCTGCGCGTTGGTCATTGTTCGAGCCTTCTAACTGTAGTCGGCTTTGCGAAAAGCGGGGACGATGGAGTTGTTGATAATGGACTGTGCCGTAGCATTGGAAATGAATCTCTCCGTCCCCGCACTAAAGGGTGCAAATAGGAACAGCGCAACGGCCAAGGCAAACGGCCAGTGAACTCTGTTATGCAGCAACTTGCGCCTCCCGCGCGTGTACTACGACAGTACCCGCGATGTAGTCGTGGATGGCACGGCGTTTCTCGTTGAACAATAGTACGGCAAGCTCGCTCAAGGTCCACGCAATGAGAAGCCAATTGAGAATGTCAGTCCAAGACCGGGTCGTGGTCGTCAGAAGTTGGACCCGCGCATCAAACGTCAGTAGCTCGAAATCCTGATTCGTCACGGTCATGAGCGCGTACAGGGTTAACGCGCTCGTAAGTAGAGAGAAAACCAAATCGACCGCATGGCGGTAGAACGCCCGCGCGTATCCAGCTGATTCGCCATCTACGGCGACTACTTTTATGCCTAGAGCCATCTTCCCCAGGGTTTGGCCCCATCGCCCTACGAAGTAGATGTTGTACAGCGGAAAGAGGCAGGCTATTGGTATCTCGAACGACAAAGCGATCGTTTTCGATGCCGAGAATGCCCAAAGCGACAGCATGATAATTGGCGCGAGAACGACCGTATCCACGACGATTGCGCCCAGTCGTGGCCAAAATCCGGCGTATCTCATGTTGCTGTCTAGCGTGCGCGCTCCCAAAACTTCCACCATGGATTGACCTCTACAGGCACCCCATTCGCAGACAAAAAGCTTCGGAAGTCCTTCCATTCGTCCTGGCTACACCGGTGGAATAACTCGCCGAACGGGATATTTAGGAAAGCAATCCGCTCATTTGGAAAGAGCTCGACGCGCCGCGAATTCCAGAGGTTCTCTTTCAGCATCGACAGCGGCGCGTCCATACCGTAGCCGTGATATCTCCGTAACTCAATGGCTCGGATCTTTCCGCGCGGTGTCTGCACAGCTGCCATCTAACGTTGAGGTGAACGGCGGGCCATCACGGCCAATAAACAAGCGCAGTGGCTCATGGCTCGTCCGTTCCACTAGAGGTTAGGTTCGCACTCGCCACTGCTGGTAGCAAAGCACCGCCTTCCCTAAAAGAAGACCGATAGTCGCACCGGCCGAGAGCACGAGCGCGAATACCACGGCAATGCCCATGCTCGCCCCACGCACCACCAAGTGTGCCACCCACGACGAACGAAAGAAAAAATGCCGGCAACAAGGCGACAACGATCCCTGCAAAGGCTAAACGGCTAACGAGCCGCATGCCTTGTGAAGTAGGAACCAAACGCGGTAGGACCGCTTTTCCCAGTAGGTAAGCAAGCGTGACGCCCCCGACAAGCCCGAGCGCTGTTGGCTATCCAGATAGGGCTAAACACGGGCGCGCTTTCCTTGTGCAACCTTACGTCCGCGTTTTGACACGCCTAGAGCTTGAGCAGCCGCGTGGCGTTGCCGTTGAGGATCTTGGCGCGGTCCTCGGGGCCGAGGGGGACGGTTTCCATCCACTTCACGCCGGGCGGGTTGGGCACGAAGGGGTAGTCGACCGAGAAGAGGATGCGGTCGACGCCCATTTCCATCACGCAGCACAGGAGCGACGGGGTGGAGAAGTTGCCGCTGGTGGTGATCCAGAAGTGCTCGCGGAAGGTGTCGCGAAATGGCGTGGAGCGGTTGCCCTGGCGGGCGAGCGCCATGTCGATGCGCCACAGGTAGAAGGGCAGGCCTTCGCCGAGGTGGCCGAGGATGATCTTCAGCCGCGGATACGCTTCGAACAGACCCGAGAGCACCAGCCGGATGCCCTGGGTGGCGGTCTCCACGCCGAAGCCCCAGGCGGCGGTCATCAGGCCGGGGAACTGCTCGAGGTAGTCCTTGTAATAGGCCTCGATCACGGCCTTGTGCGGTACCGCCGGGTGCATGTACAGCGGCACGTCGAGCGCCTGCGCGCGCTCGAAGATCGGCCAGAAGCGCTTGTCGTCGAGGAAGAGATTCGCGCCGCCGATGGCGGTCAAGCCGTGGACCATGGCGCCCTTGAAGCCGAGCTTGGTCACCGCGCGCTCGAGCTCGTCGGCGGCGGCTTTCGGGTCGGCGGTAGGCAATACCGCGAATCCCTCGAATCGCCCCGGGTGTTTTCTGATGGATTCAAACAGACGGTCGTTGGCGCGCCTGGCGAGCGGCACGGCGGTCTGGGCCTCGACGCGCTGGGTGGCCGGCGCGCCGTGCGACACCACCTGCAGGTCGATGCCGGCCTCATCCATTTCCTTCAGGCGCAGGGCGCCCAGGTCGCGCAGGCGCTCGTGCATCGCCGGGTTGCGCATCTCCGGGCCGCGCTCCTTGAAATGGCTGGCGACTTCCTCGTCCCAGTAGTGCTCTTCGAGGGCGATGATTTTCATGGTCAAATCCTACCCTCGAAACGGCTAATATCCGGAACCCATGAAAATCGCTTTTCTGCTGCTGGCGCTCGCGTTCAGCCCGGTTTCGTTCTCGCAAAGCTGGCCCGCCAAGCCGGTGCGCGTGATCGTCAACGTGGCGGCGGGCGGCGTGGCCGACGTCACCGCGCGCGTGCTCGGCGCGCGGCTGGCCGAAACGCTCGGGCAGGGCTTCCTGGTGGAGAACCGCGCCGGCGGCGACGGCTACATCGGCTTCGACGCGGTGGCGCGCTCCGATGCCGACGGCCATGTGCTGCTTTACTCGCCCGGCTCGAGCATGATGATCGCGCCGCACATCGTGAACCGGCCGGACCTCGATCCGCTGAAGGCGCTGGCGCCGGTGGCCGCGACCGGGCGCGTCTCCCTCTACGTGATCGCGCATCCGGAGCAGCCGTACAAGAATTTCAAGGAGTTCCTTGCTTACGCGCGCGCCAATCCGGGCAAGCTGAATTACGGCTCGCCGGGCAACGGCACCTCGCCGCACATCGCCACCGAGGTGTTCAACCGCGAGGCGAAGGTGAAGCTGAACCACGTGCCGTACAAGGGCGCGGGCCCCGCGCTGCAGGACCTGCTCGGCGGGCAGATCCAGCTGGTGTTCGATCCGGGCGTCGGCCTCGCGCCGGCGCGGGCGGGCAAGGTGCGCATGATCGCTGTCGCCGGTCCGGCGCGGCATCCGGACTTTCCCGACGTGCCCACGCTCGAGGAGAACGGCATCAAGGGCGTCGACGGCGGGCCGCATTTCGGCTTTTATGCGCCCAGCGGAACGCCCAGGGACACCATTTCGAAAATAAGTTCGGAAATCCAGAAGGCCATGCAGCACTCGCAGGTGCGCGAGCGCTTCAAGGCACTGGCGGTCGACGTGGCCGAGCCGATGTCGCCCGAGCAGTTCGCCGCCTACGTGCGCGGCGAGCACGCGCGCTATGCGAAGCTGATCCCGGAGCTGGGAATCAAGAATTGACGCCGGACATCATCCTCGAGACGCGCGGGCTGACCAAGGAGTTCAAGGGCTTCATCGCGGTGA
>DATFDV010000151.1:0-6860 GCA_035251855.1 Burkholderiales bacterium | reverse complement strand
CAGCAGGAGGAGCTGAAGAAGACCAACGACCGCCTGGAGCAGCAGGCGCTCAACCTGCAGAAGTCCGAGGCGCTGCTCAAGTCCAAGCAGGAGGAGCTGCGCTCGGCCAACGAGCAGCTGCAGGAAAAGGCGCGCCAGCTCTCCGAGCAGATGCACCAGGTCGAGTTCAAGAACCGCGAGATCGAGCAGGCGCGCGCGGCGCTGGAGGAGAAGGCGGAGCAGCTGTCGCTTTCCTCGCGCTACAAGTCGGAGTTTCTGGCGAACATGTCTCACGAGCTGAGGACGCCGCTCAACAGCCTGCTGATCCTGGCGCGCCTGCTGGCCGACAACGTCGGCGGCAACCTGACGCCCAAGCAGGTCGAGTTCGCGCGCACCATCCACTCCTCCGGTGCCGAGCTGCTGGCTTTGATCAACGACATTCTGGATCTGGCGAAGATCGAATCGGGCACGGTGACGCTGAACATCACCGCCGAGCGCTTCGAGGACGTGGTCGACTCCGTCGAGCGCACCTTCCGCCAGATGGCGAACGACAAGGGGCTGGAATTCGTGGTCGCGCTCGGGCCTGAGCTGCCGCCGGCGATGCAGACCGACGGCAAGCGCCTGCAGCAGATCCTCACCAACCTCTTGTCGAACGCCTTCAAGTTCACCAGCAAGGGCGAGGTACGCCTGGCGATCGAGCCGGCCACCACCGGCTGGAGCCTGGGCCACCCGGTGCTCGACCGCGCCGACCCGGCGATCGCCTTCTCGGTGATCGACACCGGCATCGGCATCCCGGCCAACAAGCAGCGCCTCATCTTCGAGGCCTTCCAGCAGGCCGACGGCTCGACCAGCCGCGAGTACGGCGGCACCGGCCTCGGCCTGTCGATCAGCCGCGAGCTCGCCCGCCTGCTCGGCGGCGAGATCCGCGTGTCGAGCGTGCCGGGCAAGGGCAGCACCTTCACCCTGTACCTGCCGCTCGACTACCGCCCGTCGGCCGAGGCGCCGAGCCTGGCCTCCGGCGTGGAGATCGGTCCCGAGGAGGCGCGCAATGCCGAGCCGGAGATCGAGTTCCAGCCGGCTGACAACCACCTCGCCCCGGTCTCGGGCGACGAGGCGGCCCAGCTCGCGAAGAAGGCCGCCCCGGCGCTCGAGGGCCGCAAGGTGCTGGTGGTGGACGACGACATCCGCAACGTGTTCGCCATGACCAGCGCGCTGGAGACCCACCACATGCGGGTGCTGCATGCCGAAAGCGGCAAGGAAGGCATCGACACGCTCAAGCGCGAGCGCGACATCGACCTGGTGCTGATGGACGTGATGATGCCGGGGCTCGACGGCCTCGACACCATCCGCATCGTGCGCCAGCTCGAGGGCTACCGCGACCTGCCGATCGTCGCGGTGACCGCAAAGGCGATGATCGGCGACCGGGAGAAATGCATCGAGGCCGGCGCCAACGACTACATCGCCAAGCCGGTGAACGTGGACGTCCTGCTGGCGACGCTATGGCGCGCGCTGCAGGCTACGACCGACGCGTGAGCCGGGAATTCGATTCCCTGCTGGAAACCCTGGCGGGCCTGGCGGCCGCCAACATCGTGCTGGTCGAGACGCTGCACGAGCGCGGCATCGTCGACAAGACGCACTTCGCCCACGCCTTCGCGCGCGCGCTCGACACGCTGTCGCCCGAGCACCGCGGCAGCATGATCGAGCTGGTGCTGCGCAACATGCGCGACCGCTGCATGAACCTGCCGGCCGGCGAGCCCTCCGACGCCCAGGAATGGATCAAGCAGTTCCTTAGCTGATGCGCTTTGCCATCGAACCGCGCGACGGCTACGTGCACGCGGCGCTATGGGAGCGCGAAACCGCCGAGGAGATGCGCGAGTTCCTGCTGGCGGTGCACGCTGCCTGCGGCAAGCACGCCTGTTCCAAGGTGCTGATGCTAATCCGCCGCTCGCGGCCCGCGTTCAAGCCAGAGGAATACGGTCTCACCACTTATGTGGGAGAGCTTGTGACGGCGGCGTGCCAGATCGCGCTCGTGGCCGACACCAACGAGCTGCACACCGCCCACGGCTACATCGAGCTGGTGGCGCGACAGCAGGGCATCAACGCGCGCGCGTTCCGCGACGAGGCGGCGGCGCTGCGTTGGATGCGTGGCGCGGTCGGACTGGCGCGCCGTTACCGTTTCACGCGCGTGGTGATCGCCGGCGCGCCGCAGGACCCGGGCGTCTACGCGCTATGGGATGGCGAGGAAGTGATCTATTACGGCCGCGGCATGATCCGCGCGCGGCTGATGGACCACTTCCACGGCCGCCTGGTTCCGCTTGCGCGGCGCGCGACGCACTACGGCTGGGAGCTCTGCAACGATCCGGCGGCGCGCGAGGCCGAGCTGCTCGAAGAGCACCAGCGCATGTTCGGCAAGCCGCCGCGCCTCAACATCGCGGCTTAGAGGAAGGCCGGCAGACGTCGTCCCCGCGAAGGCGGGGACGACGATTCCGCGCTTTCCAGACTGTCTTTAGTCAGGGAACGCCTTTAAGCCACGACGGGCGGCGGAACTCGCCGACCAGGGTACCGGCCGCCGCCTCGCGGCCGTCGCTGTCGAAAATGATCTCGCGGTTGCCGAACGGCAGGGCGCGGCCGGCGATCACCAGGCGCGTGTGGCCGTTGCTGCATTCGAACTGCAGGATCAGGCCGCTCGCCAGATCTTCGACGATCTGTTCTTTGATGGCGCATAGCGCGCCGTTTGGTTTTACCGGCATCTTGCACCTCGACAAATGGGTGGTACCGACAGATGAGCAACACGCGTACCAGCGGCGTGTCGCGGATCGGTTACGCCGGAGGACGAAGTTCTACTGGGCGGGATCAACCCTTGCGTGGTGTAAGCTTTCGAAAAGCCGCAAAAAATGCCGATCGCGAGTCCTCGCTACGCCTTTACCGCCACGATGGTCTCAGGCGCCCCGAACGACCCCGGGGTCATTGCGTTGTGGGAGCACGACGAGCTGATCTACTACGGCCACGCCCGCGGCGAGAGCGCCACCATCCAGTCGTGCCTGCAGCAGCACCTGCGCCGGGAAAACGGCTGCACCGCGCAGGCGACGCACTACGGCTGGGAGATCTCCGCCAATCCGCCCCAGCGCGAGGCGGACCTGCTGCAGGAGTTCCAGCGCGCGCACAAGCGCCTGCCGCGCTGCAACAGCCGCAGCGCCTGAATCAGGCGTAGCATTTCATCCGCAAGTCCCCGGGGGAGCCTTCCATGTCGATCAAGATCCGCAGCCTGCCGTTCACCGAATCGCTCATCGCCGCGGCGCCGGACACCACCGGCGTCTTCGCGCTGTGGCAGAACGGCGGGGTGATTTATCTGGGCAAGGCCTCGGCCGGCGCCGCCACCATCCGCAAGGCGCTCGGCGCGCAGCTCGAAGGGCGCAAGTGGAACGAGAGCGTGGTCACGCGCTGCAGCTGGGAAGTCGTCGACGACGCCGACCGGCGGCACCGCGAGCTCTTGCAGGAGTTCGAGGCCGCGCACCGCTGCCTGCCGCTCTGGAACGATCCGCAGCGCCTGCCGACCTAGCGAAGAAACTTCCAGGAGCCCGACTGGTCGCCGAAGGCCTTGCTGGCGACAAAGCGCTCGAACCTCGCACCGCATCGGCAGCGGTAGGTTTCTTTTACGCCACTGCCGAGCAGAGCATGATCCTGTCCGCGCAGGTCGTCGTGCGGGTCGAGATCCGCCGGCTTTCCCGCCAATCCCTCGCAGGGTGGGCATAAGGCCATGGTCGTCCTCCTCGGAACCTAGACTACCGAACAGCCAAAAACTGGGTGCAAAAGGATGTAATTGCGCGATTGGCGCCTGGTGCTCTTCGCACAAATTTTTGAAGCCGTCGTCCCCGCGAAGGCGGGGACCCCTTTTTTTTGCATTTCGAACTTCCCTAGCTGCCCGGCACGGTGCCCGCGGGCAGCGTTTCCACGTGGCGGTAGATGTCGCCAGGACGCGTGAGCCAGATGCGCTCACGCTCTTTGACGATGTGCTCGATCACCTTGCGGAAGCGGCGCAGGCGATGCGGGTGGCCGAGGATGAAGCTGTGCAGCACCAGGCTCATCACCAGCGGCCGGCGCGCGGACTCCTCGAGCATCTCGTCGAACTGGTCGATCAGGTTCTCGCAATAGATCTGCGACGGCGTGCGCCGCGATACGTTCTCCAGCGAATCGTTGAGGTCGTGCGCGTAGGGGATGGAAAGGATCGGGCCGTGCTTGGTGCGGAACCACACCGGCTGGTCGTCGAGCGGCCAGTCCATCATGTAGCGGAAGCCGGCGGCGCGCAGCAGGTCGAGAGAGTCGTGGGTCTGGGAGATGTAGGGCGCGAGCCAGCCCAGCGGCCGCTTGCCTTCGTGCTTCCCGATGGCAGCCGCCGTTTCATGGATACATAACCCTTCTTCCTCGAAAGACATATCTGCCTGACGTTCCGCGTTGGTCCGGCCGTGGCCGATGATCTCGTCGCCGCGCTTGCTGAACGCGGCCACCATCTGCGGGCAATAGTCGTAGAGCGCGGTGTTGACCAGCAGGCCGTAGGGCAGGTCGTAGGCCTGGGCGAGCTCGAGCAGCCGCCAGGCGCCGACGCGGTTGCCGTAGTCGCGCCAGGCGAAGGCGCGCGTGTTCGGCTGCGGATGCGGCGCCGCGTAGTCGTTGCCGAGGCCCTCGCCGAAGGAGAAGTGCTCGACGTTGAGGCACAGGTGCACCGCCAGGCGCTTGCCGCCCGGCCAGCTGTAGTCCTTGCGCTCGGTTATCGCGGAGTAGTCGTACCGGCCGTGCGTCTTGAGCTTCATAGGTCGAACTCCTGCGCAAAGCGGGACATGTCGGCTGTCTTCTCAAGCGTGAGACACGCCTGCAGCAGCCGGCGAGTCACCGGCTCGCCCCACAGCGGCACGCCCAGCTGCATGAATTTCGCCTGCAGCTCCTCGGGCCGATGCGGCCTGGCGAGCTCGCCCTTGGTAATGAGGCAATGCCCTTCGAGCGCGCGGCCGCCCGCCAGGACGATGCGCACGTCGCAGGGCTGCTCGGCCGGGTAGCGCGCGGTATAGCTCGCTTCTTCCTGGACCTCCACGCGCGCCGCAAGGGCCTGGATCGCCGGGTTGTCGACCGCGGCCTGCTCGAACGCCGCCAGGTCCGCTCGGCCGTGGAAGAGGATGGTGGCGAGGGCGAAGGGAACCGAGAAGCGCGCGCCGAAGCTGCTGGTCACGCGCTTCTCCTTGAGCATGGCGGCGAGCCGGTAGGCCTTCACTTCGATGCGGTCAATGCGCGCGATGTCGAGGGGAGGGGATCTGGAAAGAACGTCCTCCAGCGCGTCGATCGCGGAATGGACGTAGCGCCCGGTCGGGTGCAGCTTGAAGTAGCCCTGCGCGAGCATCCATTCGCGGCCGAGGTGCTCGGTGGCCTTCGCCGGATCGAAGCCGTCGGCGAGCACCTTGCCGTAGATGGCCGCCGGGCTGTCCTTTTCCCCGGTGAAGCCGCATTCGACCAGCCGCGCCGCCATCAGGCCCATGTGGCCCGCATGCCCGGTGAAGATGTTGCGCACCGTCGCGCCGTCGAGCAGCGTCTGCCGGCTGGTCGCCATGCCCATCGTCGCCGAGACGTTGATCAGCTCGAGCATGCGGCGCTCATCGAAGCCTTTCAGGCGGCCTGCGGCCACCGCCGCGCCGATCGTCCCCCAGGTGCCGTGCGGGTGGACCGCGATCTTCATCTGCGCCGCGCGGCTGATGCGCGAGCACACCTCGTAGCCCACCGCGACCGCCAGCAGCAGCGCCTCGCCCGAAGCGGCCGATTCCTGCGCCAGCGCCACCGCCGCCGGCACCACCTGGATGCCGGGATGGCCTTTGGCGAACAGGTTGCCTTCGTTCAGCTCCAGCCAGGTTCCAGCGGTGCCGTTGAGGAGTGCAGCATTGAGCGCGTTCGTACACTTGCGAGCGCCCAGGACCCATGCCCGCCCGGGAGGGAGCGGGTCCTTCAACAATGCCCGCATCTCGGGCTGCTGCATCCCGGCGGCGATCACCGGCAGGCTGTCGGCCACCACCCAGCGGGTGCGCTCCAGCACCCTAGGCGGAAGATCCGCCAGGCGCGTGCGGCAGGCGAATGCCGCCAGGTCCTGCAGGTAACTCAACCGACGACGCTCAATCGACGCATCTCAATCGATTTTGGCGCCCGACACCTTCACCACGTCGGCCCACTTCTTCACCTCGGCCTTGATCCAGGCGGCAAACTCATCGGGCGAGTTGCCCACCACATCCGCGCCTTGCGCGGTGAGCTGATCGCGCACCTCGGGTGCGCGCAGCACGCGCACCACTTCGGCGTTCAGCCGCGAGATGATTTCGCGCGGCGTGCCGGCCGGCGCCAGCAGGCCGTTCCAGCCCACCGCGTCGAAGTCCTTGAGTCCCAGCTCATGCAGCGTGGGCACCTCGGGCAGCACCGCGATGCGGGCAAGACTCGTCACCGCGAGCGGCTTGATGCGGCCCGAGCGCACGTGCGGCAGCAACGGCGGCACGTTGTCGAACATCATCGGGATCTGTCCGGCGACGAGGTCGACGATCGCCGGTGCGCCGCCCTTGTAGGGAATGTGCAGGATGTTCACGCCGGTGTAGGCCTTGAAGAGCTCGCCCGTCATGTGCGGCGGCGTGCCGTTGCCGGCGGTGCCGTAGCTCAGGACGCCGGGCTTGGCCTTCGCCAGGGCGAGCAGCTCGGGCACGCTCGACACGCCGGCCGACGGATGCACCACCAGCAGGTTGGTGTAGTTCACCGCCTGCGTGATCGGCGCGAAATCCTGCACCAGGTTGTAGGTGAGCTTCTTGTAGAGGCTCTGGCTGATGGCGAGCGAGCTGGTGCCCATGATCAGGGTGTAGCCGTCG
>DATFDV010000150.1:0-2929 GCA_035251855.1 Burkholderiales bacterium | reverse complement strand
GATGCCGGTCACCAGGCGGCGCAGCTCGTCGATGGTGTAGTTGATCGAGTCGGCGATGGCGCCGGTCATGTGCTCGGTCACCTGCGCGCGCACCGTGAGGTCGCCGTTCGCCAGGTTGGTGATCTCGTCGAGCAGGCGCTGGATCGCCTCCTGGTTGCCGCGGTTGACCTGCTCGCTTTCCTCCGCGCGGCGGCGGCTGTCGTCGAGGTACACCTTGCCGATCAGCAGCAGGGACAGCAGGGCGAGGAGCGAGACCGAAGCGAGCACGATGGCGTTGAGCTGCCGGCCCTCGAGCTGCTGCTCGTAGGCGCCGTTCAGCTGCTCGGCCGCGCGCAGCAGCGTTTCGCTGTCGCGGAAGAGGTCGAAGGTCGCGCGCTTCGCCGCCACCAGCCGCTGCTGGTTGCCGAGGATATCGGCCACCGCGCGCTGGTATTCCTTGAAGGCGCCCTCGAGCTCGCCGAGCTTGCCGCGCAGCTCGGCATCGCCCACGCGCTGGATGCGCAGCGCCTCGCTGCCCTGCAGCAGGCCCTGCAGCAGGTCGCGGAAGTTGTTGACGTCCTTGCCCAGCAGGAAGGAGACCTGCGGGTCGATCACCGCCTCGGCCAGCATGGTGTTGGCGTTCTTCGCCATGCGCTGGGTGAGCATCATCAGCTGCGCGGCGATCGCGTTCTGGCGCGCCGAGCCGCCGGTCTGCACGCTGAGCGCCGACACCTCGTCGGCCAGCTCCTGCAGCGCCGGGTTGCGGTCGTTCATCACCCGCACCGCGTTGCCCAGACCGATCAGGTTGCGCTCCTCGGCGATGACCAGCGCCGCGTTGCGCTCGTTCTTCTGCCATTCCTTGTCGAGCGCATCGAGCACCGGCCGCGCGTCGCCCGAGGTCGCCGGCAGCGCGACGCCGCCCACCTCGCCGCCGGAGAGCAGCAGCTTCATCTGCGCCGCGAACTCGTCACGGCTCTCCCGCAGCTGCTTGAAGGCCTCCAGGTTGCCCTGCGACGCCTGCTGCGCCGCCTTGGCGAGGCGCTGCGAGAGCATGCGGATCTTGCCGACGGTGGCGATGTAGACCGTGCCGAAGGTGCTCTGGCGGGCGTCGAGCCACACCACCGCGGCGTCGACCAGGAGGAAGAAGACCAGCGCCCCGGTGAGGATCTGGAGCTGGCGGCCGCTGGGCAGCTTGCCCAGGAGCGGCAGCCGGCCGGAGAGCAGTTTCGATTCGAGCTTGGTTGCCATGGTTGTCTCGCTGTTCTGACTGATTAACGCAGGAACTTGCCGTCGCGGGCGATGATGGTCAGGTCGACGAACTTCGAGCCGGCGTGGTTCTTCGGCGAATAGCTGACGTAGAAGCCGCCGAGGTCGACGTCCATCTTCTCCATGGTGTCGACGAACTTCTCGCGGTTGAGGTCGCGGCCGGTGCGCCGCAGGCCCTCGACCATCACCTTCGCGCTGAGGAAGCCCTCGAGCGCGCTGAAGTTGTAGTCGGTGTGGCCGGCCTTCTTCGACGCCGCCTGGTACTCCTTCACCACCGGCACCGCGGTGCCCCAGGGGAACGGCACCACCTGCGAAATGGCAACGCCCACGCCGTCCTTGCCGAGCGCGTCGGACAGCGCCTTGCTGCCGACGAAGGACACGTTGTAGAACGTGGCGCCGCTGCCGAGCTTCTGCATCTCGCGCACGAAGGCGGCGATCGAGGTGTACGCGCTGACCATCACCACCGCGTCGGGCTGCGAGGCGTGGATCGCCCTGGCCGCCTCCTCGACCTTCACCGTGTTGCGCTCGACGGTGCCCTGCGAATGGATCTTCATCTTGCGCCGCTCGAGGGCCAGCTCCGCGCCCTTGCGGCCGGCCTCGCCGTAGGCGTCGTTCTGGTAGAACACCGCGATCTTGCGGCCGCCCGTCGACACTACCTGCTCGACGATCTTCTCGGTCTCGTCGTAGTAGCTCGCGCGCACGTGGAACACGTAGCGGTTGTGGGGGACGCGCAACGCTTCGGCGCCGGTGAACATGCCCACCAGCGGCACCTTCGCCTGCGTCACCACCGGCAGGTGCACCACCCCGGTCGGCGTGCCGACGTAGCCGAGCAGCGCGAATACCCGGTGCTGCTCGATCAGCTTCTTGCTCGCCGAGGGTGCGACCGAGACCTCGTAGCGGTCGTCCTCGCTCACCAGCTCGAGCTTGCGGCCATGCACGCCGCCTTTCTCGTTCACGTAATCGAAGTAGGCCTTGATGCCGTTTCGCATCTGGATGCCGAGCTGCGCGGCGGGTCCGCTGAACACCGCGGCCTGGCCGAGCAGGATGCGGTCGGACGTGACGCCCGGCGTCTGGGCAAACGCGAGCGCGGGCAGCAGGCTGCCGATCAGGCCCAGCGACAAGCTGCGGATGAACGTGGTCATCATGGGATTGCCTCCTCTCATGCCGTATGTCCTGGATTCAGGAACTGCTCGTGCTGCACCAGCTGCGCGACGTCGAGCTCTTTCCAGGCCCCGCCGTCGGCTTCGTTGTACTGGGCCCGGACCCAGGCGGCCTGCCCTTGCATCGGCCGCGCCTGCAGCTGGTCAGGGTTGCGCAGGCCGAGCGAGCGGTCGACGAGCAGCGCGGCGGCGCTGCGCAGGCGCTCGCCGAGCAGCACCAGCCGCGAGCGCTCGGTCAGCTCGACGCTGCCGACGCCGACGAACGCCGCGAAATCGACCACGCTGTAGAGATTGCCGCGCACGTTCGCCACGCCGCGGAACCACGGCTGCGTGAGCGGCACATGGGTGATCGGCGGCACCGGAATCACTTCGCCGGCCTCGACCAGGTCGATCAGCCAGGTCTCGCTGCCAACCTGCACCCCGAGCTTCGACGCCGAGCGCGCGCTGTCGGCCAGCCGCAGGCGCTCCGCCAGCTCGCGCTGGTAGTCGCGCAGCGAAAGGCGCCGCGGCGTGATCGTCGTGTG
>DATFDV010000149.1:0-4326 GCA_035251855.1 Burkholderiales bacterium | reverse complement strand
ATGCAGCTCGACCGGCGCGGCGCGCACCAGGGGAATGATGTCGCCGCCGTCGCGCAGGCTCTCTCGCATGGTTTTTCGCAAATCGACACGGATCCCGGCGCGATGGGTGCGAAACCGGCGGGTGCGGATCAGCGGCAAGGGAAGGCGCAGCTGCGAGAGCATCCGCTTGGCCTCGACCAGCTCGGCGGCCGACATGGTGTCGAAGTCCATTCGCGCCAGCACCTCGCGCGAGGAGAAGGTGAGCCTGGCTTCGAATTCCAGTTTCTCCTGCTCTGCGCCAGGCTTGTTTTTTTCATTGAACAGCGCGTCCGTCAGCCGCTGGCTCTGCTGCTGCTCGGGCTTGGGGGTGCGGCCATGGGCCTGCGGCAGCATGAGCTGCATCATGCGCTCGGCGAGCTTCGGGTCGCGCCAGAAGAGGCGAAAGGCCTGGTCGAAGATCGGCCGCTGCTCCTGGCGCGAGAGCAGCACCGCGGACATGGTCCAGTACCAGTCCTCGCGCCGCAGCGGGAACTCGTGCTCGCCGGCGATCTCCAGAGCGCGTACGCAGTCGATCACGCGATCGGAGCCGACGCGCAGCCCGGCGGCGCGCAGCAGGCGCGCGAAGTGCATTACGTTCTCGGGCAACCGGCCCGTGGCGGTTGACCCTGGCGTCAAGCGGCGGCGCCCTTTTCCGCCGAGGAGGCGAGCACGCATTCGCGCGCCAGCTTTTCCACCGCCGAGGAGGCGGCGATGACATGCTCGCGGAAGTAGCGCTCGTGGTTGCGCTCGACGTCCCGCAGCGAGTACACGTAATTCACCATCAGTCCGGCAGAGCGCGCCATGCCGGTCTCCGAGATGTCGCCCATCCAGTTCAGGCGCTCGAGCGCAGCGCCGTTGCCTAGATGAAAACGCGCCACCGCGTCGAGCGGCTCTGCCTTTTCTCCCCCTTCCCTCTGCTTCGCGTGCAGCAGGTAGTAGGCACACAAGCGCATCAGCATGCGCTGCAGCGTCTCCGACACTTCGCCAAGGTGCCAGTCGGGCTGGTCCAGCTTGGCGAGTGAAGCGAGCGCCTTCGGGTGCTCGACCCGCTTCTGCTCGAGCCAGCGGCGGAACCCCGAGAGGGGCGAGAGCGTGGCGAAGCGGCGCAGGTGCGGGAATTCGCGCCTCAGCTCTTCGGCGACCTGCTTGATCAGCAGGTTGCCGAACGAGATACCACGCAGTCCTTCCTGGCAATTGGTGATCGAATAGAACATCGCGCAATCGCAGCTCGCCGAGCTCACCGGCGCGCCGATGTCGATGAGCGGCTGGATGTGCGCGCTCATGCTGCGCGTCAACGCGACCTCGATGAAGATAATGGGCTCGTCGGGCAGCTGCGGGTGGAAGAACGCGAAGCAGCGCCGGTCGGCCTCGAGGCGGCGGCGCAGGTCGCGCCAGCCCTGGATGGCGTGCACCGCCTCGTACTCGATCAGCTTCTCGAGAATGATGGCCGGCGTGCGCCAGTCGATGCGCTCCAGGCGCAGAAAGCCGCGGTTGAACCAGGAGCGCAAGAGATGCATGAGATCGGCGTCGATCACCGCCCATTGCGGCTTGCTTCTCAGGCCCTTCAGCAGCTCCTCTCGCATCTCCACCAGCGCCGTCGTGCCGCCGGGCGCCGTGTTGAGCCGCCGCAAAAGCTCCTGGCGTGCCGGCTCGACGGTGGCAAAAAGCCGGGCCAGATTTGCTGGCGAAGGATCGGCCTGATACGCCGCCGCGCTCTGGCTCACGGCCTCCGGCGAAGGCGAATAGTCGCGCGCCAGGACGTCGAAGAACTGCCCGCGGCTGCGCTCGTCGAGCGCCTGGTAGGCTTCGACGGTCTCGCAGGCAAGCGCGGTGCTCGCGTACTCGCCGCTTTCGCCGATCAGCGCATCGCACAGCCTGAGGAGATTCTGCACAGCGCCGTCCATGCCACCGCGCCCGCCGCCGATGAGCCGCCGCAGGAAAGACGCTGCGCTCATTGCCTCATTTTCCCGTTATGCCGCCGCGGCGGCCTTGGCCTCGCCCACCAGCCGGCCGGCTTCGTCGCCGCTGATGCGCTCGAGGTCGTCGCGGTACTTGAGCAGCACGCCCAGCGTGTTGTTGACCGTCTCCGGATCGAGCACCACGCGGTCGAGCGCAGCCAGGCAGTTGGCCCAGTCGATGGTCTCGGCCACGCCCGGCAGCTTGAACAGGTCCACCTTGCGCAGCTGCTGCACGAAGGCCACCACCTCGCGCGAAAGCCCCTCGGCCGCTTTCGGCGCCTTGCGCCGCAGGATGGCGAGCTCGCGCTTGGCGTCGGGATAGTCCACCCAGTGGTAGAAGCAGCGGCGCTTCACCGCGTCGTGGATCTCGCGCGTGCGGTTCGAGGTAATGATCACCACCGGCGGCTCGGCGGCCTTCACCGTGCCGACCTCGGGAATGGTGATCTGCCAGTCCGACAGCACTTCCAGCAGGTAGGCCTCGAACGGCTCGTCGGTGCGGTCGAGCTCGTCGATCAGCAGCACCGGCGGCTCGTTGAGCGGCTGCAGCGCACGCAGCAGCGGACGGCGGATGAGGAAGCGCTCGGAGAAGATGTCCTGCTCCAGGCCCTCGCGCGACTTCACGCCCTCGGCCTCGGCCATCCGGATCTCGATCATCTGCCGCGGGTAGTTCCATTCGTAGGCGGCCTGGGCGATGTCGAGCCCTTCGTAGCACTGCAGGCGGATCAGATCGCGGCCCAGCGCCTGCGCGACCACCTTGCCGATCTCGGTCTTGCCGACGCCGGCTTCCCCCTCGAGGAACAGCGGGCGCTGCATCGCCAGCGAGAGGAACAGCGAGGTGGCGAGGCTGCGGTCCGCCACGTACTCGCCCTGGGCAAGAAGGGCTTGGGTTTGGTCGATCGACTTCGGCAGGGCTTTCGGCATAAGGCCTTTATTTTCCGGCATTTGGCGCGGGGCTGCCACTTGCAGTGCGAATCGGCGCACGGCGGGAATACCCTTTGCTAGACGTTCTCCCCAAATTCCCGAAAGGAGACGCGATGGAAACCAAGATGGTGAAGGAGCTGCTGCTCCAGTCGCTCGAGCACGAGATGGGCGGCGTCAAAGTCTATGAAACCGCGCTGAAATGCGTGGTGAACGAGGACCTGAAGGAAGAGTGGGAGAAGTATCTCGAGGAAACCGAGAAGCACGTGCAGGTTTTACACGACCTGTGCCTGCAGATGAACCTCGACCCGGAGGAGCAGACGCCCGGCCGCAAGATCACCCACGACATCGGCGCGTCGCTGGTGGCGGCTATGGAAGCGGCGCTCGGCACCGGCGAAAAGGAGATGGCCGAGTGCATCGCGTGCGAAATGGTCACGCATGCCGAGATGACCGACCACTTCAACTGGCAGCTGATCGGCGAGGTGGCGAAGAAGATGACCGGCGCCGACGGCAAGGCGATGAAGGAAGCCTACCAGGAGGTCGAGGACCAGGAAGACGAGCACTACTACCACTCCAAGGGCTGGCTGCGCGAGCTGTCGTTGCAGGGCCTGGGCTTGAAGGCCGTGCTGCCGCCGCCGGAGGAGAAGAAGGACGTCAAGTCGGCGAGCGCGCAGGCGCGCGTCGAGCAGCAGCGGCGCTCGAACTAACTCAACCAGATACAGACAGGAGCAGTCAGATGGCAAAGTCCCGCGGCACCCCGAACGCGATCGACCTTCTCAAGGAGGACCACGCCCGCGTCAAGCAGTCCTTCAAGGAGTTCGAAAAGCTCGATCAAGCCGACACCGCGACCCTGCAGGAAATGGTGCGCGCCGTGTGCGCGGAGCTGAAAGTGCATACCGCGATCGAGGAGGAAATCTTTTACCCGGCCGTCCGCGAGGCGATCGAGGACGAGGACCTGATGAACGAAGCGAAGGTCGAGCACGCCTCGGCCAAGGACCTGATCGAGCAGCTCGAAGGCATGGAAGCCGACGACCCGATGCTGAGTGCGACGTTCACCGTGCTGTGCGAGTACGTCCTGCACCACGTGAAGGAAGAGGAATCGGAGATGTTCCCGCAGGTGCGAAAGTCGAACCTCGACCTCGCCGACCTCGGCGCCAAGCTGATGGCGCGTAAGGACCAGCTCACCGCCGAGACCACCGCGTAGGCGGTCTTACTTCAGCGCCGCCTCGACGGCGCGCTTCGCCATTACCGTGATCAGGTGGGCGCGGTACTCGGGCGAGGCATGCAGGTCGTTGTTGAGGCCGTCCTGCTTCACCTTGATGTTGGCCACCGCGTCGGGGGCGAATTTGGCCCCCAGCGCCTTTTCCATCTCGGCCTGGCGGAACGCGCACGCGCCCGCCCCGGTGACGGCGACGCGTACCTTGCCGCCGCC
>DATFDV010000148.1:0-3297 GCA_035251855.1 Burkholderiales bacterium | reverse complement strand
CGGCACCGAGGACATCTCCGGCTCGCGCTGCCACCGCTATTCGTTCCAGTGGGCGGCGAGCCCCTACACCGCGGCCAAGACCGTGGTCGACAACTTCATGAAGGCCAACCCGAAGGCGAAGCGCTGGCACCTGCTGGTGGCGGACTACGCGTTCGGCTGGTCGGTAGAGAAGTACATCAAGGAAGTCGGCAAGGCGCACGGCATCGACTTCGTCGGCGCCGACCGCCATCCGCTCGGCGAGCGCGAGTTCTCGAACTACGTGCAGAAGGCCGCCGCCAACCGCCCCGACGTAGTGGTGATGATCAACTTCGGCGGCGACGCGGTCGCCGGTGCGCGCGAGATCTTCAACTTCGGCCTCACGCCCAAAGTGCCGCTCATCATGGCGTGGTCCTCGGGCGTCGAGGAGCTGATCCAGCTCTCGCCCGAGATCCGCGAGAACCTGTGGGTCGGGACCAACTTCTACTACACCGCCGATACGCCGGTGGCGAAGAAATTCGTGCAGACCTATCGCGCGAAGTTCAAGACCCCGCCCGGCTACGCGCCCTCCGCCTCGTACTCGATGACCCGCCTGCTGCTCGCCGGCTTCGACAAGGCGAAGTCGGTCGAAGTGCAGGACGTGATCAAGGCGCTCGAGGGTATCGAGGTGAACGACCTTCTCGGGCCGATGCGCGTCGACCCGGCGACCCACCAGACGCTGCGGCCCTACTTCTTCCTGCGCTGCAAGCCGAAGAAGGCGATGAAGGAGGAGCTCGACTTCGCCGACCTCATCGCCACCGGCGATGCGCCGCTGCCGAAGGAATACGCGGCCTGTAAGGACATCGGCGGCTTTTAGGTTTGAACTTACTTCTCGGCCAGATCCTCAACGGGATCGCGACCGGGATGCTGTACGCGCTGATGGGCCTCGGCCTGTCGCTCATCACGGGCGTGCTCAACATCCCGAACTTCGCCCACGGCGCGCTGTTCGCGGTGGGCGCTTATTTTCTGGTCACGGTCTCCACAGCGCTCGGCAATTTCTGGCTCGGCCTGCTGATTGCCCCGCTGGGCGTGGCGATCCTCGGCCTGCTCATCGAGTACGCGGGCGTGCGCCGCCTCTACGCCGCCGGACACGACTACCAGCTCCTTTTTACCTTCGGCCTCGCGCTCATCCTCAATGAGCTGATCATCCTCATCTGGGGGCCGGTGGGCATCAGCCACCTGCCGCCGGCGATGCTGCGCGGCGGCGTGGACCTGGGGTTCACGTTCTATCCGAAGTACCGCCTCTTCGTGATGGTGATGGCCGGCCTGCTCGTTCTCCTCACCTGGTTGTTCCTGGAGAAAACCAAGTACGGCGCGATCATGCGCGCCGGCATCGAGAACAAGGAGATGGTCTCGCTCCTTGGCATCGACATCCACAGGCTCTTTACCGTCGCCTTCGCGCTGGGCGCGTTCCTCGCCGGCATCGCGGGCGCGCTCACCGCGCCGATCCGCGGCCTCTCGCCGGGGATGGGCGTCGACATGCTCGGCATCGCGTTCGTCGTGGTGGCGCTTGGAGGCCTCGGGAACCTGCTCGGCGCCATCGCCGCCGGGCTGCTGATCGGCGTCGCGCAGGCGGTGGTGGCGGCGTACTGGACGGAAGCCTCGACGGCGGTGATCTTCGCGGTGATGGCCCTGGTGCTGCTTGTGCGCCCGCAGGGCATTCTGGGCATCCGGTGAAAAAAGAAACCCTCATCCTGGTGGCGTCGATCATCGTCCTGCCGTTCGTGGTGCGCCCGGCGATCGCCACCGAGATCTGGATCTTCGCCGTCTTCGGCCTGGGCCTGAACCTGCTGCTCGGCTACACCGGCCTCCTCTCCTTCGGCCAGTCGACTTTCTTCGGCTCGGCAGCGTACGTCGCCGGCTGGCTGCTGAAGAACTACGGCATCAACGTATTTTTCGCGCTGGGCGCGGGTGTCGGCGTCGGCGCGCTCTCCGCCCTGCTGGTCGGATACCTCTGCGTGCAGCGCTCGGGGCTGTACTTCATCATGCTCACCTTCGCGCTGAACCAGCTCTTCTACTTCATCGCCTACCAGTGGACCACCGTCACCGGCGGCGAGGACGGCATGCCGGGCATCCCGCGGCCGGTGTTCCTCGGCATCGACTTCACCAATCCGATGACGTATTACATCTTCGTCTCCATTCTCTTCCTGCTCGCGCTCTGGCTGATGAAGCGCATCGTCGAGTCGCCGCTTGGCCGCATCCTCCAGGCGATCCGCGAGAACGAGGTGCGCGCCGAGGCCGTCGGCTACCATGCGCCGCGCTTCAAGCTGCTCGCCTTCGTCATCGGCGGCGCGTTCAGCGGCCTGGCCGGCGTGCTCTACGCGATGCTGTTCGGCATCGTGCCGCTGGAGTCGATCAGCTTCGTGTTCTCCGGCAATGTGGTGTTCGCCACGCTGATCGGCGGCTCGGGCTCGCTCTACGGGCCGATCATCGGCTCGTTCGTGTTCATCTGGCTGTCCGAATCGATGAGCGTGGTGTGGGCGCGCTGGCCGCTGCTTCTGGGCGTGGCGTTCGTGATCGTGGTGCTCTTCTTCAGGGGCGGCGTGGTGGAAGTCTGGAATAGGTTTTTCGCATGGCGATCCTCCAAACACAGAGCCTGAGCAAATCCTTCGGCGCCCTCGTGGCGGTGAAGGACGTCAGCCTCGCCATCGAAGCGGGCAGCCTGCACTCGATCATCGGCCCGAACGGCGCCGGCAAGACCACGCTCTTCAACCTGCTCACCGGCACCTTTCCGCCGACGTCCGGAAAAATCTTCCTTGATCAGAAGGAAATCACCGGCACGCCGGCCAACCGCGTCGCCCACCTCGGCCTCGCGCGCTCGTTCCAGCGCACCAACGTGTTCCCGGCATTCACTCTCTTCGACAACGTGTGGGTGGCGGCATTCGCCACCGGCCGCTCCTGGCACGGATTGCTCTACAGGAAAGTCGACGCCTACCCCCAGGCCGCCGAGCGCGCACGCGCGGCGCTTGCCGACGTCGGCCTCGACAAGAAATCTCACCAGCTGGCGCGCGAAATCTCGCACGGCGAGCAGCGCCAGCTCGAGCTGGCGATCGCCCTCGCCGCCGCCCCGCGCGTGCTGCTGCTCGACGAGCCGGCCGCGGGCCTCTCGCCCGAGGAAACGCGCAACATGGTCGCGCTAGTGCGCACGCTGAAGGGCCGCTACACCATCGTGCTCATCGAGCACAAGATCGACATCATCATGAGCGTCTCCGACCGCATCTCGGTGATGCACTTCGGCTCGCTCATCGCCGAGGGCTCGCCCGAGGAGATCCAGCGCAACGC
>DATFDV010000147.1:0-7364 GCA_035251855.1 Burkholderiales bacterium | reverse complement strand
TTGCGGCGCTTGAGCGCCTGCTTCACCATCGAGCCCCAGATGCGCTCGTCGGCATCACGCTCGGCCATCAGGGCCTCGAGCGTGCCCAGCATCAGGTCGAAGGCCTCCTGCTTCTTGTCGCCGCCGTTGCCTTTGTCGCCGCTCGCGCTCACCGGCGCCGCCTCGCGGCGCTTCTTGGCGGCGCGGCGCTTCTGCTCGTCGGCGCGCACCAGGTCGTCGTAGTAGATGAACTCGTCGCAGTTGTTGATCAGCAGGTCGGAGCTCGAGTTCTTCACGCCGACGCCGATCACCGTCTTCGCGTTCTCCCGCAGCTTGGAGACCAGCGGCGAAAAGTCCGAGTCGCCGCTGACGATGACGAACGTATCGACGTGCGACTTGGTGTAGCACAGATCGAGCGCGTCGACGACCATGCGGATGTCGGCCGAATTCTTGCCCGACTGGCGCAGGTGCGGAATCTCGATCAGCTCGAACGAGGCGGCATGCATCGTCGCCTTGAATTCCTTGTAGCGCTCCCAGTCGCAGTACGCCTTCTTCACCACGATCGAGCCCTTGGCGAGCAGCCGCTCGAGCACCTTCGCCATGTCGAACTGGGCGTACCTCGCCTCTTTCACGCCGAGGGCGACGTTCTCGAAATCGCAGAACACGGCGAGGCTGCGCGCCTCGGGGCCGAGCGCCACTAGTGGTCCTTGCGCGGCGCGTGCGGCGCCTGTACGGCGCCCGCGCTCGCCGCCCGCCGCGGCCGGTGACGCTCGCGCCAGTTTTCGACCAGCGAGTAAGCGGAGGGCACCACCACCAGCGTAAGCAGGGTTGAGGTGACCATGCCGCCGATCACCGCGATGGCGAGCGGCGCGTTGGTCTCGGCGCCGGCGCCCAGGCCGAACGCCGCCGGCAGCAGCGCGAGGATCAGGGTGAGCGAGGTCATCAGCACCGGCCGCATGCGGATCGGGCAGGCGTCGCGCAGCGCGTCGTCCACCGTCATGCCCTGGAGGCGCCGCTGGTTGGCCAGGTCGACCAGAAGAATCGAGTTCTTCGCCACCAGGCCGATCAGCAGCACCAGGCCGATCATCGAGAAAATGTTGAGCGTGTGCCCGAAGGCCCACAGCGCGGCGACGCCGCCGATCACCGCCAGCGGCACAGCGAGCATCACCAGCAACGGCTGCAGGAAGCTGTTGAACTGGCTGGCAAGCACCATGTACAGCAGGATCAGCGCGAGCCCGAAGGTGAACAGCGCGGCGGTCGAGGTCTTCTCCATCTGCTCGGCCTCGCCGATGAACGTGACCGTGTAGCCGATCGGCAGCGTCTGCTCCGCCACCGCGCGTACTTTCTGCACCGCCGGACCGAGCGGCACGGTCGGGTTGGCGAAGAAGCTCGCCGCGTACTGCAGGTCGAAGCGCCCGATCACCGCCGGGCCGATGGTCTCGCGGAAGCGCGCCACGTTGTCCAGGCGCACCAGCTGACCGCTGCGGTTGCGCAGGTAAATCTTGGCGAGGTCGGCCTGCTGCTGAAACTCGCCGTCCTTCGCCTTCAGGCGGACTTCATAGCGCTCGCCGTCGCCCTGCTGGTCGTTGTACCTCGCGACGTCGATGCCGCCGGTCAGCATGTTGACCGCGAGCGCGACGTCCGCGGAGGTGAGGCCGAGCGCGGCGGTGCGCACGCGGTCGGGCTCGAGCACCAGCTGCGGCAGGTCGAGCTGCAGGTCGGTGTCCATGTGGCCGATCTCGGGGTCGGCCTGCAGCCGCTCCTGCAGCTCCGTGGCCACGCGCCCCATGTCCTCCAGGTTCGGTCCGCGCACGACGAACTGCAGCGGCTCGCTGCGCTGCCGGGGCGCGAGCCCCGGCGCGCGCGGGAAGGCGCTCACGCCTGGAATGGCGGCCAAGTCGCGCCGCAACTGCGCGACCACCTGCTGCTGAGAGCGCGTGCGCTCGCCGCGCGGCACCATGCGCACGATCACCAGCGCCTGATTAACCTGCCCGGCCGAGCCCAGACCGATCACCCCGTACACCGTGGTTACCTCCGGGTAGGAGGCGACGATGGTCTCGGCCTCGCGCAGCTTGCCCTCGGTGTAGTGGATCGAGGATCCGGCCGGTGCGCGCAGATTGACGAAGAACTTGCCCTCGTCCTGCTGCGGCGCCAGCTCGATCGGCAGGGCGCGGAAGAAATAGAACGACGACAGGAACATCGCCACGGCGACCACCACCACGGTCCAGCGGTGACCGATGCCCCAGCCCAGGATGGCGCGGTAGGCGCGCTCCAGCGCGGCGAAGAACCGCTCGAGCACCCAGTACACGCGGCCGTGCTTCTCGCTCACCTCGAGGTATCGGGAGCACAGCATCGGCGTGAGCGTGAGCGAAACGAAAAGCGAGACGAGCACCCCGAAGGTCACCACCACCGCGAACGAGCGCAGGAACTGGCCGAGGATGCCGCCGACGAAGATCACCGGCGCGAAGATGGCGGCGAGCGACAGGCTCGCGGCAATCACCGCGAAGCTCACCTCGCCGCTGCCGCTGATCGCCGCCTTCACCCGGTCGGGCTCGAGATGCTCGCGATGCCGGAAAATGTTCTCGAGCACCACGATGGCATCGTCGACGACCACGCCGACCAGCAGCAGGAGCGCGAGCAGGGTCACGGAGTTGAACGTGTAGCCGAAGAAGTACATCACCGCGATCGAGCCGAAGAGCGACACGGGGATCGAGGTGGCGATGATCAGGGTCGAGCGGAAGCTCTTCAGGAACAGCCAGACGACCAGCGCCGCGAGCAGCGTGCCCTCGATGAGGTGGGCCTTCAGCGAGTCCACCATTTCGCTGATGAACAGCGCATCGTTCTGAACCGGCACCAGCGCAAGCCCCGGCGGCAGCTGCGGCCGGATCTCTTCCTCGATGCGCTGCTGCACGGCTTCGATGATCGCCACGGTATTCGTGTTCGGGATCTTGGTGACGCCGATGCCCACCGTGGGCTTGCCGTTGGCGCGGGCCATCTGCCGGAAGTCGTTCAGCCCGTCCTCGACCTCGGCGACGTCGCGCAGGCGCACCGCTGCCCCGTCCTTGTAGCCGATGATCATCGCCGCGAGATCGTCGATCCGGTGGAACTCGAGGTCGATCTTGACCAGGTGCTCGGTCGAGCGCCCGGTCAGGAAGCCGCCCGAGAACTGGATGTGCTCCTTGCCGAACGCGGCGGTGATGTCCTGCGCCGCGATGCCGTGCGCCGCCATACGCGCCGGAAGCAGATTTACGCGGATCGTGCGGTCGCGGCGCCCGCCGATGCGCACTTCGCCCACCCCGTCCACGGTCTCGAGGCGCTTCTTGATCACGGTCATCGCGTACTGGTTGAGCTGCTGCTGCGTGCGGTCGCCTTGCAGCGCCATCCAGTAGATCGACGAGCTGTTGGTCTCGACCTTCGCCACCACCGGCGGGTCGGCCTCGTCGGGCATGCGGCGCAGCACCTGGTTCACCTTCGCCTGCACTTCCTGGAAGGCGACATCGATCGACTTGCTAAGGTCGAAGGTGATCGCCACGTTCGAGCTGCCCGGCGAGGAGGTCGACTGGATGTGCTCGATGCCCGGCACGCTGTTCACCGCCGTCTCGATCACGTTGGTGATCGAGGCGTCGATCACCTCGGGATTGGCGCCGGTCTGAAAGGTGCGCACCGAGATCACCGGGTACTCGATGTACGGCAGCTTGTCGACGCCGATCCTCTCGTAGGCGATGACGCCGAACAGGATCAGCACCGCGTTCAGCATGTACGCGAATACGTGGCGCCGGATGGACAGCTCGGGCAGATTCATGGCGAGCCGCCCTTGCGGGAGGCGACCGTCACCGCCGCACCATCGCTCAGGAACCCGGCGCCGTCGGTGGCGATAATCTCGCCCGGTGAGAGTCCCTTGACGATCTCCTGCAAGCCATCCTGCTTCAGGCCGGTCTCGACCAGGCGCTGGGTGACGCGACCGTTTGCCACTACGTAGAGCACCTTGCCCGCCGGGCGCAGCACCACGCTCTGCTCCGGCACCATCAGCGCGTCCTTCTTGACCTCGATCACGACGCGCGCGTTGACGCTGCCGCCGCCGCGGAACGCCCCGTCGTCGCTGTCGAAGCGCACGATCGCATCGAGCGCCCGGTTGCCGGCGTTGACGGTCGGCTTGATCTCGTCGATCGCCGTCTCCACCGCCCGGCCCGGCGCCGACGGCGACTCGAGGCGCACTTTCAATCCCGGCCGGATGCGGTTGGCCGCGCTCTCCGGAAAAAGCAGGTGGGCGCGCATGCGGTGCATGCCGACCAGCGTGAACAGCGGGTCGCCCACCTTGACGTAGTCCCCGGGGGCGACCACCTGGCTCTCGATTTCCCCGTCGATCGGCGCCGTCACTTTGGTCTTGCCGAGGCTTCTGCCGGTGGATTCGGCGCGCGCGCGGGCCGCGCTTACCTGCTCGCGCAACACCGTGCGCTGCGCCAGGGCTTCGTCGAGCGCGCCTTGCGAGATGAAGCCCTGCTCGACCAGTTTCTGCTGGCGCTCGACGATGCGCTCCTGATTCGCGAGCAGAGCCTGCAGCCGCTTCGTCTCCGCGGCGTCGCCGCGTGATTGGATCTCGAAGTCCTGAGAGTCGATCTCGGCCAGCAGCTCGCCGCGCTTGACTTTCTTGCCGGTGAAGCCGAGAACCCGCGTCATGCGACCGGCAACCTCGGCCGAGATTTTCGGGTCCATCACGTTCTCCAGCGACCCGACCACTTCCTCGTAGATTTCGAGGGCGCGCATTTGCGCCACCGTGGTGCTGATCAGTACCGCCCGTGAGGTGGCGCCTTTGCGCGCTTCGGCTTTGCGCGATTCCTTCGCGCGGCCGTCGGTAGCGTAAAAGTAAGCGCCCCCTGCCGCGGCCAGGATGACCAGGACAAGGCTGAAAAGGGCGATGCGGCGGGTGGCGATGGTCATGGAAAGCTGGGGATTGTCAGCCCGGAATGCGCTCGAGGGCAAACAGCTCCTCGACCGACTCGCGGCGGCGCACCAAATGCGCCGCGCCCCCGGCCACCATAACCTCGGCGGCGCGCGGGCGGGTGTTGTAGTTCGAGCTCATCGCCATGGCATAAGCCCCGCTGGACATGACGGCGAGCAGGTCGCCGGCGAGCGCCGCCAGCTCGCGGTCTTTCGCCAGGAAGTCGGCGCTTTCGCAGACCGGCCCGACAATATCGTAAACAGCCGTCGCGCTGCTGGATTCCTTCACCGTGCGCACTTCGTGCCAGGCGCCGTAGAGCGCCGGCCGGATGAGATCGTTCATCGCCGCATCCACCACCAGGAAGCTCTTCGCCGTGCCGGGCTTGACGTATTCCACCCGCGTCAACAGCACCCCGGCGTTGCCGACCAGCGAGCGGCCCGGATCGAGGATGACCGCGTGGCGTCGCTCGCCCAGCGCGGCGAGCACGCCGGCGACGAAGGCCGCGGGGGGCTGCGGGGCCTCATCCTTGTAGCGGATGCCGATGCCGCCGCCGAAGTCGATATGCCGCAGCGCCATTCCCGCGCCCGCGAGCCGGTCGACGAGCGCGATCAGGCGCTCGGCGGCGGCGACGAATGGCGCCGCGTCCTGCAGGAGCGAGCCGATGTGGCAGCCGATGCCCACCAGCCCCACATGGGGCATCTGCTGGGCTCGCCGATAGAGGCGCTCGGCCTCGTCATGTGCCACGCCGAACTTGCTCTGGCGCAGGCCGGTGGAGATGTAAGGATGGGTCTTGGCGTCGATGTCCGGATTCACGCGGAAGGCGATCGGGGCGCGCCGGCCCAGGCTGCGCCCCACCGCCTCGACGCGCTCCAGCTCGGCCTCCGACTCGACGTTGATGCAGCCGATGCCCCGTTCCAGGGCGAAGCGGATCTCGGCCTCGCTCTTGCCGACACCGGAAAACAGGGTCTTGCCCGCGTCGCCGCCGGCCGCGAGTACGCGCGCCAGCTCGCCCCCCGAGACGATGTCGAAGCCGGCGCCCAGGCGCGCGAGCAGCGCGAGGATCGCCAGGTTGGAGTTTGCCTTGACCGAATAGCAGACTTGCGCATCGCGGCCTCGAAGCGCCTGCGCGAACTCGCGGTAGGCGCCCTCGATGGCGGCGGCCGAATACACAAAGCACGGCGTGCCGAAACGCCGGGCGATTTCGTCCAGCGGCACCTCGTCGGCGCACAGCACGCCGTGGCGATAGGTGAAGGGCACGGCTACTTGTCTTCTTCGCGCGTGTCCGGCGGATACGGCACCGGCTCGTACGGCTTGGGCTTCGCCGGCTTTACGCCGGGGGGCGGGCTTTCGCGCAGATACAGCGGACCCTTCTGGCCGCAGGCGGCCAGCATGAACAAAAGCACGAAGCAGGCGAGGAAGCGCATAAAATCAGCATGCTACCCCATGGATGAACGTGAATTCGAAAGTCGCGCAACCCCGGCGCTGCTGGCGATCGAGCGAGCCCTCGAAGCAAGCGGGGCGGAGTTGGATTTCGAGCTGAAGGAGGGCGGCGTCCTCGAGATCGAGTTCGACGACGGCTCGAAGATCATCGTCAACCGCCATGGCGCGGCCCGCGAGATCTGGGTCGCGGCGCGCGCCGGCGGCTTTCACTTCCGCTGGGATGGCGAGGCGTGGCGCGATACGCGCGACGGCGCCGAGCTGTTCGCCGCCCTTTCTCAGCTCGTGTCCCAGCACCTAGGCCGGGGGGTTCGTCTGCTCCGGTAGCGGGCCTGTCGGTTGTACCGGCGGCGGGGGCGGCTGCAGTACCTCGGGCGGCGGTACCGCTTCCTGGTAGAAGAACTCGGGGGCCACCTTGGCTTCGCCGCCCGCGTTCGGATAGGACACGGTCGGCACTGCCACGACGCCCGGCGGCACGCTGCGCGACTGCTCGGGCAGCTCCTTCAGGACTTGCTCCATGTAGCCCAGCCAGATCGGCAGCGCCACTACGCTGCCCGTCTGATTCTTGCCGAGCGTCTTGGGCTGGTCGAAGCCGACCCAGGAAATGGCGACCAGCGCCGGCTGGTAGCCGGCGAACCAGGCGTCGACGAACTCGTTGGTGGTGCCGGTCTTGCCGGCAAGATCGCTGCGCCCCAGGCGCGCGGCACGCGCGGCAGTGCCTGAGCGCGTGACGTCCTGCATCATGCTATCCAGGATGAAGGCGTTGCGCGGGTCGAGGACGCGCAAGGCTTCGTCGCCGGCGCGCCGCGGATCGGCGAGCGCCACCGGGTTGCCCCGATCGTCGACGATCTTGTGGATGAAGTACGGTTGCACCAGAAAACCGCCGTTGGCGAACACCGAGTAGGCGCGCGCCATCTGCCAGGCGGTCACCGAGCCGGCGCCCAGCGCCATCGTCAGGTAAGGCGGATGGCGCTCGGCGTCGAAGCCGAAGCGCGCGACGTATTCCTGC
>DATFDV010000146.1:0-3007 GCA_035251855.1 Burkholderiales bacterium | reverse complement strand
GGCGGGAAACGGCGTGAGCGCCGCGGCGGTGGCGTTGGGCACGATGAGCGCCGTGCCGAAGAGCAGCACCGTGAAAGGCAGCGTCGCCGCCAGCCAGTGGCCGACGCCAGCCCAGGCGAGCGCGGCCGCGGCGGGCCTCGCGTGGGCCGGCGTGGCACACTGGCCCGCGGTGGTCATTCCGTTCTTTCTCTTCCTCTTCGGCACCGCGCTGATCGTGCCGAACGCGACCGCGGCGGCCCTGTCGCCGTTTCCGGCGAGCGCCGGCTCGGCCTCGTCCCTCATCGGCGCCATCGGCTTCACCGCCGGCGCGCTCGTGAGTAGTCTCCTGGGCGCCGCGTTCGACGGCACCGCGCGGCCGATGGCGAGCGTCGCGGCGCTCGCCGGCGCGGCGGCCTTTACTTTCGAGAAGCTGCTGCTGCGTGGAAAAGCTTGATGCGGTCGTAATCGGCGCGGGCGTAGTCGGCCTGGCGGTCGCTCGCGCCCTCGCCATGGCCGGGCGCGAGGTGGTGATCCTCGAGGCGGAGGACGCGATCGGCACCCACACCAGCTCGCGCAATTCCGAGGTCATCCACGCCGGCATCTATTACCCGAAGGGATCGCTGAAGGCGCGCAGCTGCGTCGCCGGCAAGGAGCTGCTCTACGAGTACTGCGTGGAGCATGGCGTGCCGCACCGGCGCAGCGGGAAGCTGATCGTGGCTTCGGATGACGCCCAGGTTGGAGAACTGGAACAGATACAGAAAAAAGCGCATGCCAATGGCGTCACCGACGTCGTGTGGATGACCCAGGCCCAGGTCCTCGCCCTCGAGCCCGAGCTCTCCTGCGTCGCCGGACTGTACTCGCCCTCGACCGGCATCATCGACAGCCATGCGCTCATGCTCGCCTACCTCGGCGACGCGGAAGCGCACGGCGCCATGCTGGCGCTGAAGAGTCATCTCCTCGGCGCGCAGGTCGCCGCGCACGGCTTCGTCGTGCACACCGACCAGATGGACGTCGCGTGCGAAGTACTGGTGAACAGCGCCGGCCTCAGGGCGCCCACCGTAGCACGCAGCATCGAGGGTTTCCCGGAAAAATTCATTCCGCGAGAGTTCTACGCGAAGGGCAACTACTACTCGCTGACGCGCAGGGCGCCATTCTCGCGCCTGGTCTATCCGGTGCCCGAACCCGGCGGACTCGGCGTGCACGTCACCCTGGATCTTGCCGGCCAGGCGCGCTTCGGGCCCGACGTGGAATGGGTTCAGAGAATTGATTACCAGGTCGACCCGAAGCGTTCGGAGCGCTTCTACGCCGCGATCCGCAAGTACTGGCCCGGCCTTCCCGACGGCTCGCTTTCGCCCGGCTACGCCGGCATCCGCCCGAAGACCGCCGGGCCCGGCGAGCCGGCGCCCGACTTCGTGGTCCAGGGGCCATCGGCGCACCGCATCCCGGGGCTGGTGCACCTCTTCGGCATCGAGTCGCCGGGCCTGACTTCCAGCCTCGCCCTCGCGGGCTTGGTCCTGGATGAACTACGCTAAGATTCAGCGTCCTCTACAGGAGACACCGATGATCGTGCGCAGCGCTCTGCTCTTATCTCTGGTTATTGGAACTGCGCAAGCGCAGACCAAGTGGGACATGCCGACGCCCTATTCCGACGGCGAGTTCCACACCCGCAACGTCAAGGCGTTCGTCGAGGAGGTGCAGAAGGCGACCGGCGGCAAGCTCGAGATCGTCGTGCACTCCAACGGCTCGCTCATCAAGCATCCCGACATGCTGCGCGCGGTCTCGACCGGCCAGGTGAACATCGCGGAATTCCTCCTCGGCCAGTTCGGCAACGAGGACCCGGTGTTCGCGGCCGACAACGTGCCCTTCGTCGCCGCGGGCTACGACAACGCGTGGAAGTTCTACCAGGCGCAGAAGCCGGTGCTCGAGAAGAGCCTGCAGAAGCGCAACCTGCGGCTGCTCTACTCGGTGGCCTGGCCCGGCCAGGGCTTCTATACCAAGGAGCCGCTGAAGTCGGTCGATGACCTGAAGGGCACCAAGTTCCGCACTTACAGCCCGCTCACCGCGCGCCTCGCCGAGCTCCTCGGCGCGAGCCCGACGGTGGTCCAGGTGCCCGAGGTGCCGCAGATGTTCGCCACTGGCGCGATCCAGGCGATGATCACCTCGTCGGCGACCGGCACCTCGACCAAGGCCTGGGAGTTCGTCAAGAACTACTACAAGACCAGCGCCTTCCACCCGAAGAACGTGGTGGTGGTGAACCAGCGCGGCTTCTCGCGCCTGCCGAAGGACCAGCAGAGCGCGCTCGCCAAGGCCGCCGCCGCCGCCGAGAAGCGCGGCTGGGAGATGTCCAAGGTGCGCGAGAAGGAAGGCGACGAGACGCTCGCCAAGAACGGCATGAGCGTGCGCGAGCCCGACGCCAAGATGAAGGCGGCGTTCCAGAAGATCGGCGCGCAGATGGCGCAGGAGTGGGAGAAGCAGGCCGGCGCGGAGGGCCAGGCGATCCTGAAGGCCTATCGCGGCAAAAAGTAGCTTGCGGCGGTTTCTCGACCGCCTCTACGACGCGGCCGGCGCGGCGGCCGCGGTCTGCCTCGCTTCGATCGCGGCGGTGATGCTCGCGCAGGCCGCAATGCGCGAGTTCGGTTACCTCTTCCGCGGCGCCGACGACATCGTCGCCTGGCTGTGCGCCGCTTCCGCGTTCCTCGCGCTCGGGCACACCTTCCGCCGCGGCGAGCTGGTGCGCGTGGGCATCGTCATCGATCACCTGCCGCCGCGCGTGCGCCGGCCGGTCGGCATCGGTGCCCTCTTCATCGCCGTCGCCTTCGTCGCCTACATGGCGTACGCCGTGCTGCGCTTCGTCTACGAGAGCTGGGCGTTCAAGGAAGTCGCGCAGGGCCTGATCGAGATCCCGATCTGGATCCCGCAGATGAGCTTCGTGCTGGGTGCGCTGGTGCTGCTGGTCGCGGTGGTCGACGAGTTCATCGTGATGGTGGGCGGCGGCAAGCCGGCCTTCGAGGTCGCCGAGGAAGACCGG
>DATFDV010000145.1:0-2032 GCA_035251855.1 Burkholderiales bacterium | reverse complement strand
GATACTGCTTCACCACCTGCTCTTTTTGCGCAACCTGCAAAGGCATCGCTACTCTCTCTCGTTGTGAGCCGCGGATTTTAAATGTTTTTCAGCCGTTTGGGTGAGCCGAAGCGGCTTCAGCCCGCCTTCGGCGTCGGCGTTCCCCAGGCCGATCACGGCGCCGTCGGGGCGGACCACCGCGCACAGCCCCGGATGCAGGCCGCTGATTTTCAAAGTTTGCCCCTGGCGCAGGCGCGTTTCCTCCGCCGCCGCCAGCTCAGCGCGCGGCAGGCCTTCGAGCAGCGCGGGTAGCGGCAGCAGGCGCCGGCGGCGCTCCTCGGGCTCGGCCAGGGCCTCCAGGGTTGCGGCTTGCTCGATGCGGAAACGCCCCGAGGCGGTGCGGCGCAGCCCGGCCAGGTGGGCGCCGCAGCCTAGCGCCTCGCCGATATCCTCGGCGAGCACGCGGATATAGGTGCCTTTGGTACACGCCACCCGCAGGACCAGCGTCGTTCCTTCCTGCTTCACCGGCTGCAATTCCAGGATCCGCACGCGACGGGGCGCGCGCACCACTTCCTGCCCGCGCCGCGCCAGGCGGTACAGCGGCGTGCCCGCGTGCTTCAGAGCCGAATGCATCGGCGGCACCTGCTCGATCTCGCCACGAAAACGTTGCAGTACCGAAAGAAGCAATCCTTCTGTTACGTTTACTGGTCTGCTTTCGAGGATCGGTCCCTCCGCGTCCCCTGTCGCGCTGCGCTCGCCCAGCTTGAGCGTGGCGAGGTACTCCTTGTCGGCATCGAGCAGCGGCCCGGCGAACTTGGTGGCCTCGCCGAAGAGCACCAGCAGCAGGCCCGAGGCCAGCGGATCGAGGGTGCCGGCATGTCCCGCTTTCGCCGCCCCGAACAGCCTCTTCGCCTTCTGCAGCGCGGTGTTCGAGCTCAGGCCCAACGGCTTGTCGAGCAACAGGGCGCCGTCGATCACTTCCGGGGCTTCAAGGCCGAGTCGATCAGGCGGGACAGGCGATCGCCGCGCTCCACCGATTCGTCATAGACGAAGCGCAGCTCCGGCGTGGTGTAGAGCTTGATGCGCTTCGCGAGCTGGCTGCGCAGGAAGCCGGCCGCCCGCCGCAGCCCCGCGCTCGCATCCTCCAGATGCTCTTTCTGCAAAACCGTGAAGAAAACCTTCGCGTGCGAAAGATCCGGCGAGACATCGACGCTGGTGAGGGTGATCATGCCGACGCGCGGGTCGCGCAGCTCGTGCTGCACGAGGTCGGAGAGCTCGCGCTGGATCAGGTCGCCCAGCTTTTGTGGACGTCCCGATTTTTTTCTCACAGGCGCTCCATGGACGGACGCTAAAGCGTCCGGGCAACCTCCACGACTTCAAACACCTCGAACTGATCGCCCTCCTTCAGATCGGCGAAGTTCTTCAGCGACATGCCGCACTCGAAGCCGGCCTTCACCTCGCGCACATCATCCTTGAAGCGCTTCAGCGAGTCGATGTCGCCGGTATGGATCACCACGTTGTCGCGCAGCACGCGCACCTGGGCGTTGCGCTTGACCAGGCCCTCCTGCACGTAGCAGCCCGCCACCGTGCCGATCTTCGAGATGCGGAACACCTGGCGCACCTGCACCATGCCGATGACCTGCTCCTTGCGCTCCGGCGCCAGCATCCCCGACAGCGCGGCCTTCATCTCCTCGACCGCGTCGTAGATGATGTTGTAGTAGCGTACCTGGACGCCGGCCGACTCGATCAGCTTGCGGGCGGTGGCGTCGGCGCGGGTGTTGAAGCCGATGATCACGGCGCGCGCCGCCATGGCGAGGTTGACGTCCGACTCGGTAATCGCCCCCACGCCCGCGTGCACCACAGTGACCTTCACTTCCTCGGTTGCCAGGCGCGTCAGCGCATGCACCAGCGCCTCCTGCGAGCCCTGCACGTCGGACTTGATCACCAGGGTGAGCACCTTCTTCTCGCCCTCGGCCATCTGGCCGAACATGTTCTCGAGCTTGGTGGCGTGCTGCTTGGCGAATTTCACGTCGCGGAACTTGCCCTGGCGGAA
>DATFDV010000144.1:0-2770 GCA_035251855.1 Burkholderiales bacterium | reverse complement strand
CAAGTTCTGCCGCTTCACCGCCGACAAAGTCGAGTGGATCGACTACAAGGACGTCGAAGTGCTGAAGGACTTCGTCAACGAGACCGGCAAGATCATCCCGGCGCGCATCACCGGGACCGCCGCCGGCTACCAGCGGCAGCTGTCGGATGCGATCAAGCGCGCGCGCTTCCTCGCCCTGCTGCCCTACACGGACCTGCACTGAGCCATGGAAGTCATCCTGCTGGAAAAAATCGCGAACCTGGGCGAGCTTGGCCAGGTGGTGAAGGTGAAGGACGGCTACGCGCGCAACTTCCTCATCCCGCACGGCAAGGCCAGGCGCGCCACCGAGGAGAACCGCAAGGCGTTCGAGGCGAAGCGCGCGGACCTGGAGAAGGCGCAGGCCGCTACCCTCACCAAGGCGAAGGAGCGCGCCGAGAAGCTCGCCGGCCTGACACTGCAGATCACGCAGAAGGCCGGCCCGGACGGGCGCCTGTTCGGCTCGGTCACCAACTACGACATCGTGGAAGCGCTGCGCAAGCAGGGCCACGAGGTCGAGCGCGCCAACATCCGCATGCCGCAGGGGCCGCTCAAGCAGGTCGGCGACTTCCCGATCGAGGTCGCGCTGCACACCGACGTCGACGTGACCGTGACGGTGTCCGTGCTCGGCGAGCAGTAGTTTTTTTCGCCGCTCGAAGAAACGAAGGGCCCGCAAGGGCCCTTTCTTTTTGTCAACAGCGCCGAAAACGCTATTCACAACTTAAGCACAGGTGATCCACAGCCTTTCGCGCGGCAAGCTTCGAATTCCAAACGCTTCTGCGCTCTCCTGTGGATAAGAGTATGGTCGCGAAAGATTTAGTTTTCTGTTGCTGGATGGGTTTGCTTACGATGGCGGCCGGGGAGGTAAGCCGAAAAAATGGCCTTGGCGCAGCAGAGCGCGCATGCAAATGCGCGGGAGCAGAGTACTGACCAGCAGCTCGTAGCCCTCAGGTTGCCGCCGCACTCGGTCGAGGCGGAGCAGTCGCTGCTCGGCGCGCTGCTGCTCGACAACCAGGCGTTCGACCGCGTCGCCGACCTGGTGACGGCGGACGACTTCTACCGCGACGACCACCGCCGCATCTGGCGCCACATCTCGCGCCTGATCGAGCAGACGCGGCCGGCCGACGTGGTCACGGTGCTCGAGTCGATCGAGGGCAGCGAGGACAAGGACAAGACCGGCGGCGCGGCCTATCTGGCGGCGCTCGCGCAGAACACCCCCAGCGCGCTCAACGTCCGGCGCTACGCCGAGCTGGTCCGCGAGCGCTCCGTGCAGCGGCGCCTGGCGCAGGTCGCCACCGAGATCGCCGAGGCCGCGCTCAGCCCGACCGGCAAGGAAGTCGGGCAGATGCTCGACGAGGCCGAGTCGAAGATCTTCCAGATCGCCGAATCCGGCGCGCGCAAGGACCAGGGCCTGATCGAGATCAAGCCGGCGCTCGCCCGCGTGTTCGAGAAGATCGACCATCTCTACCACCGCGACAACGCCTCCGACGTCACCGGCGTACCCACCGGCTACGTCAAGCTCGACCAGATGACTTCCGGCCTGCAGCAGGGCGACCTCATCGTGGTGGCGGGCCGCCCGAGCATGGGAAAGACCGCGCTCGCGCTCAACATGGCCGAGTACGTGGCGGTCGACAACGGCCTGCCGGTGGCGGTGTTCTCGATGGAGATGAGCTCGAGCCAGGTGGCCACCCGGATGCTCGGCTCGATCGCGCGCGTCGACCAGCACAAGATGCGCACCGGCAAGCTGAATGACGAGGAGTGGGGACGGCTCTCCGACGCGATGGGCAAGCTGCACGAGACGCCGATCTACGTCGACGAGGGTGGCGCGCTCACTGCGCTGGAAGTGCGCGCCCGGGCGCGGCGCCTGAAGCGGCAGTTCTCCAAGCTCGGCCTGATCGTGATCGACTACCTGCAACTGATGGCGGCCTCCAACCAGGGCGAGAACCGCGCCACCGAGATTTCCGAGATCTCGCGCTCGCTGAAGGCGATGGCCAAGGAGCTCGACGTGCCGGTGATCGCGCTCTCGCAGCTCAACCGCGCCCTCGAGCAGCGGCCCAACAAGCGCCCGCAGATGGCGGACCTGCGCGAGTCGGGCGCCATCGAGCAGGACGCCGACGTGATCCTCGCCATCTACCGCGACGAGGTCTACAACCCGGACTCGCCCGACAAGGGCAAGGCCGAGGTCAACATCCTCAAGCAACGGAACGGCCCGATCGGCACGGTGATGCTCACCTTCCTCGGGCAATACACCCGTTTCGAGAACTACATGGATCCGGGAACGTACTGACACGCCGCAAGGAGCGCCCATGGCCGAGCCGACGATCGCGCAACACGGACCCTACGCGGTGGAGCTCGCGCCCGGGGATTACTGGTGGTGCCGCTGCGGCCTTTCGAAGCGCCAGCCGTTCTGCGACGGCTCCCACAAGCCGACCGCATTCAGCCCAGTGAAGTTCACCATGAGCGAGGCGCAGAAGATGTGGCTATGCGGCTGCAAGCGCAGCGCCACCCCGCCTTTTTGCGACGGCTCGCACAAGAAGCTGACGACCTGAAATCGGGGTCAGAGCCCGATTTCCCATAGCGGCAGCGAAGATCCGGAAAATCGGGCTCTGACCCCGATTTCGGCTATTTCTTAGTCGCGCTCCACTTGCCCTCGACGCCCTTCTCGTCGCGGAAGGTGCCTTCCATGCGGCCGCTGGTGACGCGGCCGGCGAAGTCGCGGCGCAGGCCGGCGGGGTCGACGTAGGAGAAGAAGATC
>DATFDV010000143.1:0-4914 GCA_035251855.1 Burkholderiales bacterium | reverse complement strand
CGGCAGCGCCATGGCGGTGCTGTGCGTGTACTTCGGCTTCGAGACCGGATTCAGCGTCGGCGGCGCGGCCGACGCCGCCGCGCTGCTCCTGCGCGGGCTGCGATGACGCTCCTCGCCGGCGTGCTCATCCCGGCGGCCGCGGCGGCGCTGATCGCCGCCTGCCATCGTCGTCCCAATCTGCGGGAGGCGGTCTCGCTGGCGGGCGCCGCATTGTCGTTTTTCATCATCTTCTCCTTTGCCCAGCCGGTGCTGGACGGCGAGCGCCCGCGCCTGGTTCTCGGCGAGATGCTGCCGGGCCTCGCGCTGGTGCTCGAACTCGAGCCGCTCGGCCTGTTGTTCGCGCTCATCGCCTCGGGGCTGTGGTTCGTGAGCGCGGTGTACTCGATCGGCTATCTGCGCGGCAACCATGAAGCGCACCAGACGCGCTTCTACGTCTGCTTCGCGCTCGCCATCGCCTCGGCGGTCGGCGTCGCGCTCGCCGGCAACCTGCTCACGCTCTATCTGTTCTACGAGGCGCTCACGCTGGTCACCTGGCCGCTGGTCACGCACCACGGCGACGACGACGCGCGCCGTGGCGGGCGCACCTATCTCGCGCTGCTGCTGGGCTCGTCGCTGCTGTTCCTGCTGCCGGCCCTGGCCGCCACCTGGTGGACCGCCGGCACGCTCGACTTCGCGCCCGGCGGCATCCTGCAGGGCAGGATCTCCGGCGGCGCGGCCGCCGGGCTGCTCGCGCTCTACGCTTTCGGCATCGGCAAGGCGGCGCTGATGCCGATCCACCGCTGGCTGCCCGCCGCGATGGTCGCGCCCACGCCGGTGTCGGCGCTGCTGCACGCCGTGGCGGTGGTCAAGGCGGGCGTGTTCTCGATCGTGAAGGTGGTGGTGTACGTGTTCGGCCTGGACTTCGGCGCCGAGACCTTCGGTTGGCTCACCTGGGTCGCCGGGTTTACCATCATCGCCGCCTCGATCGTCGCGCTGCGCGCCGACAACCTCAAGCGCCGGCTCGCCTATTCGACCGTGAGCCAGCTCTCCTACGTGGTGCTCGCCGCCGCGATCCTCACGCCACTCTCGCTCGCCGCCGCGGCGCTGCACATCGCGGCGCATGCGTTCGGCAAGATCACGCTGTTCTTCGCCGCGGGGGCGGTCTACACCGCGGCGCACAAGACCAGAGTGAGCGAGCTCGACGGCGTCGGGCGGCGCATGCCCTGGACCTTCGCCGCGTTCGGGGTCGGCGCGCTGTCGATGATCGGCCTGCCGCCGGCGGCGGGCTTCGTCAGCAAGTGGCTGCTGGTCTCCGGCGCGCTGGAGGCGGGCCACTGGCTCGCGCTCGGCGTCATCGTCGCGAGCACGCTGCTCAATGCGGGCTATTTCCTGCCGATCCTGTTTAGAGCTTTTCTCCGTTCGCCTTCCCCGTCTGATCCTTCTTATGGAGAAGCCCCCTTGCCGATGGTGCTTGCGCTCGTCGCCACGGCGGCATTGACGATCCTCATGTTCTTCTACGCCGAGCTGCCGCTCGCGCTCGCCCGGGGGATGCTCGGATGATCTGGAAGCTTTTCATCGCCGTGCTGGCGCTCACCGTGGCGGCCCAGCTGCTGGTCGAGCCGCATCCGCACTTCGTGGTCGAACGCCTCTTGGCGTGGAACGCGCTCTACGGCTTCCTCGCCTGCGCGGTGCTGATCGTGGTCGCCAAGGCGCTCGGCCTGCTCCTCAAGCGGCGCGACGACTACTACGATGATTAGCCACCCCGGCCTGGTCCTGATCCTCGGCGCCGCGCTGCTTGCGCCGCTGCGCGGCTGGCCGCGCGCCGTGGTCGCGCTCGGCGCGCCGGTTTTTTCTCTTCTCCTCCTCCTTCAACTTGACGAGGGAGTGCACTGGCAGGCCCGCTTCCTGGGTATGGAGCTCGCGCCCCTTGCGCTGGACAAGCTCTCGCGCCTGTTCGCGATCATCTTCGCCCTGATGGCGGCGGGCGGCGCGCTGTTCGCGCTCAACCAGGAGCGGCGCATGGAGCTGCCCGCGGCGCTGCTCTACGCCGGCGCGGCGATCGGCGCCACGCTGGCGGGCGACCTGGTCACGCTGTTCATCTTCTGGGAGCTGATGGCGGTGGGCTCGACGCTCGTGCTGTGGAGCGCCGCCACGCCCGCCGCATACCGCGCCAGCATGCGCTATGTGATGGTGCATCTCTTCGGCGGAATGCTGCTGTTCCTCGGCGTGGCCGGCCATGTGCTGGAGACGGGGAGCACCGCATTCGCCGCAATGCAGCTCAATGGCATTTCACAGGGCCTGATCCTGGCCGCGTTCCTGGTGAACGCTGCCGCATGGCCGCTTTCCGCGTGGCTGCCCGATGCGTATCCCGAGGCGTCGTGGAGCGGCATGGTGTTCCTCTCGGCCTTCACCACCAAGACCGCGGTGTACGTGCTGCTGCGCGGCTTCCCGGGCACCGAGCTGCTGGTCTACGCCGGCCTCGCGATGGTGTTCTACGGCATCGTCTACGCGCTGCTCGAGAACGACATGCGGCGCATCCTCGCCTACAGCATCGTCAACCAGGTCGGGTTCATGATTACCGGCATCGGCTTGGGCACCGAGATGGCCCTGAACGGGGCCGCGGCGCACGCCTTCACCCATATCCTGTACAAGGCGCTGCTTCTGATGTCGGCGGGCTCGGTGCTGTACGTGACTGGACGGCGCAAATGCACCGACCTCGGCGGCCTCTACCGCAGCATGCCGTTCACCATGGCCTGCGGCATCATCGGCGCGCTCGCCATCTCCTCGTTCCCGCTGACCTCGGGATTCGTAAGCAAGTCGATGATCTCGCAGGCCGCGGCGGACCAGCACCTGTTCGCGGTCTGGATGCTGCTCGCCGCCGCCTCCGCCGGCGTGTTCCTGCACGCAGGCATCAAGTTCCCCTGGTTCGTGTTCTTCCAGAAGGACTCGGGCCTGCGCCCGGCCGAGCCGCCGTGGAACATGCGCCTGGCAATGGCGCTCCTCTCGGCGCTGTGCATCGGCCTGGGCATCTTCTATCAGCCGCTGTACCAGCTCCTGCCCTACCCGGCGCACTACCAGCCGTACACCAGCTGGCACGTCGTTGCGCAGCTGCAGCTGCTGCTGTTTTCCGGCCTGGCGTTCTTCGTCATGCTCGGCTGGCTCAAGCGCACGCTCACCGTCACGCTCGATACGGACTGGCTCTACCGCGTATTTTTCGCGCGGCTCGCCACGCTTGGCGCCAGCCTGGCGGTGCGGGTGATCGCGCGCGTGGAGGCCGCGGCGGCCGCGGCCACAGGACGGCTCGAGGCGACGGTGCGCGCATTCCTCGGTGCGCAGGGCGTGTTCGCGCGCACCTGGACTGCCGGCTCGATGGCTGTTGGCATGATGCTCATGCTGCTCGCGCTGCTGGTTTCCTACTACTTCTTCTAGGAAAGGCGCAGCGTTCGGCTAGAATCCGCGCCTTATGCCATTGCCGGTCACCGATGTGGAGCGCGAGCTGCGGCACACGCGCCGCGTACGCTACGAGGGCTATAAACGCGCCGACGGACTGTGGGACATCGAGGCGCACCTCACCGACGTCAAGAGCCACGACAACCCGATGAAGGCCGGCGTGCGCCGCGCCGGGCAGCCGATTCACGAGATGTGGCTGCGCCTCACCATCGACCGGCACGTCACGGTGCTCGACGCCTGCGCGAGCTCCGACGCGGTGCCGTATCCGGACGGCTGCGAGCACATCGCGCCGGCCTACCGGCGGCTGATCGGGCTCAACCTGGTCAGAAATTTCAGAAAAGACACCAAGCAACTGTTCGCGGGCGTCAAAGGCTGCACGCACCTCACCGAGATGCTCGGCGGCTTTCCGACCGCCGCGATCCAGACCTTCGCCGGCGAGATGCCCGAAGAGCGCGAGGACGGCCGCAAGCCGTTCCAGCTCGACCAGTGCCACGCGCTCGATACCGGCAGCGAAACAGTGCGCAAGTGGTACCCGAAGTGGTACCGGAAGAACAAGGCGACGGCATGAAAATCCACGAGTACCAGGGCAAGGAAATCTTCCGTCAATTCGGCATGCCCACGCCGCGCGGCTTGCCGGCCTTCAGCGTCGACGAGGCGGTGGCGGCGGCGAAGAAGCTCGGCGGCAAGGTGTGGGTGGTAAAGGCGCAGATCCACGCCGGCGGCCGCGGCAAAGGCGGCGGGGTAAAAGTTGCGAAGTCCATCGATGAGGTTCGCAACCTCTCGAAGAAGATTTTGGGCATGAACCTGGTAACCCATCAGACCGGCCCCCAGGGCCAGAAAGTGCGACGGCTGCTGATCGAGGAGGGCGCCGACATCAAGAAGGAGCTCTACGTCGGCATGGTGGTCGACCGCGGCACGCAGAAGGTGGCGCTGATGGCCTCTTCCGAAGGCGGCATGGACATCGAGGAAGTCGCCGCCAGGACGCCGCAGAAGATCCACAAGGTGTTCATCGACCCGGTGCAGGGCCTGAGCGACGCCGACGCCGACGAGATCGCGCTCGCCATCGGCATCCCGCAGGCTTCGCTCGCGCAGGGCCGCGCGATCTTCAAGGCGCTGTACAAGTGCTTCGACGAGACCGACGCCTCGCTGGCTGAAATAAATCCCTTGATCCTGGCGGGGGATGGTCGCGTCATTGCCCTGGATTCAAAAATCAATTTCGACGACAACGCGCTTTTCCGCCATCCGGGCATCGCCGCGCTGCGCGATCTGGACGAGGAAGACCCGTTCGAGATCGAAGCCTCGAAGTACGAGCTGAACTACATCTCGCTCGACGGCAACATCGCCTGCATGGTGAACGGCGCCGGCCTCGCCATGGCGACGATGGACACCATCAAGCTGTTCGGCGGCTCGCCGGCCAACTTCCTCGACGTCGGCGGCAGCGCCACCGCCGAGCGCGTGACCGCGGCGTTCAAGATCATGCTGTCG
>DATFDV010000142.1:0-4209 GCA_035251855.1 Burkholderiales bacterium | reverse complement strand
CCAGGACCAGGATCGCGAGCGCGCCCTGGGCGAGGGCGACCGTCTTGTCGAGCAGGATGGTGGCGAGCGTGGAGCCCAGCGCTACCGTCACGACCAGGTCGAAGGCGTTCATCTTCGAGAGCGTGCGTTTGCCCGATGCGCGAAGCAGCAGAATCAGGGTGGCATAGGCGAGCACGCCGACGAGCGCCGTGCGGGCCAGCGCCGCGGCGTCCGAGAAAAGCGCTGCGCTCATGCCGCGCGACCCGCAAGCGCCGTACCCGGTGAGCACGCTCTCAAGGCTTCCAGCCGATCTCCAGGTTGCGCGAGGCCACCGCGATGCCGGCCGCCTGCAGTGCCGCCAGGGCATCACGGCTGATGCGGTCCTTCTGCTCGCGGATGTCGTGCTCGTGCACCAGGAAGCGCACCGTCAGCTCGAGCCAGTCATCGGTGAGCCGCAGGTACACGTGCGGCGCGATCTGCACCGGCTTCATGAAGTAGCGCCGCTGCATCTCTTCGAGCGCCTCCTGGCCGAGGTCGCGCAGCGGCACGCTGTGGCGCTCGGCGGCCTCGAGCAGGATGCGCTCGGCGCGCGCGTGATCGGCGGTGTAATGCACCGGCAGGCTCATCTCCTCCCACAGATATGGAAAGTCGCGCGTGTAGTTGTAGACCGGCTCGTCGAAGATGCGCGCGTTGCTGACGGTGACGATGCGGCCGGTGTACTGGCGGCTCTTCACCCACATGGCGGGATCGGCGTTCTGCACCGCGGGCGGCTGGCCCATCTCCATGATGGTGGTCTGCGTGAAGCCGAGCGCGATGACGTCGCCGCGCACCCCGCCCATGGTGATGCGATCGCCGACATTGAAGATCGGGCTGCGCAGGATCACGAAGTAGCCTGCGACCGCGGTCACCACCTTCTGCAGCGCGAACGCCAGGCCGGCGGTGACCAGTCCGAGCGCGGTGGTGAGGCGCACCGGATCGTCGAACCAGATCGACACGATGCCGAGGATCAGCACGAGCGCGCTGGCGAGGCGCACGCCCTGGCGCGCCCAGAATCGCGCCTGCACGTCGCCGCGGCGCAGCACGCGTTCGGTGAGGGCGCGCGCCAGGCGCGTCAGGAGCAACAGCAGGGCGATGAAGGCGAGGGTGATCAGCAGCTTCTTGGCAGTGTCGGCGTTAACGCCGACTAGCCGGATGCCGAGCAGCTCGACCGCCCGCTCGGGCCCTACAAGGGCAAGGATCCGCTCCACGCGCGCGAGGTCGCAAGCGGCGTGCCGAGCGCGTCAAGTCGATCTAAGCAGCCACGGATCAGTGGAGCCGCTGGAAGTGGCCTACATGGTGCGGCTGAGGGGGGGTGCGGGCGGCAGCGCGTTCGCTTTCGGTGCCGAGGAGACCCATCCACGGAGACCCGGAATCGCAGCGCACCGCTCGCTCGCGAAACCATGATGGTGCCGACACCCTTAAGCGCGCCTTAAATGGTGCTGATGGCCTGCAGGTGCGCCTCGAGCCGCGCGCGCACGCGCGAGTTGCCAGCTTCGTCCTCGGGGTGTTGCCACAGATCGATGAAGTCGCGCGCGCCGACCGTGCCGAACGTCGTGCGCAGCGCATTGAGCGCCGCGTGCGCCGGCTTGGCGCCAGGCACGTCGCGCACGCAGACCACCGGGAAGCTCCCCCCGCAGGCGAGCACGCACCGCAATGCCGCGGCGGCCGCGGATTCGTCGAAGTGCACCTCGACCATCAGCAGGGCGCAGGGTGCCGCGTCGAGGGCGCGGACGAGCTCCGTTCCGGTGGAGACGAAGCACACCTCGCAATCGGCCAGGACGGCGAGAATCCGGGGCCGGATGCAACTGCTGACGGCAGCCACGACGCGCGGGGCGGGGGAAGGCATGGCGTAGCGTCGCCGCGCCGGGCTTAACGCTGGCTTAAGCGTGCGCGACCGCAGGCTGCCCCGGATGGCCTATGGCTGTGGACAAAGAAAAACGCCCGCCGGGCTAGCCCCGCGGGCGCGGAAGCCACCGCACCGACAGCGCGCGATGGAGGAGGATTGACTCACCATACGCGCGCGCCCCAATCATCGCCTGACGACAAGCTGACTGCGGGCTTACGGCGAAGGGTGTTTCGACTTACAATCAGGACCGGCGGGCCTCCCCGCATTGCAGTCTGGTGAATCTGGTCAGGTCCGGAAGGAAGCAGCCACAGCCGGCCCCTGCGAGTGCCGGGGGTCGGGCTCGCCACTAATTCAGATCGCGCGATGAGCTATCAAGTTCTTGCCCGCAAGTGGCGGCCGCGGGATTTCGGCAGCCTGGTGGGGCAAGAGCACGTCGTGCGCGCCCTGCGGCACGCGCTCGAGCACAAGCGGCTGCACCACGCGTACCTCTTCACCGGCACGCGCGGCGTGGGCAAGACCACGCTGGCGCGCATTCTCGCCAAGTGCCTGAACTGCGAGACCGGCATCACCCCGCAGCCGTGCAACAAGTGCTCTGCCTGCGTCGAGATCGATGCCGGCCGCTTCGTCGACCTGCTGGAAGTCGACGCGGCGACCAATACCAAGGTCGACGAGATGCGCCAGCTGCTGGAGAACGCGCAGTACGCGCCGACGCGCGGGCGCTTCAAGGTGTATGTCATCGACGAGGTGCACCAGCTCTCGGGCCACGCCTTCAACGCGATGCTGAAGACGCTGGAAGAGCCGCCCGAGCACATGAAGTTCATTCTGGCGACGACCGATCCGCAGAAAATCCCGGTCACCGTGCTCAGCCGCTGCCTGCAGTTCAATCTCAAGCAGATGCCAAAGGAGGCGATCGCCTCGCATCTGGGTTTCATTCTGGACCAGGAGCAGATTCCGGCAGAACCCGAAGCGCTCTCGCTGATCGCGCGCGCGGCGTCGGGCAGCATGCGCGACGCGCTGTCGCTCCTCGACCAGGCGATTGCGCACGGTGGCGGCAAAGTCGCGGCGGCAAGCGTGAGCGACATGCTGGGTACCATCGATCAGGGCCATCTCTTGCGGCTGGTCGAGGCGGTCGCCGCCGGCGACGCCGCCGCAGCGGTCAAGGTCGCCGACGAGATGCAGGCGCGCAGCCTCTCGTTCGACACCGCGCTCGCCGACCTGGCGAGCCTGCTGCTGCGGCTCGCGCTGGCGCAATCCCTGCCGGAGACAGGGGAGGATGCGCGCATCGGCGAGCTGGCCGGGCGACTCGACGCCGAATCGCTGCAGCTCTACTACCAGATCGCACTGCAGGGCAGGGAAGACCTGCCGCTCGCGCCGGACGAACATGCGGGCTTCGTGATGACGGTGCTGCGCCTCCTTGCGTTCAGGCCTGAAGGGGCGGCGCAGCGGGTGCCGATGCCGCCAGCGGCGAGACCGAAGCCGGAAGCGAGATCGAAGCCGGAGGCGCCAGCAAAAGACAGTAGCTGGCCGGAGCTGGTGCAGCAGCTGCCCGTCACCGGCGCTGCCCGCGAGCTGGCGCGCAATGCCGAGCTCGGCCGGCGCGACGGTCCGCTGTTCGAGCTGGTGGTGCCCAAGGCGAAGGCCTATCTCGCCGAGCGCAGCTATGTCGACAAGCTCAAGGCGGCGCTCGAGCAGCACCTCGGCAGCGTAGTGCACGTGAAAGTGGCGGTCGGCGAGGTCGCCGGCGCCAGTGCCGCCGCGCTCGAAGCCGGCGAACGCGAAGCGCGGCGCGCGGCCGCCACGCAGGCGGTGCAGGGCGACGGCTTCGTGCAGGACCTCGTCAACATGTTCGACGGCAAGGTCGTCGACTCCACTATCCGCGAAGATCGAAAGTGAGCCGCTCATGAAAGGCAACATCGGCCAGCTGATGAAGCAGGCGCAGCAGATGCAGGAGAACATGCGCCGCATGCAGGAAAGCCTCGCCACCCTGGAGGTGGAAGGCCAGTCTGGCGCCGGCATGGTGAAGATCCAGATGACCTGCAAGTACGAGGTCAAGCGCGTGGCCATCGATCCCTCGCTGGTCGGCGACGATCGCGAGATGCTGGAGGACCTGGTGACCGCCGCGTTCAATGACGCTTCGCGCAAGGTCGAGGCGACCATCGCGGAGAAGATGAGCGGAATGACCGCCGGCCTGGGCCTGCCGGCCGGTTTCAAGCTGCCGTTTTGAGCAAGCCGCCGCTCCCCACTGCGAAGGGACTCGAGCGGCTGGTGCAGGCCCTGCGCGTGCTGCCGGGCGTCGGCCCGCGCTCCGCGCAGCGCATGGCGTTTCACTTGCTGCAGCACGAGCG
>DATFDV010000141.1:0-12509 GCA_035251855.1 Burkholderiales bacterium | reverse complement strand
CGCGCCGTACTTGTGCGCGATCTGCGTGAGGAGCTTGGCGTCCGACTGGCAGCCGGTCGAGGTCTCGGCATGGACGAAGGCGACGACCTTGGTGTCCTTGTTTTTCTTCAGCGCGTCCTCGACCTTCTGCGGATCGACCGGCTCGCCCCACTTGTCCTCGACCAGCACCGGCGTGCCGCCGCAGCGGATCACGTTCTCCAGCATGCGCCCGCCGAACACGCCGTTCTGGCAGACGATGACCTTGTCGCCCGGCGCCACCATGTTGACGAAGCAGTATTCCATGCCGACCGAGCCCGGCCCGGACAGCGGGAAGGTGAGCGCGTTCTTCGTCTGGTAGACGTAGCGCAGCAGCGATTTGAGCTCTTCCATCATCTCGACGAACACCGGGTCGAGGTAGCCGATCGCCGGCTGGCTCATCGTCGTCAGCACGCGCGGATGGATCTCGGTGGGTCCCGGCCCCATCAGCGTGCGCTGCGGCGGATGGAAGGAATGGATGCGCTTCGCGGGGGCGTACTGGCTCATGGTTTCCTCGGAAAAGATGCCGAACGGTGCGTTCTCGGGGCGCGATTTCACGCGCACCGGATTCTTGCTGCTGGCTTCGTTGATGACGTCGATCGCGCTGATGCGGCCATCGGTAATGCGCTCGACCTCGCCGGCCCAGCGTGCCGGCACGTAGCCGGTCTTCACCCAGTTATGCACCACCGCGCGGTCGAGCTGAAAGGCGCGCGCCACGTCGGCTTGCGTGCCGAACATCTCCACCAGGCGCTCTGCGCAGTTCACGATCCGAGCTTAGTCCGTCAAATTGAGTTTGACAATCCGCCATATGGACTTGCACTTATTGAGACGATATATGTACCATCTGGCACATGGACTCCGCCCTCGATGCAGCCCCGGAAGTCGACCTCCACGCGCGCACCAGCCGGGAGCGCCTTGCGCGCATGGTGGTCGCCCTGCTCGACCATTGGGACCTCACGCCCAACGACCAGGCGGTGCTGCTCGGACTATCGACGCAGTCGCGCTCGACCATCGCGCGCTACCGCCGCGGCGAGCCGCTCGCCGACAGCGCCGACCTGCTGGCGCGCGCCGGGCACCTGCTCGGCATCCACAAGGCGCTGCGCATCCTGTTTCCGCACGACCGCGATCTGGCGTATCGCTGGGTCTCCACGCCGAACCGGAGATTCGGCGCCACTCCTCTGGAGGTGATGAAGCGCCACGGCTACGAGGGAATCCTTGCGGTGCGGCGCTATCTGGACTTCGAGCGCGGGCGGTAAGTGTTCGAGCATCTGCTTCGCCAGGTCGCCGACTACCGCGGCGACCTGGTGCGCAACATCAAGGGCATCCGCGTGTCGCAGGATCTGTTCGATGATCTTGCCGGCGACGCGGCGGATGCAGCGGTGGCGATTGCCGCCGAAAGCGCAACGCGCATCTCCAGCCCCGCGCCGCTGATCACGCGGCCTTTCGACTACGGCACCGTAATCACCTACCCCTTCGTGCCGCAGAACTGGCATGCGACGCGCTATTCCGACGGCCTGCGCTACGGCGTCTGGTACGGTGCGCTGGAGCTGGAAACCACGGTGCGCGAGACGCTCTACCACTGGCATCGCTTCCTCACCGACAGCTTCCGTCTGGACCGGGAAATCGTCGGCGAGCGGCGCGTGTTCCAGGTGCGCTGCGAAGCGATCCTCATCGACCTGCGCAACACAAGCGAGCCGCGGCTCGTCGAGCGCAACGACTACCGCTTCACCCAGCAGCTCGGCGCGTACCTGTCGCAGCGCGCGCAAAGCGGCCTGCTCGCGCCCTCCGCGCGCGGCCCGGGCACCGCCGCCGCCATCCTGCGTCCCGAGGCGCTGTCCGAGGTGCGCGACCTGTGCTACCTGACCTACCGGATGAATCCGCTGCAGGACACTGCGGTGGTGGAACGCACGCCCGGAGAGACATGGCTAAGGATTAACATCGCGGCATGAAACCCGATCACCCCGTAACTTTCAAGCCCGAAACTGCAGCGGAAGCCTGGCTGGGGTTGCTGGCCGCGCGCGGCGTCGAGTACCTGTTCGCCAACGGCGGCACCGACTTCGCGCCGGTCGTCGAGGCCTACGCCAAGGGGCAGAAGCTCGGCTGGCGGCTGCCGCAGATCGTCATCGTGCCGCACGAGAACATGGGGGTGGCGATGGCGCACGGCTACGCCATGGTGACCGGCAAGCCGCAGGCGATGATGGTGCACGTCGGCGTCGGCAGCGCGAACTCGATCAACGGGCTGATCAATGCCTCGCGCCAGAACGTGCCGATCCTGTTTACCGCCGGACGCACGCCAATCACCGAGTCTGGCGTGCTGACCGCGGCGCGCAACAACTACATCCACTGGGCGCAGGAGCACTTCGACCAGGGCGGCATGATGCGCGAGTTCCTGAAGTGGGACTACGAGCTGCGCCACGCCGAGCAGGTGGAGACGGTGATCGACCGCGCGCTCGCCATTTCGAAGAGCGAGCCGCAGGGGCCGGTGTACGTGACCCTGCCGCGCGAGGTTCTGGCTTCCTCCTTCCCCGGCGGATTTTCGGCCCAGCCGACGATGGTGGCGGCTTCGCCGCCGGCCGCCGACCCGGAGATGCTCGAGGAAGCCGCCAAGCTGCTCGGTGCCGCGCAGCATCCGCTGCTCATTACCGCGAACGGCGGCCGCACCCTCGAATCGTCGCGCGCCATCGAGCAGCTGGCGCACACGCTGGCGGTGCCGGTGATCCACTACCGGCCGCGCCACCTGGCGCTGTCCACCGAGCATCCGATGCACTGCGGCTGGGATCCGCACGCGCTGCTGAAGGAAGCCGACGTGGTGCTGGTCGTCGATTGCGACGTGCCGTGGATCCCGAAGGAAGGGCAGCCCAAGGCGGAGGCGAAGATCATCCACATCGGTCCGGATCCGCTCTTCGCGCGCTATCCGCTGCGCGGCTTCCGTACCGACATCGCCCTCACCGGCGCCGTCGCGCCGACCTTGCAGACGCTGTGGCGTGCCGCGCAGAAGCAGGCGGTCTCGGTGAAGCAGATCGAGGAGCGCCGCAGAGTGGTTACCGAGTACTCGAAACATCAAAGAGAAAAAATGCGAAGCGGCGTGGAACCGATGCCCGCCAGCATTACCGGCAAGTGGCTTTCCGCCTGCGTCAACCAGGTGCTCGACGCCAACACGATCCTCGTCAACGAGTACCCGACGGTGCTCGAGGAAATGGTCATCAAGGAGCCCGGCCGCTACTTCGGCAATCCCTCGGCCGGCGGACTGGGCTGGGGGATGGGCGCCGCGCTGGGCGCCAAGCTCGCCTCGCCCGACAAGACGGTGATCTGCGCGGTCGGCGACGGCGCCTACATGTTCGGCAATCCCACCGCGGTGCACTACGTCGCCGAGGCAATGCGCCTGCCGGCGCTTTTCATCATCGCCAACAACGCGCGCTGGGCGGCGGTGCACCGCTCGACGCTTTCGACCTATCCCAAGGGCTTTGCTGCGGAAACGAAAGAACCGCCGTTCGCGACGCTCGAGCCCTCACCGCGCTTCGAGCACGTGGTGCGCGCCTCCGGCGGCCACAGCGAGCGCGTGAGCGAGCCGCAACTCCTCATGAGCGCGCTGGAAAAGGCCCTCAAGGTCGTGCGCGACGAAAAGCGGCAGGCTGTGCTAAACGTATGCCTGGAAGCAAGCTACGTAAAGACTAGCTAGCACTCAAACAGGAGGATAACCATGCGCAATCGTGCAGTCGCACGGCTGAAGCTTTTCGCGGCGGGGCTGGCGCTGGCGGCGCTGCTGCCCGGTGGAGCGAGCGCGGCCGATTTCAGCGGCAAGACCATCGAGTTCGTGATTCCGTTCGCCACCGCCGGCGGCTCGGATGTCTGGGCGCGCTTCTTCGCACCCTATCTGTCGGAGTCACTGCCGGGCAAGCCGACCGTAGTGGTGAAGAACGTGCCGGGCGGCGGCTCGATCACCGGCACCAACCAGTTCGTGCAGCGCGCCAGGCCCGACGGCCTGTCGATCCTCGGCACCTCGGGCAGCACGCAGCTGCCCTACCTGCTCGACGACCCGCGCGTACGCTACGAGCTGAAGGAGCTGATCCCGGTCCTCGTGTCGCCGACGGGCGGCGTGGTGTACATAAATCCCACGATGGGCGCCAAGGACGCGCGCGACATCGCCAAGCTGAAGGGCAAGAAGATGAAGTTCGGCAGCCAGGGCGCGACCTCGCTCGACCTGGTGCCGGTGCTCGCCTTCGAGATCCTGGGGCTGGACGTCGATCCGGTGTTCGGCCTGAACCGCGGGCCGGCGCGCGTGGCCTACGAGCGCGGCGAATCGCACATCGACTACCAGACCACCTCCGCGTACCTGAGCAACGTCGTGCCGCTGGTCAAGGCGGGCAAGGCGGTGCCGCTCTTCACCTGGGGCGTGCTCGATGCGAAGGGCGAGTTCACGCGCGACCCGACCTTCCCCGATCTGCCGCACTTCGCCGAGGCCTACGAGATCGCCCATGGCAAGAAGCCCTCGGGCATCGCCTTCGAGGCCTACAAGGCGTTCGTGGTCGCCGGCTTCGCGGCGCAGAAGCCAATGTTCCTGCCCAAGGGCACGCCGAAGGACATCGTCGACACCTACGTGCAGGCGCTCGACAAGGTGGTCAAGAACCCGGCGTTCAAGGAAAAGGCGGGCGACGAGCTCGGCGAGTACACGCAGGCAGTCGGTCCTGCCGCGCGCGAAGCGGTGAAGGTGGCGCTGAATATCGACCCGAAGGCGAAGGCGTGGGTGCGGGAATGGCTCACGCGCCGCTTCCAGGTGAAATTCGACAGTAAGTAGGCGCGCTTGCTCGAAGCCGCCGGCGCGGCGCTCGGCAATGTCCTGAGCGCCACGCATCTCGCCTACATGCTGGCCGGCGTCGGGGTCGGCCTGCTCGTCGGCATCCTGCCGGGCCTCGGCGGCATCGCCGGCATGTCGATCCTGCTGCCGTTTGTCTACGGCATGGACACGGTTTCGGCGCTCGCGCTGCTGATCGGGCTGCTCGCCGTGGTGCCGACCGGCGACACCTTCACCTCGGTGCTGATGGGCATTCCGGGCAGCGCCGCCTCGCAGGCGACGATCCTCGACGGCTTTCCGATGGCGAAGCGCGGCGAGGCGGCGCGCGCGCTGTCGGCCGCCTTCTTCAGCTCGATGCTCGGCGGCATCATCGGCGCGCTGGTGCTCACCGGCTTCATCCTCGTCGCGCGCCCGGTGATCCTCGCGTTCTCCTCGGCGGAGCTGTTCATGCTCACGGTGCTCGGCCTGGGGATGGTCGGCGTGCTGTCGGGCTCGAGCTTCGCCAAGGGCCTGCTTTCCTGCGCCCTCGGCCTGCTCCTCGGCCTGGTCGGCGCGGCGCCGACCACCGGCGACATGCGCCTGGCGCTAGGCGTCGAATACCTGGCGGACGGCCTGCCGCTGGTCGTGGTGGCGCTCGGCATTTTCGCGATTCCGGAGATCATCGATCTTCTGCGCCGCAATACGGCGATCGCCCAGGTCGCTACGCTCGGCCGCGGCTGGCTGCAGGGCATTCGCGACACCCTCCGCGAGTGGAGCATCGTGCTGCGCTGCTCGGGAATCGGCTGCCTGATCGGCGCGATGCCCGGGCTCGGCGGCTCGGTCGCCGACTGGATGGCGTACGGCCACACGGTGCAGATCGCCAAGGACAAGTCGCAGTTCGGGCAAGGCGACGTGCGCGGCGTGCTCGCGCCCGAATCGGCAAACAACGCGGTTTCGGGCGGCGCCCTGGTGCCGACGCTGCTGTTCGGCATTCCCGGATCGGGCAGCACCGCCATCTTCCTCGGCGGCCTGGTGCTGCTCGGCATCCAGCCCGGCATCATGCTGGTCGAGACGCGGCTCGACCTGGTCTACACCATCATCTGGACGCTGGCGATCGCCAATGTCATTGGCGCCGGCCTGTGCGTGGCCGCCTCGCCTTTCGTGGCGCGCCTGACCACGCTGCCCTACACCTACGTCGCGCCCTTCATGCTGATGATCATCTTCTTTGCCGCCTATCAGGCGACCAGCGCCTGGGGCGACATCCTGGCGCTCCTCGCTATTGGCGTGCTCGGCCTGTACATGCGCCGCTTCGGCTGGCCGCGCCCGGCCCTCATCATCGGCTTCGTGCTCGCCGACGGCGCCGAGAACTATCTCTACCAGGCGATCCAGTTCCACGGCTGGGCCTGGCTGTGGCGCCCGGGCGTGCTGATCATCGCCGCGGTCACCCTGGTCTCGATGTGGGCCGGCGCGCGCTACGGCCGCACGGCGATCGACGAAGGAGGAGCGAGCGGCCGCGTCGGCGTCACCCGGCGCGACCGGCTGCCCCAGCTCCTGTTCGCGCTGTTCATCGCCGCGACCTTCGTGTATGCCGCATGGGACTCGCTGCGCTGGTCGTTCCTCGCGAAAGCCTTCCCCCTCGGCATCGCGCTCCTCGCGCTCGCCGGCGCGCTGTTCGTGGTGGCGATGATCGTCAGGGAGCCGCGCGGCGGGGCGATGGTGTTCGACACCGAGGCGCAGACGCCGCCCGGCATGTCCTCGATGGGCCATTACTTCCTCTGGCTGGCGGGCCTGCTCGCGGCGAGCGCGCTGTTCGGCTTCGTGATCGGGCTGGCGCTGTTTTTCGCCGCGTTCCTGCATTTCAAGGCGCGCGCGCCTGCGGCGCGCAACGCGCTGCTCACCGCGTCGGCGGTCGCGTTCCTCGCCGCGATGTCCTACCTGTTCGTGCTGGATTTCCCGCGCGGGCTGCTGCAGGAACTGGTCGAGATGCCCTGGCCGCTGCGGTAGAGCCGGGCTCTGGCCGCTAAGGTAGAGCCGGGCTCTCCGTCGCGACGAGCGCGGTGTCGATGCGCGGCGCGCCGATGCGGCCGACGAGCGGCAGCTTGAGGCCGGAGCGGCCGACGCCGAAGTTGAGACTGAGAATGTTGAGCTCCAGGCCGTCCACGCCACTGGCCGACATGCCGAGCAGGCCGGCGAGCGAGAACTGGAAGCCGCTGCCGCTCGGCGCGCGCGAGAACACGCTGCCGCCGAGGTAGTCCTTGCCGATGGCGGTCGCCGGAAGGTCGGCCTCCAGCTCGGGCACGGCACGCGTGATATAGGCGACGAAAGTGTTCGAATTCGGCCCCGGCCACAGCGTGTATTGCTTGGCGTACGGATAGTCGGCGGCCAGCTTCTCGATCCGCTTGATGAGTTCGTCCACGCCGGCGCCGCGCTTTTCGGCGTACAGCTCGCCGGCCGAGCCGAACCAGCGGTCCGGGGCGCGGTTGCGCGCGACCAGCGCAGTGTCGCTCCAGCGCAGCCGCCAGCCGATGACTTCGTAGACGGTGTAGTCCGGTACGCCCGAAGGCTTCACCGCGACCCAGGTGTGCACGCCGAACAGGCCTTTGATGCCGAGGGTGCGGGCGCCCCACACCTGCACCACCGGCTCGCTCACCTTCGCCGGATCGTCGGCCAGGCTGCGCGAATCGTCGGTCACCGAAGCACCGGCGAGCGCAATCAGGCCGAAAAGGCTGGAGGCGGCGAAGAAGCGGCTCATGCGGCGGGTCATGGTTCTTGATTACTAGAACGCATTCTATCGAGCAAAGGATGACACGCCGCCACACGCGATGTGCGCCGCGCGCAGGGCACCTGGCACTTAATCACTTCATATTCGTGAAATCGAACAGCTTGCGGTCGAGCAGGTGCGAAGGTCGCACTTCGGTGAGCGCGCGTAGCATGGATTCGACACGGCCCGGGTTGGCGCGTTCCCATGCCCGTAGCATTTCGCCGATCTGTTGACGCTGCAGGTTGTCCTGGGAGCCGCACAGGGTGCAGGGAATGATCGGGAAGCGCTTCGCTTCGGCGTAGGCGGCCAGGTCGGCCTCGGCAACGTAGGCGAGCGGCCGGATCACCACGTGTCTTCCGTCGTCCGACACCAGCTTCGCCGGCATCGCCTTCAGCTGCCCGCCATGGAACAGGTTGAGGAAGAAGGTGGCGAGAATGTCGTCGCGGTGGTGGCCCAGCGCAATCTTGGTGGCGCCCAGCTCGCCCGCCACGCGGTACAGCACCCCGCGCCGCAGCCGCGAGCAGAGCGAGCACATGGTCTTCCCCTCGGGGATGACGCGCTTCACGATCGAGTAGGTGTCCTGCTCGATGATGCGGAACGGCACGCCGAGCGATTCGAGGTAGGCGGGCAGCACGTGCGCGGGAAAGCCCGGCTGCTTCTGGTCGAGGTTGACCGCGATGATCTCGAAGCCGACCGGCGCCTTGCTTTGCAGACTCATCAGCAGGTCCAGCAGCGCGTGGCTGTCCTTCCCGCCGGACAGGCAGACCATCACCTTGTCGCCCTGCTCGATCATGTTGAAATCCGCGATCGCGTCACCCACCTGGTGGCGGAGTCGCTTGGCGAGCTTGCCGACCTCGTACTCGGCCTTGCGCGGATCGCGATGGAGGTGGACGGTCTGGGATTTCATGCGGGCGTCAGCAGCTTCAAGCCGGCGATACCGGCGACGATGAGGAGGATCGAAAGGATGCGCAGCAGGGTGCGCGGCTCGTCGAACAGTACCATGCCGAGAATCGCGACGCCGACCGCACCGATGCCGGTCCAGACGGCGTAGCCGGTGCCGATCGGGATGGTGCGCACGGCAACCGCGAGGAAGTAAACGCTCGCGATCATCGCCGCCACGGTGACCGCCGAGGGCACGAGGCGCGTGAAGCCGTCGGTGTACTTGAGGCCGATCGCCCAGACGATTTCGAGCAGACCGGCGAACGTGAGCCAGACCCAGGCCATGGCGGTCCCCTAGATGAAAATGGAGCGGCCGCCGTCGACGGCGAGGATCTGGCCGGTGACGTAGGGAGCGCAGGCAAGGAAGTGCACCGCGCGCGCGATGTCGTCGGGCGAGCCCAGGCGAGCGAGCGGCGTAGTGGCGATGATGCGCTCGCGCTCGGCGTCCGGGAACTGGCCGTCCTCCGGCCAGGCGATGGCGCCGGGCGCCACTGCGTTCACGCGCACGCGCGGCGCGAGCTCGACTGCCAGCGAGCGAGTCGCGGCGGCGAGACCGGCCTTGGCCACGCTGTAGAGGGCATAGCCCTTCAGCGGCCGCTCGGCGTGGATGTCGACGATGTTGACGATCGAGCCCTCGTGCTTCGACAGCTCGGGCGCGGCCTGCTGCGAGATGAAGAGCGGCGCGCGCAGGTTGGAGCCGATCAGCTCCTCCCAGTGCGACGACTCCATGGCGCCGACCGGCACCGCAAAGAATGCGGAGGCATTGTTCACCAGGAGGTCGAGGCGGCCGAAGTTCTCCAGCGCGCCGCCGACCAGCGCGCGCGGCGCCACCGGGGCGAGGAGCTCGGCCTTCACCTTGGCGGCGCTGCGGGGGCGCACGGCATTCAGCTCGCTTTCCAGCTTTGCGGCGTCGGCCTCGGAGTCGCGGTAGTGGATCAGCACCGTGGCGCCCGCGGCGTGCAGCCGACGCGTGATCGCGGCGCCGACGCGCCGCGCGCCGCCGGTGACCAGCGCCACCCTGCCTGCCAACGAATCCATGAAGTGCATGATTCTAGGGTAGATTCCTCGCGTGCTAGAACGAATCCGGGCCGAGATCGCCGGCGCCGGCGGATGGATCTCCTTCGCCCGCTACATGGAGCTCGCGCTGTACGCGCCGGGGCTGGGGTACTACTCGCGCGGCGCACGCCAGTTCGGCGCCGAGGGCGATTTCGTCACCGCGCCCGAGCTCGGCAGTCTCTTCGGGCGCACGCTGGCGCGGCAATTGAAGCAGCTCGAGGGCCCAATCCTTGAGCTGGGCGCGGGCAGCGGGGCGCTCGCTGAAACCCTGGTGAAGGAGCTCGACCGCGAGTACTTCATCCTCGAGACCAGCGGCGCCTTGCGCGAACGCCAGGCGAAGCGGCTCGGCGATCGGGTGAAGTTTCTCGAGCGCCTGCCCGAGCGCTTTCGCGGCGTGGTGATCGCCAATGAGGTTGCCGACGCTCTCCCCGTGCACGCGGTGGCATGGCGTAACGATGGCATCAAGGAACGTGGTGTGACCCACGAGCTTCAATGGGCGGAACGGCCTGCCACCGGCGACGTACTGCGCGAGGCTTGCACCATCAAGGTGCCCGTCCCGTACGAAAGCGAGCTCGGCCTGGCGGCACGCGGCTGGATGCGCAGCCTCGCCGCGTCGCTCGGGCAAGGCGCAATCTTCATCATCGACTATGGGTTTCCGCGCCACGAGTACTACCACCCGCAACGCTCGATGGGCACGCTGATGTGCCACACGCGCCACCGCGCGCACGGCGATCCCTTCCTGCGCCCGGGCGAGCAGGACATCACTGCGCATGTCGACTTCAGCGCTCTCGCAGGCGCAGCCCGCGAGGCCGGGCTGGACATGCTCGGCTACGCCACCCAGGCGCAGTTCCTGGTGAACTGCGGCATCACCGAGGTGCTGGCGCAGGCCAACCTGGACAACGCGCTGCACTACGCGCCGATCGCCGCCGAGGCGCAGCAACTGCTTTCGCCGGCCGAGATGGGCGAGCTGTTCAAGGTGCTCGCCGTGGGCCGCGACGTGAAACAGCCGCTAATGGGCTTTTCGCGCGGCGAGCGTTCCCATACGCTTTAGCGCATGCGAATAGCGGTTGTTGTGGCCCTGGTCCTTTCGAACCCTGTATTCGCGGACCAAATCGCCGACGCCAAAAAGCGCTGGGAATCCAGCCCGCACGGGCCGATGCTCGAGCGCATCCTGCCGCCCACCTTCGTCCTGCAACAGTTGCCCGAGCGCGACTCTCGCGGCGCGAAGCTAGTGGTCGCTTACTGCGTGCAGTGCCACAACCTGCCCAATCCGGCGATGCATCATCCGGAAAGATGGCCGGCGATCGTGCAGCGCATGGTGCTGCGCATGGAGGGCCGGGGCAACATGGGGACGCTGATGGCCGAGATGATGGCCGGGGTCAAGGCGCCGGGCGCCGAAGACACCCAGGCAATCGTCGCCTACCTCGAGCGCCACGGCCAGAGGCCGCTCGACCCGGCGCGCTACCCCGAGGTAAACCGGCCCTCGGGCGAGGCGTTCCGCGTGGCCTGCAAGCAATGCCACATCCTGCCGGACCCGCAGCGCCATACGGCGCAGGAATGGCGCGCGGTGGTGGCGCGCATGCAGGAAAACATGGAGTGGATGAACCGCGTGGTGGGCTCCAAGCCGGTGCCCGGCGAGCCGACCCTGCGCGTCGAGGAGATCAACGCCTTCCTCGCGCGCCACGCGAGGAAGCCGTGACTAGCGGCCCAGGCCGGTTCCCAGGCCGCTCATCGAAACCATCTCGATGAACACGTCCATGAAGTAGTACTGCAGGATGGCGAACGCCAGCAGCAGCAGCATCATCCACCGCTTCGCCAGCACCCAGCGCCGGACGCTCGGCAGCTCGCGGCCCTTGGTCATCTTCAGCTGCTCGATGTACTGCTGCAGCTCGCCGCGCGAGCGCACGTCCTCCAGCGTACGGACGTTGCTGCCGCGGGCCAGGCGGATCAGGTTCTTGATGACCTGCAGCGCGAGCTCGGGATTCGCCAGCAGCAGCGCCTTGAACTCGGTGCGCGGGATCACGGCGAAGGCCGAGGGCTCGACGGTCTTGACCCAGGCCGAGCGCGGCTTCTCGTCGAGCATCATCTCTCCGACGTAGCCGCCGGCGCCGCGCACGTCGACGACGAACTCCTTGCCGTTGGCGTCGAGCAGGTAGACCTTGACCTTGCCGCGCAGGATGGCGAGCAGCGAATCAGCCGGATCGCCCTGCTTGATGACCAGCGCGTCGGCCGGCAGCTCGCGCACCTCGGTGCGCGCGCCGAGCGCGAGCAGGTCCTCGACCCTCAGGCCCTCGAACAGCGAGATCTTGGTGAGATCGGCCGCCACAGGGCGCTAGTCTAGCCGGGGACCGCCATCCCCTTCACCACCGCCGGCCGCGCGCCCACCTTGTCGTACCAACGCTTCACCGCCGGAAAGCCCGCCAGCTCGACGCGGTGCCACTCGTGGCGCGCCACCCAGGGGTAGATCGCCATGTCGGCGATCGAGTACTCCGGCGCGAAGTACTCATTCTTGGCGAGGTGCTTGTCCATCACCCCATAGAGGCGCTTCGCCTCGTTGCCGTAGCGCTCGCTGCCGTAGGGGATCTCGTCCTTCTTGGCGCGCATGAAATGGTGCGCCTGGCCGAACATCGGCCCGACCCCGCCCATCTGGAACATGAGCCATTGCAGGATCTGGTATCTGTTTTTCTGTGGAAAAAACTTACCCGTCTTGTCGGCGAGGTAAATGAGGATCGCGCCCGATTCCATCATCGCGATCGGCTTGCCGCCGGGGCCGTCGGGATCGACGATCGACGGGATCTTGCCGTTCGGGTTGATCTTCAGGTAATCGGGGGTGAACTGCTCGGCGTTGGTGCCGATGTTGATCTTGTGCACGTTGTACGGCAGGCCGCACTCCTCCAGCATGATGGAAACCTTGCGGCCGTTGGGTGTGCTCCAGGTATAGAGTTCGATCATGGTGAAGTGGCTCGT
>DATFDV010000140.1:0-3672 GCA_035251855.1 Burkholderiales bacterium | reverse complement strand
ACGCCGTCGCCGGCCGCGATGCGCGCCAGGCGGTAGGCGATGCTCGGCATCGCGATGTAGCGCGCGGGCGCGACGGCGCGCGACCAGGCGCCGGGCCGCAGCGCCGAGGAGCCGGTGGCGAACACGAATTCGCCCGCGCCGAGCAGGCGCTGCGAAAGGTCCACGTTCACCGGCTTGCCGTTGCGCAGCAGCGGGCCGGCATCCTCCGCCCAGGCGATGGTGTCGCGCCCGCGGTCGGGAGAGAGCGGGCTGCAGACCACGCCGAGCACTGGAATTGAATTCCTGAGTAAAGCCACCGAAACGGCGGAGCCCCTCTTGCCGCTGGTGAACTCGAAGGTGCCGTCGTGCGGATCGACGATCCACGTCGAGGTCTGGTCGGGCCCGGGAGTGAGGCCGGTCTCCTCGCCGAGGAACGGACAGGGAACCAGCGCCTGCAGGGCGTCGCGCAGGCGCTCCTCCATCTCGAAGTCGATCGGCGCCGAGCCGCGCCGGCCGCGCGGCCCGTCGGCGCGCAGGAACTCGGCGGCGAGCCGATCGCCCTCGGCCTCGACCGCGGCGATCACCGCCTTGAGCAGGTCCTTCAATCGACGATCCTGGAGCGCAGCGCCTTCAGCCGCGAATGCCGCTTCTTGGCCTCGATGCGTTTTCTTTGCGAAGAGCGCGTAGGCCGGGTCGGCTTGCGCGGCTTCGGCAGGTGCGCCGCGGCGGCGACCAGCGACTGCAGGCGGGCGAGCGCCTCGGCGCGGTTTCGCTCGAGGCTACGGTGGTTCTGCGACTTGATCACCACCACGCCGGTGCGCGTGACGCGCTGGTCGCCCATGCGCAGCAGCCGGTCCTTCACGTGCTCCGGCAGCGACGAGGCGCGCACGTCGAAGCGCAGGTGCACGGCGTTGGAGACCTTGTTGACGTTCTGCCCGCCGGCGCCCTGCGCGCGCACCGCGGTGATTTCGACTTCGTGCTCCGGAATGACGAGGCTCATCTTGAAATCGGGGTCAGAGCCCGATTATGTTTCGCCGTACGCATAAACGTAATTCGGGCTCTGACCCCGATTTCAAGTGCTCACCCGGTTTCGGCCGCCCTGCTTGGCGCGGTAGAGCGCCTCGTCGGCGGCCTTGATTACCTGCGCCGGGGCGCGGGCTTTCTTCTTCGGGCCGCACGCGCCGATGGAGACCGTGACCGACAGATGCTTTTCCGGACTGCTGTCGCCGCGCAGCTTCGCGCCCTTCTCGCCGGATTTCGGCCGGTCGGGCGCGCGCACCGCCATGCGGTAGCCCTCGATCGAGGCGCGGATCGCTTCCAGGTGCGGCATCGCCTCCTCCAGGCTCGAGCCGGGGAAGAGCATGGCGAACTCCTCGCCGCCGTAGCGGAAGGCGATGCCGCCGCCGCCGACCTCGGCCAGGCGCGCGGCCACCAGCTTGAGCACCTGGTCGCCGATGTCATGGCCGTGCGTGTCGTTGAATTTCTTGAAGTGGTCGACGTCCACCATCGCGACGGCGAAGCGCCCGCCGAGGCTGCGCAGGCGCTCCTCGAGCGCGCGCCGCCCGGGCAGGCCGGTGAGCGGGTCGCGGAAAGCGAGGCGGTGCGATTCGGCGAGCAGCGCGACCACCATGATCACGCCGGCCGCGGACATGAAGGCGGCGTACACGCCGGCGGCCCCGGCCCATTCGGCGGCGGCGAAGAAGGCGATGAGCGCGCCGGCGACGCCGACCTGCAGCGCGGTGAACTCCGGCCATGCGCGCCACAGCGCGGCGATGAGCGCGGCGCCGAACATCAGGCGGCCGAGCAGCGGCGTCGGCGGCGACCGGAACAGCCCGTTATCCAGCCAGCCGGTGGTCTGTGCAATCGAGACGAGAAACAGGCCCTCCAGGCCGAGCAGCGCGAACCAGATGTATGCGGCGCGGTAGCGCGCGCCGCGCTCGGGGCGCAGCATCGCGACCAGCACGTTGAGCGGCACCAGCACCGTGAGCGCCGCGTACACCGCCTTCGTGTGGTAGAGGTCCCAGGCGGCGACCGCGCCGAGCACCGATGCCAGCAGCACGAAGGCGCGGCCGCGGTTGAACCACCAGGCCAGCACGAGGCCCGTGCCGAGCAGCGCGTACGGCCCCCACCTGCGCAGCCCGACCAGCCCCTCCGGCAGCGCCACCAGCCACGCCAGCATTGCCGTGGCGGCGAGGATCCCTGCCGGCACCCACGCGGGGCGCAGCGCCCTCAGAAGCTCGGGATCAAGCGCCGGCTTCAAGGCGATCCGGCCTGAAGCCGACATCGCACACCCTCCCGCGCTGGGCGCGCTTGCCGATGTGCTCGGCGAGCTGCCTGGCATCCAGGGTCTCGGTGGCCCGGTTCTTCCGCTTCACGCCCGACACGGCGAGCGATTTGCCGTCGCTCGGCGCCACCGCGGCGAGCTTGCCGCCCTCCGGCAGCGCGATGAGCTGCACGCCGACGCCGCCGTTCGGCCGCTCCGGGATTTCGTCCCTGGGGAAGAGGAGCAGCCTCGCGTCCGATGACAACGCCGCCAGATAAAGAGTTTTTTCAGGAATAAAAACCGGGGCCTGAGCGGCCGCGCCCTCGTCCACCTTCATGAAGTCCTTGCCCTGCCGCGTCTTGCTCGCGAGGTCGCCGAGCTTGCAGAGGAACCCGAGCCCCGCCGAGCTGTTCATCAGCAGGCGCTGCTGCGCCTCGCCGGCGCCCATCCACACGATGTCGTCGGAGCCCGAGTTCACCAGCGTATTCACCGGGGCGCCGTCGCCGCGGCCGGAAGGCAGGTTGGCCGCTTCGAGCGTGAAGGTCTTGCCCGAGGCGGCGAGCACGCTGACGTCGGTGGTGGTGCGGCACTCGAGCGTCTGCAGCAGGGCATCGCCGTCCTTAAACGTAAACGTGGAGACGTCCAGCGCATGGCCGCCCCGCGCGCGGATCCAGCCCTTCTGCGACAGGATCACGGTGATCGGCTCGTCCACCACCGTGCGCTCGACCTGCGAGCGCTCCGCCGGCTTGATCAGCGTGCGACGCTCGTCGCCGTACTTCTTCGCGTCGTCGTCGAGCTCCTTGACCACCAGCTTCTTCAGCTCTTTTTCATCGCCGAGCAGGCCCTTCAGCTCCTTCCGATCCGCCTCCAGCGTCTTGCGCTCGTCGTTCAGCTTGATGCCGTCGAGCTTGGTGAGCTGGCCCAGGCGCAGGTTGACGATGTCTTCGGCCTGCCGTTCCGTGAACTTGTATTTCTTCATCAGGCCTGCCCTGGCCTCGGCCTGGTCCTCGCTCGCGCGGATCAGCTTGATGATCTCGTCGATCCTGGCGAAGGCGAGCAGGCGCCCGAGCACCAGCTCGAGCCGCTCCTGCACGCGCTCAAGGCGGAACTGCGTGCGGCGGCGCACCGTGGCGACGCGCCAGTCGCCCCACTCGCGCAGCACTTCGACGATGCCCTTGGTCTCGGGCAGGCCGTCGAGGCCGAGCCAGGTGAGGTTGATCGCGTAGCGCGTCTCGAGCGAGGTATGCACCATCAGCGCGGTCATCATCTCGTCGGGATTGATCTTCGAGGTGCGCGGCTCGATCACCAGGCGCAGCTTCGACTTGCGGTCGGACTCGTCGCGCACCGTCTCGACCTGGTCGAGGATGAACTGCTTCAGGCGCTTCTGCTCCTGCGTGACCTCCTTCTTGCCGAAGCTCGGCTTCGGGTCG
>DATFDV010000139.1:0-24334 GCA_035251855.1 Burkholderiales bacterium | reverse complement strand
CGCATCTCGTCGTGCTCTTCGACCAGCAGGATGGAATTCAACGTGCCATCCTAAGCCGGCGCCGGGTCAGCGGCCAGTCAGGAAGGCAGTACACCCGGCGTCGGGAGACTCCCGACGTCAATCCAGCGAGACGAGGCCCCGCTGGATCGCGAAACGCACCAGGCCGGCGAGGTCCCGGATGCCGAGCTTCTCCACCAGGCGCGCGCGGTAGGTCTCCACCGTCTTCTGCGACAGCGAAAGCCGCTGCGCGATCTCGGCGCCGGTGCGCCCCTCGGCGAGCAGCTGCAGCACCTCGCGCTCGCGCGCCGACAGGCGGGCGAGCGGGTCGTCGTGCTTGTCGTCGGTGTAGTCCTCGAGAACTACGTCGGCGACGCGCGGGCTGAGGTAGCGCTGCCCGGCGTGCACGGCGCGAATGGCCTCGACCACCTCCTTCGCCGCCGAGCGCTTCACCACGTAGCCGGCGGCCCCCGCCTTCAGCGCGCGGCGCACGTACTCGCGCTGCGCGTACATCGACAGCACGATCACCCGGCACTTCGGGTCGCGCTGCAGGATGGCGCGCGTGGCGTCGGCGCCGTTCAGCTCGGGCATCGACAGGTCCATCAGCACCACGTCGGGCTGCGTGTCGCGCGCCTGCTGCACCGCCTCGCGGCCATCGGCCACCAGCGCCACGACTTCCATGTCGGCCTCGGCCTGCACCAGCTGCTTGAGGCCCTCGGCGACCACGCCGTGGTCGTCGGCAATGAGGATGCGGATCGGCATGGTGGCTGGAACCCTCTAGAACGGGACCCGCGCATGGATGCGCGTGCCCTGGCCGGGAGCGGAGTCGATGTGCAGCTGGCCGCCGGCGGCCTCGGCGCGCTCGCGCATGGTGGTCATGCCCCAGCGGCCCTTGCGCGCGCCGCGCAGGTCGAAGCCCTGGCCGTCGTCGCGCACGTCGAGGATCAGCTCCTCGTCGGTGGCCGAGACTTCGACGCGCACGCTGCTCGCCTTGGCGTGCTTGAGAATGTTGTTGAGGGCTTCCTGCCCGATGCGGAACAGGGCCACCGCCGCCTCGGGCCGCGCGCGCTGCGAGCCCGTCGGGTTCGGGTCGGCGACCGTCACCTGCACGCCGGTGCGCCGCGAGAACTCCTCGGCGTGCCAGCCCAGGGCGGCGCCCAGCCCGTACTCCTCCAGCAGCGGCGGGCGCAGGTCGGCCATCACGTTCTCGATCGACTGCAGCGTGCCGTCGACCAGGCCGAGCGAGTCCGCCAGGCGCTGGCGTATCGCCGCCGGCAGGATATGGCTCTCGCGCGAGATGAGGTCGAGGTTGATGTTGAGCGCCGAGAGGCTCTGGCCGACGCGGTCGTGCAGCTCGCGCGCCAGGCGGCGTCGCTCGGCCTCCTCGGCCTGCACCAGCCGGCGCGTGAGTCCGTGCAGGTCGGTCGCCGCCTGCCTCAGCGCAGCCTCGGAGTGCCGCTGCTCGGTGACGTCGAGGCAGGCGACCAGGATCTTCAGCGGCTTGCCGCGCTCGTTGCGCACCACCTCGCCCTGGCTGCGCACGTAGCGCACCTCGCCGCCGGGCCGCACGATGCGCTCGGTCATGGAGAAGCCGCGGCTGTCCATCAGCGCGCGCGCCACCATCGCGCCCGACTGCTGGCGGTCGTCGGGATGCACGCGCTCGAGGTAGTTCTCGAAGCTCGGCGCCGTGAGCTCGCGCGAAGTGCCGAAGATGCGGTAGAGCTCGTCGGACCAGGACACGCGGCCGCTGTCGGGGTCCCATTCCCAGCTGCCCAGGCCGGCCACCTTCTGCGCTTCGGCGAGCAGGGTGCGCTGCTCGCGCAGCGCCTGCTCGGTGAGGCGCCGGTCGGTGATGTCGCTCGCCACCACGCCGACGGCCACCACGCTGCCGGCGGCGTCGAGCACCGGGAACTTCGACACCATGCTGAAGCGCTGGCCATCGCCGATCGCGGCGCGCTCCTCGTACTGCAATGCCTCGCCGCGCGCCAGCACGTGCGCGTCGTGCGCCGCCGCGGCCAGCGCCTGGCGGCGCGGGAACAATTCCGCGTCGGTGCGCCCCAGCACCTGCTCGCGGCGCAGGCTGTAGCGCTCGAGGAAGCGGTCGTTGACGAAGGTGTAGCGCCCGCCGCGGTCCTTCATGCACATGAGCGCCGGGCTGTGGGCGGTAAAGGCGCGCAGGCGCTCCTCGCTTTCGCGCAGCCGCTCCTCCATCTCGCGCCGCTCGCTGATGTCGCGCGTGATCTTGGCGAAGCCCACCAGCTCGCCGGCGTCGTCGCGCACCGCATCGATCACCACCGAAGCCCAGAAGCGGGTGCCGTCCTTGCGCACGCGCCAGCCCTCGCCCTCGAAGCGGCCGTGGCGCCGCGCACGCTCGAGCGCTTCCTCCGGCTTGCCGCTGGCGCGCTCCTCCGGCGCGTAGAACTGCGAGAAATGCCGGCCGATGATCTCTTCGGCGCGGTAGCCCTTGATGCGGGCCGCGCCGGGGTTCCAGCTGTTCACCCGGCCGCCGACGTCGAGCAGGAAGATGGCGTAGTCCGTGACGCTCGACAACAGCAGCCGCAGCTGCTGGTCGGTCGGGTCGGTCGAAGCCGGGGGCGGAACGATGCGTAAGTCGGGAATCATGGCCGGAACGGCATCATAATCCCGATGCCATGAGCCCGCCCCGCATCCTGGTGGTCGACGACGACGAGTCGATGCGCGAATTGCTGCGCCTGCACCTGTCCTCGGCCGGCTATTCGGTGGAGGTGGCCGAGGATGCGATCGCCGCCGGGTATTCGGTGCTCAAGGCAGCCCCCGACCTGATCGTCTGCGACGTGGCGATGCCGCACATGGACGGCTTCGAGCTGGTGGCCGCCCTGCGCGCCGACGCCGGCGTGTCCAACAACCTGCCGGTGATCTTCCTCACCGCGGAGAGCGAGGGCGACGACCGCGCGCGCGAGCTGGGCGGCGAGTTCCTGGAGAAGCCGATCAGGCTCGAGGAGCTGCTAGCGGCCGTTTCGCGGCATCTTCCGCTGCCGCGACGCTGAGCTCGTCTTGCCTGCCGTTGAGCCCCTCTTCCCACTTCACGTCGACGGTGGTCGAAAGGTAGCGCGCCAGGCCGATGATCAGGCGCAGGCGGTCCTTGGCGAGACGCAGCGGCAGCTCGTCCAGGGTGAGCTGCGCCTGCTCCTGGATCTGCTCCAGCTTGGCGAGGATTTCGTCTTTTCTTTGCACTGGCCCCTTTTTACCGCGCCGTGCGCGGGCGGTATATCAATCGCGCCCTAAATTGCTGTAGTTTCCCAGTGACGCCATGGTGAGCATCGATGACATCCGCGCCGCCGCCAAGCGCATCGCCGGCGCCGTCGAGGCTACCCCGTGCGTGCCCAGCCGCACGCTGTCCAGGCTGACCGGCGCCGAGGTGTTCCTCAAGTTCGAGAACCTGCAGTTCACCGCCTCGTTCAAGGAGCGCGGAGCGCTGAACAAGCTGCTGTCGCTCACCGCCGCCGACCGCGGCCGCGGCGTGATCGCGATGAGCGCCGGCAATCACGCGCAGGCCGTGGCCTACCACGCCGCGCGCCTGGGGATCCCGGCGACGATCGTCATGCCGCGCGGCTCGCCCAACACCAAGATCCGCAACACGCAGATCCACGGCGCCAGCGTGGTGCTCGAGGGCGAGAACCTGTTCGAGGCCGGCAAGCACGCGCGGGCCCTCGCCGCGCGCGACAACCTGGTGTTCGTGCACCCCTACGAGGATCCGCTGATCATCGCCGGCCAGGGCACGGTGGCGCTGGAGATGCTCGAGGCGGTGCCCGACCTGGAGATACTGGTGGTTCCGGTGGGCGGCGGCGGATTGATTTCCGGCATGGCCACGGCAGCAAAGGCTTTGCAGAAAAACATCCTCGTGTACGGCGTTGAATCCAAAAACTACCCCTCGATGCACCAGCGCCTGAACAACCTGCCGGTCGAATGCGGCGGCGACACCATCGCCGAGGGCATCGCGGTGAAGGACGTCGGCAGCATCGCCTTCGGCATCATCCGCGAGCTGGTGCAGGAAGTGCTGGTGGTGAAGGAAGAGACCATCGAGCGCGCGGTGGTGGCGCTGATCGAGATCGAGAAGACGGTCGCCGAAGGCGCTGGCGGCGCGGCGCTGGCCGCGCTGCTCGAGCACCCGGCACTCTTCGCCGGCAAGCGCGTCGGCCTGCCGATCTCCGGCGGCAACATCGACAGCCGGGTGCTCGCCTCGGTGCTGATGCGCGGGCTGGTGCGCGATGCGCGCCTGGTGCGCCTTCGCGTCACCATGCCGGACATCTCGGGCAGCCTGGCCAAGGTCGCCGGCCTGATCGCCGACGGCGGCGGCAACATCGTCGAGGTGCAGCACCAGCGCGTGTTCGGCACCGCCTCGGTCAAGTCGACCGAGATCGAGTTCCTCGTCGAGACGCGCGACCGCGAGCACACCGACGCGCTCATCGCGCGCCTCGAGGGCAACGGCGTCAGGGTTTCTGCTTTTTGAGCCTGGCTTCTTCGGCTTGATCCAGGCCGCCGCCGAGCCCGGCTTCGTCGCTGTTCACTACCCGGTCCGCGCCTTCATCAGCCGCGTGCGGCACTTTGCCGACCGTCGTGCGCTCGCCCGTGCCGCCGCCGTCGCTGTCCGTCGAAGGCCGGTCGGGCCGGTCGGAAAAGGTGTCGGAGCTGTCGCTCGGGCCGATCTTGGGATCGGCGCGTCCCTGGTGCCTCGGAATTCCTGCCATGGTGGCCTCCTTTCAGACACTCCACGCAGCAAACGCCATGCCGCACCCGGTGCCGGCAGGCGTGCGATAAAGGGGCACGTATTCCCGCCACTGTGCGCGCAGCCCGGCGGCGGCGCCGGCCGTCACCATCCAGTTGCGGATCTCCGAATTGCCCGAGTTCAGCTTGGCCGGGGGAATCGAGGCGAGCGAAGCCTCGTCGGCCTGCGCGCAGGCCTGCAAGACCGTGTTGTCCAGCGCTTCGTCGATGGTGAAGTGGCTCAGGCCGCCCGAGGCGATGATGCCGATCCTTTGACCGGCATCGAAGCGGGAAACGGCCTGGGCGATTGCCCGGCCCAATGCAAAGCATCGCTTCGGGCGAGGCTGGTTCGGCGGGTAATAGGTATTTACGACGAGCGGCACGATGGGAACGACGCGCTCGCCCATCAGCCTTCGATGCACGAAGCCGAAGGCGTGCCCCTCGCCGCTCGGTTTCGCCAGCTTCTCGGCATAGGCGAGATCGAAGTCGTCGATGGACTGCACGAGATGCAATGCCAGGTCCTTCGCCACCGGGTACTCGCGTGCCGCCGCCGGCTCGTGATAAAGCGAGCGCGCGCGCTTCCAATACGCGGGCGCCTCGGCGGGCAGGTTGAGCGTCGAATTGACGATGCTCGCGCCGCAGTAGACGAGGAACGCCGGCATGTTGTCCTCGAAGTACTGCTCGTGCTGGTCGTCGCCCACTACGATCAGCGCGTCCAGCTTCGCGCTCTTGATGGACTCGGACAACCGGTCGAGATGCCGCTCGCACGCGGCAACGCGCTCGGCCATGCTGCTTTCCGTGACGTCGATCCCCGGCGGAGCGCGGCGCAGCAGCTCGGCGTAGGTCACCCGGTTGCCTTCGAGGTCCAGATGATGCGCGTACAGCTCATCGCGCCGCGCGTGGCCCGGCATGTCTTGCGCGGGGCTGGCGAGGGCCGGGCTGTGCGAGGAGCCGAAAGCCGCGACCAGCTGCGCCATCAGGCCAGCGCCTTCCCCCGATAGAGCTCGCGCGCGAGCAGCGCTCCGCCCAGCGCCAGCCCGACGACGTCGGTGACGATCGCGCCGCGGAACATGTCCGCCGGGATCAGGGTGAGGATGCCCGCGGCGATGAAGGCGGCGCGCGCCCAGCCGGCGACCGGGCGGTAGAAGTAGCCGACCACGCCGATGGTGCCGAGCCAGATGCCGAAGCCGGCGGTGCCCACCGCCCAGGCGATGGTGAGCGGATCGCCGCGCATCAGCAGGCTGGGCGAGAGCGCGAACAGGAACGGCACGATGTACGCGGCCCAGCCGATGCGCGTGGCGGTCCAGCCCGTCTTGTCGACGTCGGCGCCGGCGATGTTGGCGGCGGCGAACGCCGACAGGGCCACCGGCGGCGTGACCATCGACATGACGCCGAAGTAGAGCAGGAACATGTGCGCCGCCATCGGCTCGACGCCGACCTTGACCAGCGCCGGCGCGATCAGCGTGGCCATGATGATATAGACCCCGACGGTGGGCAGGCCCAGGCCGAGCACGATCGCCATCAGCGCGGTGACCACCAGCATCATGGGCAGGCTCTCGCCGGTGATGGCGAGGAGCTGCAGCGTGAGGCCGAAGGCGAGCCCGCTGATGTTGAGGATGCCGATGAACATGCCGGCCACCGCGCAGATCAGGATCAGATCCACCACCGCGCCGCCGGTCGAGACGATGGCGCCGATCATCTGGCGCACCGAGACCCGCGAGCCCTTGTAGCCGAACGCCATCGACAGCACGATCAGCACCGCGGTGCCGCAGAGCGCGGCGTACTCGGCCTGCCAGCTCAGCTCGACCAGCACGTAGACCAGGGCGACGAACGGGATCGGGAAGTACCAGCCGGACTTGAGCACCGCGGCAAGCTGCGGCAGGCGCTCGCGCGCCTCGCCGGCGATGCCGCGCTTTGCCGCCTCGACGTCGACCTGGAAGAACAGCGCCAGGTAGTAGAGGAACGCCGGGATGACCGCCGCGATCATCACCTCGGCGTACGGCACCTGCAGCACCTCGGCCATCAGGAACGCCGCCGCGCCCATCACCGGCGGCATCAGCTGGCCGCCGGTCGAGCCGACCGCCTCGATGGCGGCCGCGACCTGCGCCGGAAAGCCGGAGCGCTTCATCATCGGGATGGTGATCACGCCGACCGCGCTCACGTTCGCCACCGCGCTGCCCGAGATCATGCCGAACAGGCTCGAGCCGACCACCGCCACCTTCGCCGAGCCGCCGCGGTAGCGACCCATCCAGGCGCGCGCGAGGTCGGTGAAGAACGCCGAGCCGCCGCAGCGCCCGAGCACGTTGCCGAGCAGGATGAACGGCACCACCACGATGATCGCGATCTGCAGGGAAGTGCCGAGCAGCGCGTTGGTGTCGAGGTTGAGGTACACCAGCAGCCGGGTGAAATCCACCGGCCGGGCCTGGAACACGCCCGGCAGGTGGTCGCCGAGCATCGCGTACACCACCCCGGCGAGGGTGAAGGCGACGAGCGAGAAGCCCGCCATGCGCCGCGTGCCTTCCAGCACCAGCACCGCGAGCGCGGCCGAGGTGAGGATGCCGTCGAGCGGGCGCGAGGTGAGCTCGGTCGAAAGCTGCGGGTAGCGCACGGCGAGGTAAAGACAGATACCCAGGCCGGCAAGCGCCGCCGCCGCATCGATGATCCTGTTCCTGCAGGTCATCAGGAAGCACAGCGCGATCGCCAGTCCCAGCACCGCGAGCAGGAACTGCTCGGTGTACAGGTTGATCTTGAGGACGCTGCGCTGCAGGTCGAGGACATACCCCACCACCAGCGTGATGAGCGACGCCTGCAGTACGAGGATGGTTCTCCGAAAAGAACCCTCGGCCATCCCGGCTACTTGGCGATGCCTTTCTCTTGGTAGAACTTCATCGCGCCGGGATGGAAGGTGGCCGGCATGGCGCGGTTCATCAGGTCGGGATTGAAGCCGCGGAAGGCGCCGAGGCTCTGGATCAGCTTCGGCTTGCCCTCGTACATGGCCTTGGCGATGCGATACACCTGGTCGTCCTTGACGTGCGAGCCGACCGTCACCAGGTAGTCGTAGGCCATCAGCTTGGTCGGCGTGGCGATGCCGGCGAAGGCCGGGCCGGGGTTCACCGTGGTCACGTAGGCATAGTTCATGTGCTTTTTCATGCGCGCCACGGCCGCCGGATCGTCGGACACCGGCAGGAAGCGGATCCCGCCGGTCGACTTGTGCACCTCCAGCACCTTGGCCGCGCCGAGCGCGAAGAAGCCGCCGTCGATCTTGCCCTCGACGAAGTCGTCCGCGCCGCGCACCACGTTCGGCACCAGCACCGGCACGATGTCCTTGCGCTCCACCCCGCCGTTGGCGAGCACCGCGTCGATGATGCGGTCGAGCGTGACCTGCGCCGAGAAGCCGGCCGGCAGGCGCTTGCCCTTCAGCTCGGCGAGCGACTTGATGGGCGAGTCCTGGCGCACGAAGATGCTCGACAGCAGCGGGAAGATCACCGCCAGCACGCGCAGCTTTTCCTGCTTGCGCCCGTTGTACGGGCCCTCGCCGCGCGTGGCCTCCTCGATCTCGAGCACGTTGCACACCGCCAGGTCGAGCTCGCCCGAATTGACCAGCGGCAGCACCGCGCTCGAGCCCGAGTAGGGCTGCACCCGGCTCTGCAGCTTCGCGTCCTCGGCCATCACCTTGGCGATCGCCGAGCTCATGTTGTAGCCGATCGAGCCCTGCGGCGCGCTGCCGAAGCCGAGCACCTGCGCGTGCGCGGCGCACGGAACCAGCAACGCGGCGAGCAACGACCCGAGAATTCTCTTCATGGCACTCCTCCTCTAGCTATTGTAGACGGAGATCTCGACCAGATTCAGGTCGGGATCGCGGACGTACACCGAGCGGATCGGCCCCTGCGCGCCGGTCTTGGCGACCGGGCCCTCGATGATCCGGATCTTTGCCTTGTGGAGCCGCTCGATGACCTCTTCCAGGGGCACGCTGGCGATGAAGCACAGGTCCAGCGAGCCCGGCACCGCGACGTGGGCGCGCGGGGTGAACTCCTTCCCCCACTCGTGCAGGTTGATCTTCTGCCTGCCGAACTTGAGCGCGAGGCGCTCCTCGGTGGGGGTCTTGAAGCGCACCAGGTCCATGCCGAGCACCACGCTGTAGAAGCGGATGCAGGCGTCCTTGTCGCGCGTGGTGAGGACGAGGTGGTCGACGCGCTCGATCATGTCTTCTTCAGCAGGCGCAGCGGGTTGTACTCGAGCACGGTCTCGCTGCGCTGGTTGACCACCCGGTTGGCGAAGCGCACCAGGCCGCGCTCGCCCTTGGACGCGAGGCGCTGCTCGAGCACTTCGCACTCGACGTGGATCGTGTCGCCCACCACCGTCGGCGCCTTGACGTCGAGCGTGGCGTTGAGGAAGGCGAGCCCGGTGTCCTGCATGGTCGGCAGCAGCAGGCCCTCGGCGAAGGAATAGACCAGCGCGCCTGGCACCAGGCGCGGCTTGTGTTCCTCGTCGACCGCGAACAGCTCCTCGGTCAGCCATGCAAGGCCGATGAAGGCGGCACGGTCGGCCTCGCTGATGGTGCGGCGGTGGGTGCGGAAGCGAAAGCCGGGCTTCAAATCGTCAAACGCGAAGCCGCGCCCGACCAGGATCATTTTTTATCGGACGTCTTCTTGTCGAAATCTTTGCGCGCCTTGTCGAACGCTTCCTGCACGCCCTTCAGCGCCGAATCGGCGCCGCGCATCATGTCGCGCCAGGCGTTGGCCGATGCGCTCTGCACGCGGCGCAGCTCGGCAAGGGCCTCGTCGCGCCGCGCGCGGAACTGCTCGACGTGCTTGGCGTTGGCGCTTTCCCACTTCGCCGCCTGCGCGTTCCAGTGGTCGATCTGCTCCTTGAGCTTCTGGACGTACTCGTCGCGACTGATCATGCGCCCTCCCCGGCATCAGCTGGCCCTCGAATCCCCGGCCATTCTAGCGCGGCGCGCGCCGCCGGTCGGTGCCCGAGCGGCGCTCGGCCTCGACCGCCGCGCTGGGGGCAAGCCGGTCGCGCATCGCGATGCCCAGCGCGAGGACGCCGAGGCCGCCGACCAGCAGGAACAGCCAGTCGTACATCGGCACGTGCGCCGGCAGATCGCGCACGTGGTGCAACTCGAGCAGGTGGTGGTCGACGATCCCTTCCACCAGGTTGAAGGCGCCCCAGCCGATCAGCATGGTGCCGATGAAGCCGCGCATCGAAGGCAGCGGACCGGCGCCGAGCAGCGCGCTGCGCAGAACCAGCACGCCGGCGAGCGTGATCAGCCAGGTGGCGAGGTGGAACCAGCCGTCGGCGCTCATGTTGTGCTTCATCGCTTCGACGGTGTGCGGGGGCATCCGAGCCGAGAGCATCTGGTGCCAGTGGGCGATCTGGTGCAGCACGATGCCGTCGAGGAACCCGCCCAGACCCACGCCCAGGAGCAGGGCGGCATTGCGCGCGCGGGAGTGGCGCATGGCTACTTTTTCCCGCGTGAGCGCGGGCTGCTCTGGTGCTTTTCCTTGCGCTCGATGAGGACGTAGAGCCACTGGTCGGCGCCGCGGTGGCGGTTGTCCGCGCCGCCTTCGCCATCGCCGGGAGCAAGAACCATCTCGGCGGCCTGGGAAGCGCGGTTGCCGGGGATTACGCGGAATCCCCGGCCAAACCGCAGGTGCTTCCTGACCAACTACGACTGACTTACTTCGTGCCGGTGCTGCTGCCGGTGCTGCCCGAGCTCGAGCCCGGCGTCGTCGTCGAGCCGCTGCCCGAGCCGGAGCCCATGCCGCTCGACCCGGGGGTCGTCGGGCTGGTGGTGCTGCCGGTGGAGCTCGAGCCGCTGCTGCTGCCCGAGGCGCCGCTGCCCGCGCTGCCACTGGACGAGCTGCCGCTGCGCGCTTCGCGCTCGCACTTCTCTTTCTCGGCGCCGGTCAGGGCGATGCACTTGCTGGCGTCGCTGCCCGACGCTCCGGACGCCGCGCCGGCCGAGCCGGAGCTGCCTGACGTGGAGCTGTCGCTGCTGCCGGAGGACGAACCGCTGGCCGACGGGGTGGACGAGGACGAGCCGCTTGCCGACGGAGTAGACGAGCTGCCGGCCGAGCCCGCGCCGCTGCTGCCCGAGGACGCGCCGCTGCTGCCGCTACTGGAGCCCGAGGACTGAGAGAAAGCGACGCCGGAGAGCGCGAGGAGCGCCGCTGCGGTCGCTGCCGTGAGGGTTTTCAACATCATGGAGAAATCTCCTTCGAAGGGTGGATGAAAGCTGCGCGCTTGTGCACGCAAGCACCGTGCCGTGCGGGCGTAAAAAATTTTTCGCTCGCCGCGGAATGCAAATGGTCGGGCCCGGCGCTATCGGCGCGTCGTCAGCCACATGACAGGAACGGAACTTGCGACCGTCCGAGAGAGGTCCCACGGAAAGGAAAAGCCAATGGAGAGAATCGAGAAATCAGTCGAAGTCAACGCGCCGGTGCGCGCCGTGTACAACCAGTGGACGCAGTTCGAGGAATTCCCGCGCTTCATGGCGGGCGTGAAGGAAGTGCGCCAGCTCGACGATACGCACCTGCACTGGCACGCCGAGATCTGGGGCAAGGACAAGGAATGGGATGCCGAAATTACCGAGCAGGTGCCCGACCAGGTGATCGCCTGGCGCAGCACCAACGGCGCGCCCAACGCCGGCACGGTTCGCTTCGAGCCGGTGTCGCACGAGCGCACCCGCGTGCGCCTGACGATGGAGTACCAGCCCGAAGGCGCGATCGAGAAGACCGGCGACATGGTCGGCGTGTTCACTTCGCGCGTGCAGAACAGCGTCGAGGACTTCAAGAAGTTCATCGAGAAGCGCGGCGCCGAGACCGGCGGCTGGCGCGGCGAGGTGCACGGCGGGCAGAAGACGCCTAACGCATCACGGCAAGGACCCGGCGGATCCAGGTAAGAGCACAGGTTTAAGGTAAGGTGAGGTGGGCAGCGCCCCACCCACCTCACCGGTCGCCTGCAGAATTACATCGCCTCATCCAAAGAAGCCGATGCCGCGCGCCATCAGCGCCGCGCAGAGCAGGATCAGCACCACCCCGACCAGCTCCAGATGAAGGATGCGGCGGATCGCCGGCACCGCGGCCGCGTCGATGCGGCCTTTCCTCCAGGAAAGAAATTTCAGCGTCGGGTAGATCGACAGCAGCGCAACCGCGACGAACAGCGCCATCTTCGCGATGAACGCGGCGTTGTGCAGGTAGAAGGCGGCGCCCTTCTCGAAATAGAACACGCGCAGCAGCCCAACCACCAGCAGCACGCCGGCAGAGATGCCCACCACCATGTCCGCCAGCCCAAGCCGACGCGCATTGGCCGGATCCATGGGCAGCCGGATGAGCACGAACTCGACGACGATGGCGGCCACCAAGGCAAAGGCGGCGAGATGATGCAAGAAGGCAGAAGCGGCGCTCATGTCGATTCGACCTGGTAGAGGTGCCGCTCGCCCGGTACGCCCTTAAGGAGGTGCGCGCCGCGATCTTGAAAAGCTATGCCGGACCCATAGACGAGATCCTTCACCGTAGCGGAGACGAGGACTTCTCCCGGCAAAGCGAGCGAAGCGATGCGCGCCCCCGTGTGCAAAGCCATGCCACTCAGCTTGCCCTTCATCACTTCGCATTCGCCGGTGTGCAAGCCGGCGCGCACTTCGAGACCGAGCCGGCGAAGCTCGTTTACCACGGCCCATGCACAGCGGACCGCCCGCGCCGGTCCATCAAATGCGGCGAGGAAACCGTCCCCAGCCGCATCGATCTCGCGCCCGCGAAACTTCGAAAGCTGCCCGCGTACGACAGCGCGGTGCTGCTCGAGTAACTCTTGCCACCGTCGATCTCCAAGAGCTGCCAATTTCTCCGTGGAACCTGCAATATCAGTGAAGAGCACCGTGGCGAGCACGCGGTCGGGTTCCGCCGCGTGACGCGTGCCAGTCGCGAACTCCTCGATTTCGTCCAGGATGGCGTCCGAGTCGCCCACCCAAGGGCAATGGTCGGCTCCGGCGAGTTCGACGTACCGGGCGCCCTTGATCCGCTCTGCCATGTAACGGGCGCCGTTGACTCGCGCGATTAGATCGCCTTCGCGATGTAGAACCAGTGTAGGGACGCCAATTGCCGGAAGTGTCTGGCTCGCGTCCGTGTCAAAGGTGACGCGCGCCATGGCCTTTGCGCCTGCGGGACTAACGGCCAGCCGCTCGAAGCGCGCCCAGGATTGCCGGAAGTGCTCGTCTGCCGCGCGGCTAGGCGCGAATTGGTCAACCGTGGCGCCAGTCCCCCACGAGCGTTCGATCAAGTCGACATAACGCTCGAGGGCTTCACGTGGTAGTCCAATGGGGTAGTCCGGTGTCCGCAATGCCCGGGCGGCTGTGCCGTACAACACTAGCGACCTAGTGCGCTCCGGATAGGTGGCGGCAAACAGCATGCACATCGGGCCGCCTGCTGAAATGCCCACCAATACGGCCCGGTGCGACCCTGCCGCATCCATAACGGCGCGCACGTCGTCCATTCGTTGCTCAAGGGTAGGAACTCCCGCCAAGCGATCCGATAGCCCCGTGCCGCGGCGATCGAAAAGAATGAGGCGGGAGAAAGATGCCAGCCGTTCCTGGAACCTGGCAAGAGCTGGATCCTCCCATCCGTACTCGATATGCGAGACCCATCCTTGTACCAGCACCAGATCGCAGTCGCCCTGGCCTGTTACCTGATAGGCAATATGGACATCTCCGCTCTTTGCATACTTAGTCTGCAAAGTACTGCTCACTTCAATAGGACTTCGGCAGGCCGAGCACGCGCTCGGCGATGAAGCACAGGATCAGCTCGCGGCTCACCGGCGCAATGCGGCCGACGAACGACTCGCGCAGGTAGCGCTCGACGTGGTATTCGGCGGCGTAGCCGAAGCCGCCGAAGGTCATCACCGCCTGCTCGCAGGCGTGGAAGCAGGCCTCGCCGGCGAGGTACTTCGCCGCGTTCGCCTCGGCGCCGCACGGCTTGCCGGCGTCGTAGAGCGACGCGGCCTTGAAGGCCATCAGGTTGGCCGCCTCGAGCGCCATCCAGTTGGCGGCGAGCGGGTGCTGGATCGCCTGGTTCTGGCCGATCGGCCGGTCGAAGACGATGCGCTCCTTGGCGTAGTTCGCGGCGCGCGCCACCGCGCAGCGGCCAAGGCCGACCAGCTCGGCGCCGATCAGGATGCGCTCCGGATTCATGCCGTGCAGGATGTACTCGAAGCCCTTGCCTTCCTCGCCGATGCGGTCGGCCTCGGGCACCGGCAGGCCGTCCAAGAACACTTGGTTGGAGTCGACGGCGTGGCGGCCCATCTTCTCGATCTCGCGCACCTCGACGTGCCGCCGGTCGAGGTTGGTGTAGAAGAGCGTCAGCCCGGCATCGGCGCGCGCCAGCAGCAGGATCTTCTCCGCAACCTGCGCGGTGGAAATCCATACTTTCTGGCCGGACACGCTGTACCCGTTTGCCGTCTTGACGGCTTTGGTCTTCAACGCGCGGGTGTTGAGCCCGGTATTCGGCTCGGTCACGGCAAAACAGGCGCGTTCCTTTCCGGCGATCAGCGGCGGCAGCCAGCGGCGCTTCTGCTCTTCATTGCCATAGACGACCACCGGGTTGAGGCCAAAGATATTCATGTGCACGGCCGAGGCGCCGGAGAAGCCCGCGCCGGACTCGGCGATCGCCTGCATCATCACCGCCGCCTCGCTGATGCCGAGGCCCGCGCCGCCATAGGCTTCGGGCATCGCGATGCCGAGCCAGCCGTCGCGCGCGAATGCCTGGTGGAAGTCGGCGGGGAAGCCGCCTTCGCGGTCGCGCTCGAGCCAGTAATCGTCGTCGAAGCGCGCGCAGAGCTTCGCGATCGCCTCGCGAATGCGCTCCTGCTCGGGGGAAAGCGAAAAATCTACTTTGGGTCTCCCGCCGGCGGAATCCAGTTGTGCAGGGCGATCCCGCCGTCGACCAGGATCGAAGCTCCGGTGACGTAGGCGCCGAAGCGCTCCGAGAGGACCGCCACCGCCATCGCCGCGACATCCGCGGGCTTGCCGAAGCGGCCCAGCGGAATGGTTTTCTCCATGCCGGGCAGGCCCTTGAAGCCTTCGCCGGGGATGGCGCCCGGCACGATGGCGTTGACGCGGATGCCGTGCGGTCCCAGCGCGCGGGCGAGCTCCTTCACCAGCATGGTCTGCCCCGCCTTCGAGGCGCTGTAGTGCGGCAGGTTGCGCGGCGACTCGGCGTGCAGGGAAGTGGTGATCAGCATGCGTCCCCGGATCTTCTTTTCCTTCATGTGCGCACCGAGCTTCTGCGCGATGACGAAGGCCGCGTCCAGGTTGACCGCGATCATCTCGCGCCATTCGGCGTAGTTGACCGCCATCACGTGCTTGGCTTCCTGGCGCGGCGGGCTCGCGCAGTGTACGAAGATCGACACCGAGCCCAGCTTGCGGATGGCCGCCTCGGCAAGCTTTACGGCTTCTTTTTCCTGGGAAAGATCGGCATCTGCGACGTCGGCGCGATACACCTGCGCGCCCTCGGCCTCGATGGCCTCGGCCATGGCACGGCCGATACCCCGGCCGGCGCCCGTGACCAGCGCGGTGTCGCCTGCAAGAAGCCCTTCCATTTCACGATGGTAGCGCGAAAAGGGTCCTGACCCCTTTTTCCTGCGACTAGACTGACCAGTCTAGTTCCCCTACACTGCGCAGCCCCATGTCCATGCTCCATCGTGAGCGCGTCCTGCGCGCCGCCACCAGCTCGTTCCTCGCGCGCGGCTACGGCTCGAGCGTGGACGACATCGCGCGCCGCGCCGGCGTCGCCAAGCAGACCGTGTACCAGCACTTCGCCAACAAGGAGGAGCTGTTCAAGGCGGTGGCCGGCGATCTCGCCAAGCGCGTGCTGGTCAAGCTCGAGGGCGCAGGAAATGAAAATGAGGTCCGCCAGAGCTTGATCCGCTTCGCGGTCGAGTACCGCAAGCGCGCGCTCGGCGCGCAGGGCATCGCCACCTTCCGCACCCTGGTGCCCGAGGTGCCGCGCTTCCGCGCCGTGGCGCGCGACATGTATGCCAACACCGCTGGTGAGATGGTGCGGCGCCTGGCCGAGTTTCTGAAGGAGACGCTCGACGCGCCGGACCCGGCGTTCTCGGCCGAGATGCTGATGTCGATGCTCGCCGGGGTCGACCGCATGAAGCGGCTGTTTGCCGTTTTGCCCGGCCCGGAGGGCGAAACGGCGCGCGCGACGCGCATCGTCGATCTATTTCTGAAGGCTCACCAGCCATGAAGTTCCTGATCGTTCTGCTTTGTGCCGTGCTCGCCGCCTGCGGCGACAGCGGCGCCAGGCAGCAGGAAAAGAAAGCCGACGCCAAGGGCGCCGCGGCCAGCGCCGCGGTGCCGGTGAGTGTCCTCGAGATGGCGCCGCGCACGGTGCCGGTCAGCTTCGAGGCGGTGGCGCGCACCGAGGGCTCGCGCGAGGTGCAGATCCGCGCGCGCGTCGCCGGCATCCTCGAGAAGCAGCTCTACAACGAGGGCGACGCGGTACCCGCGGGCGCGCCGCTGTTCCGCATCGAGCGCGCGCCCTTCGAGATCGAGCTGCAGCAGGCGCGCGCGGTGCTCGCGCAGGAAACGGCGCGCCGCGACCTCGCGCAGCAGGAAACCGAGCGCCTGAAAGGCCTGGTCGAGCGCCGCGCCATCAGCCAGAAGGAGGCCGACCAGGCAGCCTCGTCGCTCACGCAGACCGGCGCCGCGGTGCAGATCGCCCGCGCCCGCGTGCGCCAGGCCGAGCTCAACCTCTCCTATACCGAGGTCAACGCGCCGATCGCCGGCATCACCGGCCGCGCCATGCAGTCGGTCGGCAGCCTGGTATCGCCGAACGCCGATTCCGCGCTGCTCACCACGCTCACGCGCGGCGACCCGATCTGGGTGCGATTCGCCCTGTCCGAGAATGAATTCGCCCGCCTGCGCGGCTCGGAGGAGATCCAGGTCAACATCGAGCTGGCCGACGGCAAGGAATATCCGCACGTCGGCAAGCTCAACTTCGCCGGCTCAACGGTCGACGCCGCCACCGGCACGGTGCAGATGCGCGCCGAGCTGCCCAACCCGAAGCACGACCTCCTGCCGGGGCAGTACGTGCGGGTGCGAGTGCAGGCCGGCACGCAGGAGGCCTTCGTGGTGCCGCAGACCGCGGTGGCGCAGAACGAGAGCGGGCGCTTCGTGTGGATCGCTGAGGCCGGCAAAGCCGTGCCGCGCCAGGTGCGCACCGGCAACTGGCTCGGCCCCGACTGGGTGGTGCTCGAGGGGTTGAAGCGCGGCGACCAGGTGATCGTCGACAACCTGGTGCGCCTGCGACCCGGCGTCGCCATTGCCCTCAAGTGAGTAAATTTTTTATCCACCGGCCGGTGTTCGCCGGCGTGATCGCGATCGTGATCGTGCTCATGGGCCTGCTGGCGTCGCAGCTCCTCGCGGTCTCGCAATACCCCGAGATCGCGCCGCCGACGGTGCTCATCACCACTTCCTACCCCGGCGCCAGCGCCGAGACCCTCGCCCGCACGGTGGCCTCGCCGATCGAGGAGCAGCTCTCGGGCGTGGAGCGGCTCTCCTACTTCAGCTCGACCTCCTCCTCGAACGGCAACCTGCAGATCACGGTGACCTTCGAGCCGGGCACCAACGTCGATGCCTCGATCTTCGAGGTGAACAACCGCGTGCAGCGCGCGCTGCCGCGGCTGCCCGACGAGGTGCGCCGTAACGGCGTGCTGGTGCAGAAGCGCTCGTTCGACATCCTGCTGGTGGTCTCGCTGGTGTCGCCGGGCAACCAGCGCGACACCCTGTTCCTCTCGAACTACGCCTCGCTCAACATCGTCGACGAGCTCAAGCGCCTGCCGGGCCTAGCCGACGTCACCATCTTCGGCGCGCGCGACTACTCGATGCGCGTGTGGATCAACCCGGAGAAGATGGCGCGACTGGGCGTCACCACCTCGGACGTCGCCGCGGCGCTGCGCGCGCAGAACGCGCAATACGCCGCCGGCCGCATCGGCACCGAGCCCGCGCCGGCGGGTCAGAACATCGTCTACACCGTCACCGCGCAAGGACGGCTGGTGGAGGCCGAGGAATTCGGCGAGATCGTGGTGCGCGCGGCCGGGCCGGCGGGCGTGCTGAAGCTGAAGGACATCGCCCGGCTCGAGCTCGGCGCCCTCAACTACGACACTTCCAATACGCTCGACGGGCAGCCGACCATCGGCATGGCCACCTATCTGCAGCCGGGGGCCAACGCGCTCGAAGTCGCTTCTTCAGTCAGACAAAGAATGCAAGAACTGCGTGGGGGGTTCCCCGAGGGCGTGGACTACCAGATTCCCTTCGACACCACGCGCTTCGTCGATGCGTCGATCCGCGAAGTGAACATGACCATCTTCGAGGCTGCGCTCCTGGTGCTCGCGGTGGTGTTCCTGTTCCTGCAGACCTGGCGCGCGACCTTGATCCCGATGATCGCGGTGCCGGTGTCGCTGATCGGCGCCTTCGCGGGCCTGTGGGCGGTGGGCTTCTCGATCAACACCCTGACCCTCTTCGCGCTGGTGCTCGCCATCGGCATCGTGGTCGACGACGCGATCGTGGTGCTCGAGAACGTCGAGCGCCTGATGCGCGAGGAGAAGATGCCGCCGTTCGAGGCGGCGCTCGAGGCGATGCGCGAGGTTTCGGGCGCGGTGGTTGCCATCGTGCTGGTGCTGTGCGCGGTGTTCATTCCGGTCGCGTTCCTCGGCGGCATCGCCGGCCAGCTCTACCGCCAGTTCGCGGTGACGCTGACCTTCGCGGTGGTGATCTCCGGCTTCATCGCGCTCACCCTCACGCCGGCGCTGTGCGCGATCCTCATGAAGAGCGGTTACCACGAGTCGAGGATCTTCCGCCCGTTCAACCTCGGCTTCGCCTGGGTGACGCAGCGTTTCCTCGGCGGGGTCCAGATTCTTCTCAAGCACCCGTTGTTTTCCCTGCTCGGATTCATCGCCATCCTGGTCGCCTGCGTGGTGCTGTTCCTGCGCATTCCGACGAGCTTCGTGCCCGCGGAAGACCAGGGCTACATCTTCGGCAACGTGCAGCTGCCCGACGGCGCGACGCTCGAGCGCACGCGCAAGGTGGCGGGCGAGCTCGGCAACATCGCGCAGGGAAATCCCGGCGTGCAGAACGTGATGGTGATCAACGGCTTCGACCTGCTCGGGGGCGGCAACAAGACCAACGCCGCCACCATGTTCATACCGCTCAAGCACTGGGACGAGCGCAGCGACCGACCGGCAGCCGCCGTGGCGGCCGCTATTGCGCGGGAGGGATCGCAGCTGCGCGAAGGCATGGCGTTCGCCTTCAACCCGGCGCCGATCCGCGGCCTGGGGACCGCGGGCGGATTCGAGCTTTACCTGCAGGCGCGCGGCGATCCCAACGCGCAGCGCCTGTTCCAGGCGACGCAGACCTTCCTCGCCGCGCTGCGCGAGCACCCGCAGCTGACCGGCGTCAACTCCTTCTTCCGCCCGACCGTGCCGCAGCTGCACGTCGAGGTCGATCGCGACAAGGCGCTCTCGCTCGGGGTGCCGGTGCAGGAAGTGTTCGAGGCGCTGCAGAGCACCATGTCGGCGCTCTACGTGAACGACTTCAACAAGTTCGGCCGTACCTACCGCGTGCAGATGCAGGCCGACGCGCCCTACCGCGCGCAGCCCGAGGACCTCGGCGCCATCTACGTGCGCTCGGCCGCCACGCGCGAGATGATCCCGCTGAAGGCGCTGATCCGCACCACCAGCCTGGTGGGCCCGGAGCAGCTCGAGCGCTTCAACGGCTTCGTCTCGGCGCGCGTGCTCGGCAACGGCCGGCCGGGCGTGTCGTCCGGCGAGGCGATCCGCGCGGTGGAGGAAACCGCGCTGAAGTCGCTGCCCGAGGGCTACCAGATCGCCTGGTCGGGTCAGGCGTTCCAGGAAAAGCGCACCGGCCGCGCTTCGGCGATCGCCTTCGCGCTCGCCATCGTGATGGTGTTCCTGATCCTCGCCGCGCTCTACGAGCGCTGGCTGCTGCCCTTCGCGGTGGTGATGGCGGTGCCCTTCGCGGTGGTCGGCGCGCTCGCCTTCGTCTGGATGCGCGGCCTCGAGAACGACATCTACTTCCAGATCGGCCTGGTGGTGCTGATCGGCCTGGCGGCGAAGAACGCGATCCTGATCGTGGAATTCGCGCAGCAGGGCTTCCTCGAGGGCAAGAGCGCGGTCGAGGCGGCAGTCAATGCCGCGCGGCTGCGCTTTCGCCCGATCGTGATGACCTCGCTCGCCTTCGTGCTGGGCGTGATGCCGCTCATGCTCTCGACCGGCGCGGGCGCCGGCGCGCGCCGCTCGATGGGCACCGGCGTGGTCGGCGGCATGCTGGTCGCCACCTTCATCGCCACCATTTTCATCCCGCTGTTCTTCGTGCTGGTGGCCAGACGCAGCAAACCGCGGCATGCGGTGCAAGCCGCGCCCGCCGAGTGAAAAAGGCTTTCCTCGTCCTGTTGCTCGCCGGCTGCACCACCGTCGGCCCGGACTACAAGCGTCCCGAGATACCGCTGCCCCCGCAGTACCCGACCGCGGGAAGCGAAAGCGGACCTTCGGTCGCTTCCGACTGGTGGACGCTCTATAGCGATGCCACGCTGAACGAGCTGGTGGCGTCGGCGCACTCCAATAACGCCGACCTGCGCGTCGCCGCGGCCCAGGTGCAGGAAGCCGAGGCGGTGATGCGCCAGGCGCGTGCCGCGCTGTTCCCCGAGATCACCGGCCAATTCACGCGTACGCGCTCGCGCGTCGGCACGCTCACCGCCCCGGCGCCGGTGGCGACCGCACCGCTCGAGCGCAACGACGCCCGCCTCGTCGCCTCGACTTCGTTCGAGCTCGACTTCTGGGGGCGCTTCAGCCGCGCCGACGAAGCCGCGCGCGCCAACCTGCTCGGCTCGCAGATCGCGCGCGAGGTGGTCGGCCTCACCATCGGTGGCGTCACGGCCCAGACCTACTTCGGCCTGCGCTCCCTCGACGCGCAGATCGTGGCGCTGGACAACACCATCCGCCTGCGTCGCGAGTCGCTCGAGATCGCGCAGGCGCGCGCCTCCGCCGGCCTCACCTCCGAGCTCGACGTCCACCAGGCGCAGGGCGCGCTGTCGGATGCGCTGGTGCAGCGGCGCGAGGCCGGGCGTCAGCGCGCGCTCCTCGAGCGGCAACTCGCGCAGCTCAGCGGTCGTCTGGACCTGAAAATTTCCTCGGGCGATCTGTTCGCCCTCCCCGTTCCTCCCACTCCCCCCGCCGGCCTGCCTTCCAGCCTGCTCGAGCGCAGGCCCGACATCCGCTCGGCCGAGCAGACCATGGTGGCCGCTAACGCGCAGATCGGCGTAGCGCGGGCCGCGCGCTTCCCCTCGGTAACACTCACCGGTTACCTCGGCGGGCAGAGCGCCGCGGTCGAAGACATCGCCAGCAGCGGCGTATGGGGACTGGGGATCGGCATCCTCGCGCCGCTGTTCGACGCCGGGCGGCGAGAGGCAATCGAGGACCAGGCTGCGGCGCGATACCAACAGACGGTGGCCCAGTGGCAGCGTTCGGTGGAAGGCGCGTTCCGCGAAGTGTCCGACGCGCTGGTCAACCTCGAGGACACCGGTGCCTCGGAAGCCGATCTGCTCGCCCGCGTGCAGGCGGCGCGCAACGCGCTGGAGCTCTCGCGCATCCGCTATGACTCCGGCTACTCGCCCTACCTGGAAGTGCTGGACGCCCAGCGCACCGCCAACGACGCCGAGATCGCCTTCGTGCGCAACCGCCAGGCGCGCCTCGCCTTCAGCGTCGACCTGATGCGGGCGCTGGGCGGCGGCTGGACGCAAAAGAGCGCGGAATAAGTCGTCCCCGCGAAGGCGGGGACCCAAGGATTGCGTCTCTTCTTCCCGACGCGGCGCGCCGGACACGGAATTGTTGTACTAGCGCTTGCGGATGTGTAACTGGTCGTTAGCGTACGTTTGACGTAATTCCGCGGACTTCCGGCGTAGCAGATACGATAACCCGGCGATGTTCAGCGCGCGAAAACGCGCCACGTAGCTTTCGTTACTAACCCTTTTGGCAGTAGCGATAAGGGCTTTCGTGTCCACATCCGTGGGACCCCAAAAGTAAGCTTTGGTTTCTGCGGCAGGCGCTAGCCGGTCAGCCGGCCGACGACGCGGCGCACCCATGGCGCGACGATGGTGACGGTGGGAAAGGCCACCGGCCACGTCGTGAGGCAGCTCCGCAGCCATTGCCAGAAAAACCCCTGGTGGATTCCCTGGGTGATGGCCAGCACGAGCGCCGAGACGACGGCGACCATGATCGCCGAGAGCAATCCGCCGAACACGATCGGCGCAAAGCGATTGGGGATACGCATTACAGCCTCCAGAGATTGGATTGAAGATACGCGGCCGCATAGAGGCCGAGGCCGAACACGGCGTGCGTTACGAGACTCTGCACGCGGGCGGCGCCGGGACGCGGGGTGCGGCTGGCAGCCACGCCGGCGCCCATGCCGGGCTGCATGACGAGGAACGGCGCCGCGACGCTGCCGATGCCGACGACCAGCGCCGGCGCCAGGCTGGGGTGACGCGCCCAGTCCAGGCCCCAGAGGGCGAGGAGCACTGCGGCGAAGGCAATGCCGATCAGGTAGTGCGCAGTCCAGCCGATGAGCCGCTCGCCCCGCACCGGCGGAGAGGCCGCGATCGGATCATGGCGAAAGCGCCCGCGCGCCATCCAGGCGAGCCAGCGGCCCACCAAGCCGTAATTCATCGGCGCCATGCCCAGCAGCCGCGTGCGCGCGATGCTCCAGACGTCCATCAGCGCGGTCGCGCCCGCGCCGATGAGAATCACAGATGCCAGAAACTCCATGGTCGTCTCCATTTGCTTGCCTTCGAGAGGCGGAAGCGGCACAGTGCCACTTCAAGTCAACTTGAAGTCAAGGGGTGCTCACGTGGACATCGCCGAGGTGGCACGGCGCGCCGGGATCCCGGCCTCGACGCTGCGCTTCTACGAGGAGAAAGGGCTGATCGCCTCGACCGGCCGGCGCGGCCTGCGCCGCCTGTTCGCCGCCGACGTGCTCGAGCGCCTGTCGCTCGTCTCGCTGGGCAGCGCCGCCGGTTTCTCGCTCGACGAGATCGCGCGCATGTTCGGCGCGGATGGGCGGCCGCGCATCGACCGGAACCTGCTCGCCGCCAAGGCGAAGGACCTGGACGGCACGATCCGCAAGCTGGTCGCGATGCGCAACGGCCTGCGGCACGCCGCCGCCTGCCCCGCGCCGAGCCACCTGGAATGCCCGACCTTTCGCCGCCTGATGCAGGCCGCCGCGTCCGGCGCGATCGGCGCGCGGCGAAAGCCGGCGCGGCCTCGATCAGGGAAGCGCTAGTACCACTGCCGCAGCTCGATGGGATTGCCGTCGGGATCGCGGATCTCGGCGCGGGCGTAATCGGGTCGCTTCATCGGGCCCCACGCTGGCTCGATGCCCTTCGCCTTGAGCATTTCCACCGCGCGATCCATGTCCTCGACCTCGAGCGCGAGGCACTGCCATCCCTGCCGCAGCTCCGCGGCGCGCTCCGGAATCCGCGAGCCGGCCTCGGGGAAGCACATCACTTCCAGAGTGGTATCGCCAAGCTGCAGGTAGACGAGGTCGAGCGGTCCCTGCGGCGTCTGCGGGATGCGCATGCGCTCTCGCTCGCGAAAGCCGAGCGTCCCGGTATAGAAGGCGACGGCCCGCTCGGGCACCGCGGTGAGCAGCTCGATGTGGTCGATGCGTTTGAACATGCACTATGGTACCGGTACCAAGCGAACTTTTGACCTTCATCAATTCGTCGTCGCGCCCCAGGCGCATGCTGCGAGCAGACAAACGACAAAAAGCATGAAAGCCGCCAATGCCGATTCCGCGAACGAAGGTTGATGACCCAACGAACTCGGTGCTAACGTCGCCGCGATGACGGACACCGCGCGCCTGCCGCTCAAGATCGTAGGCCTGGTGGTGATCGCCGTCATGGCCGCCGCGCTGCTCTACGCCGTGTACATCTCGCTCGTGAACTGGTCGAGCATCGCCGTCTGAAGGCGCGCTACCAATGACCCGCAAAGGCGGCCGCCTCTTCGCCCTCTGGTGCACCGGCCTCGCGACGCTGGCGTTCGTGATCCTTACGGTGGACAGCCATGACAAGTTTCCCACGCTCACCAATTCCTATGACATCACCGAGGAAGTGAAGAAGGGCAAGCACGTCTGGCACAAGTACAACTGCATCAATTGCCACACGCTGTTCGGCGAGGGCGCCTACTACGCGCCCGACCTCACCAAGATCGCCCAGCATCGCGGCGAGGCGTACCTGAAGGCGTACATGAAGGACCCGTCGCAGTTCTACGACGAGAAAAAGCACCGCCGGCTGATGCCGCGCCAGAATCTGAGCGAAACGGAGATCGCCGATCTCGTCAAGTTTTTGGAGTGGGTGAGCAAGGTCGACAACCAGGGCTGGCCGCCGCGGCCGATCCTGGTGACCGGCGCCTCGATTCCCGGAACCGACCGCCCGGTCACGGCGCAGTCGGCCCTCGGTGCCGGCCCGCAGAGCGCGCCAGGCGGCCGGCCGGTGGGCGCGGGCAGCAGCCCGATTGCGCAGGG
>DATFDV010000138.1:0-4485 GCA_035251855.1 Burkholderiales bacterium | reverse complement strand
GAGCCTGCCGAAGAAGATGCTGGTGATCGGCGGCGGCATCATCGGCCTGGAGATGGGCACGGTGTACTCGACCCTCGGCACGCGCCTCGACGTGGTCGAGATGATGGACGGCCTGATGCTCGGCGCCGACCGCGACCTGGTCGCGGTGTGGCAGAAGTTCAACGCGCCGCGCTTCGACAAGGTGATGCTCAAGACCAAGACCAGCAAGGTCGACGTCGCCAAGGATGGAATCAAGGTTGTTTTTGATAACAGCAATTCGGTCACGTACGACATGATCCTTGTGTCCGTCGGCCGTGTGCCGAACGGCAGGAAGATCGGCGCGGAGAAGGCCGGCATCGCCGTCGATGAGCGCGGGTTCATCAAGACCGATTCGCAGATGCGTACCAACGTCCCCAACATCTTCGCCATCGGTGATATCGCCGGCAATCCTATGCTCGCGCACAAGGCGGTGCATGAAGGCCACGTCGCCGCCGAGGCGGCCAACGGCATGAAGTCGCACTTCGATGCGCGCGTGATCCCTTCGGTCGCCTATACCGACCCGGAGATCGCCTGGGTCGGGCTAACAGAGGAGGAGGCGAAGAAGAACGGCACGCCGATCAGCGTGGCGAAGTTTCCGTGGGCCGCGTCCGGCCGCGCCATCGCCAACGGCCGCGACGAAGGCTTCACCAAGCTCATCTTCGACGCCGAATCGCATCGGCTGGTCGGCGGCGGCATCGTCGGCACCGGCGCCGGCGACCTGATCAGCGAGCTCGCGCTCGCCATCGAGATGGGCGCCGATGCCACCGACATCGGCAAGACCATCCATCCGCACCCGACCACCAGCGAATCGGTCGGCATGGCCGCCGAGCTCTTCGAGGGGGTCTGTACGGATCTCCCGCCTCAGCGCAAAAAGTAGAAATGCACGCATGAATCAGGACGCTCTCAAGGAACTGGTGGCGCGAGAAGCGCTGAAGTACGTGCAGGACCCGATCGTCGGCGTCGGCTCGGGCTCGACCGTATTCAAGTTCATCGAGGCGCTGGCATCGATCAAGCACAAGATCGATGGCGCGGTGGCGGCCTCCGAGGCGAGCGCCGAGCGGCTTAAGAAGCACGGCATCCGGGTGTTCGAGCTCAACAGCGTCAACGAGCTGCCGGTGTACGTCGATGGCGCCGACGAGATCACCGAGCACCTGCACATGATCAAGGGCGGCGGCGGGGCGCTGACGCGCGAGAAGATCACCGCCGCGGTGGCGCGCAAGTTCGTCTGCATCTGCGACGCTTCCAAGCTGGTGCCGGTGCTCGGCAAGTTCCCGCTGCCGGTCGAGGTGATCCCGATGGCGCGCAGCTACGTCGCGCGCGAGATCGTCAAGATGGGCGGGCATCCTCAGCTGCGCGAGGGCTTCACCACCGACAACGGCAACGTGGTGCTCGACTGCCACGGCATGACGCTGCTCGACCCGCCGAACACCGAGACCGCGCTGAACCAGATCGCCGGCGTGGTGAGCAACGGCATCTTCGCGCGGCGCCCGGCGGACGTGCTGCTGCTCGCCGAAGCCTCGGGCGTCCTCACCAAGAAACGCGTCTAGTTGAACCGCGCGGTATTGCTCCTCTCGCTGGCCGCGTTCGCCAGCGCGGCGAGCCTGCGCGCGACCGACCCGCTGCTGCCGCTGATCGCCGGCGAATACGGCGTGACCACCGGCGCCGCCGCCGGCGCGGTGACCGCGTTCGCCCTGTCGTACGGCTTGCTGCAGGTCCTGGTCGGCCCGCTCGGCGATCGCTTCGGCCGCTACCGCACCATCGCCGCGGCGGCGCTGGTTTCGGCCTTCGGCTCGGCCGCGTGCGCCCTCGCGCCCTCCCTCGACGCGCTGGTCGCGGCGCGCTTCGTCTCGGGCGCCACCATCGGGGCCTTCATTCCGCTCGCGCTCGCCTGGATCGGCGACACGGTGGCGTACGAGCGGCGCCAGCCGCTGCTCGCCCGCTTCCTCGTCGGCCAGATGGCCGGTCTCGCGTTCGGCAACGCCGCCGCCGGCTGGCTCGGCGAGCACTTCGGCTGGCGCACCATCTTCTATGCGCTCGCCGCTCTGCTCCTGGTGATCGCGCTGCTGCTGTTCCTCGAGCTGCGCGCGCAGCCGCCCGCCGGCGCCGGGCGCGGCGCGATGCGCAGGAGCTTCCAGCGCATGCCCCGCCTGCTGGCGGACGCGCGGCTGCGCAAGCTCTTCGGTACCGGCTATGCGGAGGGCCTGCTGATCTCCGGGCCGTTCGCATTCATCGCCACCGCACTGCAGGGCCGCTTCGCGATCGGGCCCGGCCTTTCGGGAACGGTGGTGGCGACGTGGGCGGCCGGTGGCCTGGTCTATGCGCTGCTCGCGCGGCGCGCGGTGCGGCGCCTCGGCGAGCAGGGCATGGTCACGCTCGGCGGCGCGGCGCTCGCGCTCGGCTACGCCGGCCTCGCCTTTTCAGGCTCGCTGCTTCTCAGCACGCTCAGCATCGCCACCGTCGGCGCCGGCTTCTACATGTTCCACACTACGGTACAGATGCACATCACGCAGGTTGCGCCCGAGGCGCGCGGCTCGGCGGTGGCGCTGTTCGCGACCTTCCTGTTCCTGGGGCAGGCCTGCGGCGTGTGGCTTGCCGCGCGCGTGCTGGATGCCGCGGGGGCGGTGCCGGTGTTCCTGGGTGCGGCGCTGGGCCTCGCCGTGCTGGCCGCGGCGTTCCGCTACTTCCTGTCGGGCGGCGGCGGGACGTAGCCCTGCGCGGTGTCGGCGCCGCCGCCGAAGAAATGGCGCTCGGTCTGCTCCATCAGGTACTTACGGGCCTTCGGATCGGCGAGGCTGAGGCGGTTCTCGTTCACCAGCATGGTCTGCTGCTTGAGCCACTGCGCCCAGGCTTCCTTCGATACGTTCTCCCAGATGCGCTTGCCCAGGTCGCCGGGGTACGGAGGGAAATCCAGTCCTTCGGCCTCGCGGCCGAGCTTTACGCACTTCACGGTTCGTGCCATCGCGAAATTATAGGCGTTTGAGGAACACCTTCGACCCCCGGCGCCAGTTGTAGAGCGCCTTGCGCTCCTCCGGGAGCGCGTCGACCGCGGCGGCACGGAAGCCCTGCTCGAGGAACCAGTGCGCCGCGTGCGTGGTGAGGGCGAAAAGCCGGCGCAGCTTGAGGCCCTTGGCGCGCTGCTCGCAGGCCTTGAGCAGCCGCTCGCCGTAGCCCGCCTCGCGCACGCCGGGCGCCACCGCCAGGCAGGCGAACTCCGCGCTCTTGTCGTCGGGGAACGGATACAGCGCCGCGCAGCCGACGATGCGCGCGTCGTGCTCGATCACCATGAAGTTGCCGATCTCGGCCTCGAGCAGCTCGCGGCTGCGCTTCACCAGCGTGCCCTCGGCCTCGAGCGGCTCGATCAGCTCGAGCATGCCGCGCACGTCCTCGATGCGCGCCGGGCGCAGCTTCTCCACCGTGTCGTCGGTGATCATGGTGCCCACGCCGGCGTGGGTGAAGAGCTCGAGCAGCATCGAGCCGGGCGAGCGGCGCGTCACCAGGTGGCCGCGCGCCACGCCGTTGTCCACCGCGCGCGCGAGGTGCTCCATCGCGCGCATGGTCGCCGGCGTGAGGTTGGACTTCTTCCCCGACAGCGCGGCGGCCTCGTCCGCGGTGAGCTCCGACACCACCTCGCCCTTGCGGTTGGTCGGCAGCTTGTCGGTGTACATCAGCAGCTTGTCGGCGCGCAGGGCGACGGCCACGCTCTCGGCCACGTCCTCCCACGCCAGGTTGAACACCTCGCCGGTGGGCGAGTAGCCCACGAAGGGCACCAGCACGATGTCCGCGACGTCGAGGTGCGCGGAGAGCGCGGCGGCGTCCACCTTGCGCACCGCGCCGGTGAACTGGAAATCGATGCCCTTGCGCACGCCGATCGGCCGCGCCGTGATGTAGTTGCCCGAGACGGCGCGGATCTGCGCGCGCGCCATCGGCGAGTTCGGCAGCCCCTGCGAAAGCAGCGCCTCGATCTCCACGCGCAGCATGCCGCCGACGTGCTTCACCACCGTCAGCGCCTGCTCGTCGGTGACGCGCAAGCCCTGCGCGTACTGCGACTTCAGACCTTTTGCCTTGAGCTCCGCCTCGATCTGCGGCCGCGCGCCGTAGACCAGCACCAGCCGGATCTCGAGCGCGGCGAGCAGGTTGAGGTCGTGGATGAAGGTGGCAAACCGGCTTCGCTCGGCGACCATCTCCCCGCCGAAGGCGACGACGAACGTGCGCCCGCCGAAGTCGTGCACGTAAGGCGCGACCTGGCGGAACCAGCGGACGAAGTTATCGGCGTTCGCCATGTAATTTTTTCAAATTCTACGGTGAAACCGCACGGTGAACTTTTTTGGCCTTGGAGCGTTATGCTTGGACCATCGGAGGAAGCCGCATGAAACCTGTTCGCATCCTGGCCGTCGCCTTACTGCTGATCCCCACGCTGCCCGCCCAAGCCGCCGAGGAGCCGGCCGATGCTTCGCTCGGCCACGTGCT
>DATFDV010000137.1:0-8584 GCA_035251855.1 Burkholderiales bacterium | reverse complement strand
GCGCTTCACCTCGAGGTGCACCTTGGTGACCAGCGGGCAGGTGGCGTCGAACGCCTTCAGCCCGCGGCGGTCGGCCTCGGCGCGCACCTGCTGCGACACGCCGTGCGCGCTGAAGATCACCGTCGCGCCGGTGGGCACCTCGTCGAGCTCCTCGACGAACACCGCGCCCTTGGCGCGCAGGTCGTCGACCACGTACTTGTTGTGCACGATCTCGTGGCGCACGTAGATCGGCGCGCCGTGCAGCTCGAGCGCACGCTCGACGATCTCGATCGCGCGCTCGACGCCGGCGCAGAAGCCGCGGGGGCTGGCTAGCAGGACATCCATGGCGCTATTTTCGCATGCGATGCGCCGCGTCGAAGGCCGCTTCGAGCCGACGCATCTCTTCACTCGTCGCCCCCCGCAGGCCGTCGACCACCCGCTTGGCCCAGTCGAAGTACTCGCGCCGGCGCGCGAGATCCCAGCTCGCCGGCGGCCGCTCGGCCACGTCGCGCAGGTTGCAGATCTTGTCGGCCAGCTTCACCAGCTTGGCCTGCGCCGACAGCGCGCCGGCGTGCTCGATCTGCAGGCGCTTGCGCTCGGCCTTCGGCAGCCGGGTGTCGTCGGTGACCTCGGCGACGATGCCGGCGACGCGCGCGCCGAACACCTGCGCCAGCTCCTGCGGCGTGGTCGCCGTGTCCTCCACCGTGTCGTGCAGCAGCGCTGCGCAGAGCACCTCGATGTCCGTCACTCCGCCTTCGTTCACCAGCACGTCGGCCAGCGCAATCGGATGATTGATGTAGGGCGACGCTTCCGGGTCCTTGCGCCGCTGGTCGCGGTGCTTGTGCGCGGCGAAGGCGAGCGCCTTAAGAAGGAGCGCCAGCTCGCTTTTCATGGTGGCTATGGACGAAACCCTCGAGGATCAGGATCACCGCGCCGACGCAGATCGCCGAATCGGCGACGTTGAACGCGGGCCAGTGCCAGCCCAGCGCATGGAAATCCAGAAAATCGACGACGTGACCGAAGCGCAGGCGGTCGATCAGGTTGCCAAGGGCGCCGCCGAGGATCAGCGCCAGGCCGAAGCACAGCAGGCCGCGCCCCGGGTTGCGCAAGATGAGGACGCTGACGATCGCCGCCGCGCCGAGGGCGAAGGCGGCGAGCAGCGGCATCTGCCAGCCCGCCGCCTGCGCGAACAGGCTGAAGGCCGCCCCCTTGTTGAACACCAGCACCAGGTTGAAGAACCCGGTGAGCTCCTCGCGCGGGTAGCGGTTCTCGAAGTAGGCGAGCACCAGCCACTTGGTGAGCTGGTCGGCGGCTACGATGGCAGCCGCGAGGGCGAACCAGCGCCAGGCCCTAGACATGCTTTCGGGTCTCGCCCGGCCCGCGCAGGTTGCTCTGGCAGCGGCCGCACAGCCCTTCGCCGTTGACGTCGGCGAGGTAGTGCCAGCAGCGCTCGCACTTGGGATGCACGCTGGGCAGCACTTTCGCCGCCAGCTCGTCGCCGCGCGTGACGCGGGCGGCCGAGGCGATCATCAGGAACTTGAGGTCGGCGCCCAGGCTGGCCAGCAGCTCGTAGTCGGCTGCGGGTGCCGTAACTTCGACCTCCGCTTGCAGGGACGAACCAACCTTGCCACCGGCCCTCAAGGCCTCGACTTCCTTGCGGACCGGTGCGCGCAACTCGCGCAGCCGCGCCCACTTCGCAAGCAATTCCCCACCATTGGGTGGCGTGGGCAGCTCATGCCACGTTTGAAAGAACACGCTGTCGTCTTGCTTGCGGGCGAATTCCTGCCACAGCTCTTCCGCGGTGAAGGACAGGATCGGCGCGATCAGGCGCACCAGGCTTTGCGTGATGTGCCAGAGCGCGGTCTGCGCCGAGCGCCGTGCGGCCGAGTCCGCGCCGCAGGTGTAGAGGCGGTCCTTGAGCACATCGAGGTAGAAGGCGCCGAGGTCCTCGGAGCAGAAGGCCTGCAGCTTCTGCGCCACCAGGTGGAACTGGTAGCGCGCGTAATCCGCGGTCACCTGCTCCTGCATCTGCGCCGCCATCGCCAGCGCGTAGCGGTCGATTTCCACCAGGTCGGCGACCGCGAGCGCGTGCCTCGCCGGGTCGAAATCCGAGGTGTTGGCCAGCAGAAAGCGCAAGGTGTTGCGCATGCGCCGGTAGCTCTCCACCACCCGCTTGAGGATCTCGTTGGAGATGAACAGCTCGCCGGAGTAATCGGTGCTCGCCACCCACAGCCGCAGGATCTCGGCGCCCAGGCTGTTCGAAACCTGCTGCGGCGCGACCACGTTGCCCTTCGACTTCGACATCTTGCGGCCCTCGCCGTCGACGACGAAGCCGTGCGTGAGCAGGCCCTTGTACGGCGGGATGCCATCGAGCATGCACGACACCAGCAGCGAAGAATGGAACCAGCCGCGGTGCTGGTCCGAGCCTTCGAGATAAAGATCGGCCGGGAAGCGCGTGTCGTCGCGATGCGAGCCGCGCATTACGGTGTAATGCGTCGAGCCCGAGTCGAACCATACGTCGAGCGTGTCGCGGCTTTTTTCGTAATTCTTGCTATCAGGCCCGAGTAACTCTTCCGCAGTCACGGCCTGCCACGCCTCGATGCCGCCCTGCTCCACGCGCTTCGCCACCTTCTCCAGGATTTCAGCGGTGCGCGGATGCAGCGCCCCGGTCTCGCGGTGCAGGAAGAACGGCATCGGCACGCCCCATTGCCGCTGGCGCGAGAGCGTCCAGTCCGGGCGGTTGGCGATCATGCCGTGCAGCCGCGCCTGACCCCACGAGGGGAAGAACTCGGTGTTCTCGATGCCGCGCAGTGCGGTTTCGCGCAATGACTCTGAACCCACCTTCTTGTCCATCGAAGCGAACCATTGCACTGTGGCGCGCAAAATCACCGGCGTCTTGTGGCGCCAGCAATGCATGTAGCTGTGCTGGTGGATCTCGTGGTGCAGCAGCGCGCCCCGCGCCTCGAGCTCCTTGACGATCCTGCCGTTGGCTTCCCAGATCGGCAGCCCGCCGAAAAGCGGCAGCGACGAGGCGAAGCGCCCGTCGCCCATCACCGGCGTGAGCATCTGGTCGTCGCGCATGCCGTAGCGCCGGCAGGATTCGAAGTCCTCCACGCCGTACGCGGGCGCCGAATGCACGATGCCGGTTCCGGCCTCCAGCGTGACATACTCGCCGAGGTAGATCGGCGCGTCGCGATCGTAGAACGGATGGCGGAAGCGGATGTTCTCGAGGGCCCTGCCCTTGCAGCTCGCCAAAGATCTGCCGGAGAGACCGAACCGCTTCAAACACGCTTCCTGGAGCTCCGCCGCGAGGATCAGCAAGCCCTTCTCGGTATCGACCAGGTTGTAGGTGAGCTCCGGGTGGACATTGAGCGCCTGGTTCGCCGGCAGCGTCCAGGGCGTGGTGGTCCAGATCACCGCATAAACAGGCTTGTCCGGAATCGCTTTGCCCCCGAACGCCGAGTCCAGTCTGGGCAAATCGGCCTCCACAGCTTTGAAGGCCACATCCACGGCCGGGTCCTTGCGGTCCTCGTACTCGACTTCCGCCTCGGCGAGCGCCGAGCCGCAATCGAAGCACCAGTTCACCGGCTTCAGGCCGCGGTAGACGTAGCCCTTCTCCAGCAGCTTGCCGAGGACGCGGATCTCGTCGGCTTCGTTGCCCGGCGCCATGGTCAGGTACGGATGCTCCCAGTCGCCGAGCACGCCCAGGCGGCGGAAGTCCTGCCGTTGCCGCTCGATCTGCTCCGTGGCGAAGGCGCGGCACAGGCGCTGCGTCTCGGCCGCCGGCAGGTTCTTGCCGTGCTTCTTCTCGATCTGCACCTCGATCGGCATGCCGTGGCAGTCCCAGCCCGGCACGTAGGGCGCGTCGAAGCCCGCCAGGGTCTTCGATTTGACGATCACGTCCTTGAGGATCTTGTTCACCGCGGTGCCGATATGGATGTCGCCGTTGGCGTAAGGCGGCCCATCGTGCAGCACGAAGCGCGGGCGGCCCTTGGCCACCGCGCGCAGACGGCGGTACAGGCCCTTCTCCTGCCACTCCTTGACCCACAGCGGCTCGCGCCTGGCGAGGTCGCCGCGCATCGGGAACGGCGTCTCGGGAAGGTTCAGCGTGTCTTTGTAATCAGCCATGGTTCAGAAAGAACTCCCTGGCGCGCGTTGCGTCGCGCGCGATCGCTGCCTGCAGCGCCGGCAGGCCGTCGTACTTCTCCTCGTCGCGCAGCTTCTCCAGGAAGCGCACGCGCAGATGCTCGCCATAGAGGTCCTCGTCGCGGTCGAACAGATGCACTTCGAGCAGCGGAATCGGCACCGGGTTGATGGTAGGACGCCTGCCCACGCTCGCCACCCCGCGGCCGAGACGATCGACTTCGACCACGAAGATCCCGGCGATCGGCGGCGGCCGGCGCAGCACGATGTTGGCGGTCGGGAAGCCCAGGCTGCGGCCGAGCTTGGCGCCATGGGCGACGCGGCCGCTGATGAAATAGGGATGCCCGAGCAGGCGCTCGGCGCCGCGCAGGTCGCCGGCCTGGAGCGCGGCGCGCACCGCGGAGCTCGAAACCCGCCGGCCCTCGAATTCGACGTCGTCCATCGCTTCGAGGGAAAAGGCGTGTCGCTTCGCTGCTGCTTCGAGCGTAGCGAAGTCGCCGGCACGCCGCGCGCCGTAGCGGAAATCGCGCCCAATCATGAGCGCGCGCACGCCCAATCCGCCGACCAGCACGTCCTCGACGAAGCGCTCGGGCGTCAAGGCGGCGAAGCGCGCATCGAAGCGCGCGACGTGGACGCGCTCGACGCCGGTCTGGGCGAGCAGGTCGAGCTTGTCACGCAGCCTCGTGATGCGCGCCGGCGCGGCTTCGCCGGCGAAGAATTCGCGCGGGTGCGGTTCGAAAGTCAGGACGCAGGAGGAGAGGTTGGTTTCTCGCGCCCGGGCAACCACGCGATCGATGAGCGCGCGGTGGCCGCGGTGCACGCCGTCGAAGTTGCCGATCGTCAGCGCACACCGGCCCCGGGCGCGCTGCAAAGAGCCGTGCGTAACGACCATTGGACGCGGTTAAAACACTGAATTATAGTAGGTTTATGAAAACCATCGAAGACCAGATGAGTTTCTACGCGGCCTACCACCAGGACGCGCGCAACAAGGCCACGCACTTCATCGGCGTGCCGGCGATCATGCTGTCGCTCTTCATTCCCCTCGCCTGGATCGGCTTCGATGCCGGCGGCCTGACCATCACCGCGGCGATGGTCTTCGCCGCGGTGGTGCTGATGTACTACTTCTTCCTCGACGTGCCGCTTGCGCTGGCCATGCTGGTGATTACCGCAGCATTGGTATGGATCGGCGAGCAGATTGCCGGCCTCGGCATCACTCAAGGCTGGATCTGGTTCGGCGTCCTGTTCGTCGGCGGCTGGGTCCTGCAGCTCGTCGGCCACGGCTTCGAAGGCCGCAAGCCCGCGCTCGCCGACAACCTGTTCCAGATCTTCGTCGCACCGATCTTCCTCGCGGCGGAAATTTTCTTTGCGCTTGGCTATAAGCCGGGTCTGCACCAGCGCGTGCAGCGACGGGCGCAAGAACTTCGAAAAACGTGGTCTGTCCCTGATTTGGTTGTTTCTTAGTTGAGCCGCGCGCAGAGCGCGGAGAGCTCGAACAGCTTGCCGCGCACCTCGTCCAGGTCCGGGGCGTCGGGCTCGCGCTCGGCGTAGGCCGACAGGTCCTGCAGCGCCGCGCGGTAGCACTCGAGCCGGTGGTAGAGGAAGCCGCGATCGCGCAGCTCGGCGCTCGCGTCGGGCGTGACCAGCAGCATGCGGTTGAGCACGTCGAGCATGCGCTCGGGCTTGTCGCTCTCGCGGTAGATACCCTTCAAGTTGCGCAGCACGCGCGACAGGATCTGGCGCTTGGTCGCCGGCTCGAGGAACTGGTCGAGCGGCAGCTCGGCGGCCGGCAGATCGTCGGCGACGCCGTCGGGGATCACGCGCTTCACGCGGCTGCGCAGATCGTCCTCGGACTGGGGCGCGCCGCCGGCAAAGGGATCGAGCACCAGCACGCCGCCGCGCAGCTTGAGCCGCACCAGGAAATGGCCGGGAAACGACACGCCCTCGAGCGGCAGGCCGATGCGCCGGCCGAGCTCCATGTACAGGATCGACAGGCTGATCGGGATGCCGGTCTTGCGGTCGATCACCTCGTTCAGGTAGCTGTTGCGCGGATCGTAGTAGTCCTCGGCATTGCCCCAGAAGCCCTGGTCCTCGTAGAGGAACTTGTTCAGCGCGACGACGCGCTCCTCCGGGGTGACCTTCGGCGGCAGGCTGGCGCGCAGGCGAATCGCCATGCGCTCGATGTCGCCGAGGTAGCGCTCGACATCCAGCTCCGGGTAGGCGTCCTGCGCGATCATCAGGCAGGCGCGGGCGAGGTCGATGCGCGCGTCGTCGCGGGCGATCAGCTGGGCAAACTCGTCGAGCGCGACGCCCATTAGTCGGCCGCGCGGCGAGAGAAGTCGCGCAGCCGGAAGCCGAAGGCGAACAGGCAGGCGCCGTACACCGCCGCCCCGAGTGCCACCAGGCCCAGCACCGCGGGTACCTTGCGATGCCACGCCGCCTGCAGCCACCACCACGGCTCGCCCATGGTGGTGAATAGCACGATCGCCATCAGCGCCACCGACGCCAGCACCTTCAGCACGAACACCGCCCAGCCGGGCTGCGGCATATAGATCCGGTCTTTCTTCAGCATCCAGTACAAGAGCAGGGCGTTCAGGCAAGCGCCGATTCCGATCGCCAGCGCGAGGCCGGCATGGCGCAAGGGCCCCACCAGGCCGAGGTTCATGAGCTGCGTGGCGACCAGGGTCACGATCCCGATCTTGACCGGAGTTACGACGTTTTGTCTTGCGTAGAAGCCCGGCGCGAGAATCTTGACCAGGATCATGCCGACCAGCCCCAGGCTGTAGGCCATGAGCGCCTGACGCGTCATCCAGGCGTCCTCGGCGGTGAAGCGGCCGTACTGGAAAAGCATCGCCACCAGCGGCAGCGCCAGCACCGCCAGGGCTGCCGCGGCCGGCACCGCGAGCAGCACGGTAATGCGCAGCCCCCAGTCGAGCAGCCGGCTGTACTCCGCCGAATTGGCCGAGGCGTGGTACTTCGACAGGCTGGGCAGCAGGATCGTGCCGACGGCGACGCCGAGCACGCCGGCCGGCAGCTCCATCAGCCGGTCGGCGTAGTAGAGCCAGGAGACGCTGCCGGTGGGCAGGAACGAGGCGAAGATCTGGTTGAGCAGCAGGGACACTTGGCTCACCGAGACGCCGAACGCGGCGGGCACCATCAGCAGCAGGACCCGCCGCAGCCCGGGGTGCGAGAGATCGAAGCGCCAGCGCGGCAGCAGTCCCATCCTGGCGAGGAACGGCACCTGGTAGGCGAGCTGCAGAGCGCCGCCGATGAACACCGCCCAGGCGAGCACCAGCACCGGCGGATCGAAGCGCTCGGCGAAGAAGGCCGCGCCGACGATGAACGCCACGTTGAGCAGGGTCGGCGTAATCGCCGGCACCGAAAAGCGGTTCCAGGTATTCAGGATCCCGGCCGACAGCGCCACCAGCGAGATGAACACGATGTAGGGAAAGGTGATGCGCAGCAGCTGCACCGTGACGGCGAACTTTTCGGGCTCGGCGGCGAATCCGGGCGCCGTGACATAGACGATGAGCGGCGCCGCGGCCATGCCCAGCGCCGCCGCCAGCACCAGGGCGAGGAACAGGACCGTGGCGATGGCGTCGATCAGCGACTTGGTTTCCGCCGCGCCGGTGCGGTTCTTGGTCTCGGCCAGGATCGGCACGAAGGCCTGCGAGAAGGCGCCCTCGGCGAACAGGCGCCGCAGGAGATTGGGGATCTTGAAGGCGACGAAAAAGGCGTCGGTCATCAGCCCGGCGCCGAAGATGCGCGCGATGAGGAAGTCGCGCACATAGCCAAGCACGCGGCTGACCATGGTCAGGCTGCTCACGGTTGCCAGGGTGCGCAGGAGGTTCATGTTAAAATTCGCGCCCTTTTCGAGACATACCGGTCATGGCAAACATCAAGTCCGCTCGCAAGCGCGCCCACCAGGCCATCGGCCTGCGCGCCCACAACATGAAGCTGCGCACCGAAGTGCGCACCGCGATCAAGAACGTGAAGAAAGCCGTCGCCGCCGGGGACAAGGACGCCGCGGCGAAGACGCTGCTCCAGTCCCAGCGCGTGATCGACCGCATCGTGGCCAAAGGCATCCTGCACCGCAACGCCGGCAACCGTCACAAGAGCCGGCTTGCGCACGCGTTGAAGTCCCTGAAATAACAGCTAAGCGGTATCCCCGACACGCTGCATCTCGGCCAGCTTGGTCCGTTCCGCGACACGCCCGTCGCGCACCTGCAGCTCGTTGTCCTTCGCGAAGTTGACCAGGAAGCGGTAGGCCATCGGCTCGATCTCCTCGAGCCGCGCATCCACCACCACGCAGCGCACGCCGTTCGCCGTCACCGGATGGACGAACGGCGAATACTGCATGCGGTGGTCGCCGCCGAACGCCGACATCACCCCGCACAGCCGCTCGGCCCAGTCGCTCGGCCGGAACGCCTTGCCGTCGAGCGTGGTGCCCACGATGACGAACTCG
>DATFDV010000136.1:0-4770 GCA_035251855.1 Burkholderiales bacterium | reverse complement strand
CTGCACGCCCTGGCGCGAGACGTCGGCGCCGCCCATCTCGCCGCGGCTGGTGATCTTGTCGATCTCGTCGAGGAACACGATGCCGTTCTGCTCCGCGTTGGCGAGCGCCTTGGCCTTCAGCTCTTCGTCGTTCACCAGGCGCCCCGCCTCTTCCTCCGTCACCACCTGCATCGCCTCGCGCACCTTCAGGCGCCGCAGCCGACGCCGGCCGCTGCCCAGCCCGGAAAGCATGCCCTGGATCTGGGAGGTGAGCTCCTCCATTCCCGGCGGCGCGAGGATCTCCATCTGCGGCTGGCTGGCGGCCACCTCGATGTCGATCTCCTTGTCGGCGAGCTCGCCCTCGCGCAGCTTCTTGCGGAATTTCTGCCGCGTCGGATTCTCTTCGCTGGAAGCTTCCTGCGAGCCGACCAGCACGTCGAGGATGCGCTCTTCCGCCGCGTCCTGCGCGCGCGTGCGTACCCGCTTGGTCGCGTGCTCGCGCGTCTGCTTCAGGCTGATCTCGACCAGGTCGCGCACGATGGTGTCGACGTCGCGCCCGACGTAGCCGACCTCGGTGAACTTGGTGGCCTCGACCTTGATGAACGGCGCGTCGGCCAGGCGCGCGAGGCGCCGCGCGATCTCGGTCTTGCCCACGCCGGTGGGGCCGATCATCAGGATGTTCTTCGGCGTGATCTCGGTGCGCATCGGCTCGGCGACCTGCTGGCGCCGCCAGCGGTTGCGCAGCGCGATGGCGACCGCGCGCTTCGCCTTGCCCTGCCCGACGATGTACTTGTCGAGCTCGTGGACGATTTCCTGCGGTGTCATACCGCTCATTCCAGCGCCTCGATGGTCCTCTGCTGATTCGTGTAGATGCAGATGTCGCCGGCGATGGCGAGCGCCTTATCGACGATTTCCCGGGGAGAAAGATCCGAATTCTCCAGCAGGGCGCGCGCAGCCGCCTGGGCGTAAGGCCCGCCGGAGCCGATCGCCAGGATGCCGTGCTCGGGCTCGAGCACATCGCCCATGCCGGTGATGATGAGCGATTTCTCCTTGTCCGCCACGGCGAGCATCGCCTCCAGGCGCCGCAGCATGCGGTCGGTGCGCCAGTCCTTCGCCAGCTCGACCGCGGCGCGCATCAGGTTGCCCTGGTGCTTGTCGAGCTTGGCCTCGAAGCGCTCGAACAGGGTGAAGGCATCCGCGGTGCCGCCGGCGAAGCCGGCGAGGATGCGGTCCTGGTACAGGCGCCGCACCTTGCGCGCGCCGCCCTTGAGGACCACCTGGCCGAGCGTGACCTGTCCGTCCCCGCCGAGCGCGACCGTCGCGCCGCGGCGGACCGAAAGAATAGTGGTGCCGTGCAATTGTTCCATGGGAATCGTCTAGATGGGGATGCGCAGCCGCAACGTCAAGAGAAGAGTATGCCGGCAGCGCGCAGCGTGTGCGCGCGCGAAACGCCGGGAACTACTTGCTCGGGACCGCGTCCGTGAGGCGGTAAAACACGCCGGTCGGATCGTCCTTGAGAATCGCCAGCTTTCCGGTCAGCACGAGCGGCTCGAAGGTGTACTTCACCGGCGTCTTGGTCTTCACTTCGACCATGCTCTCGGGGCCGCCGGGCAGGCAGAACGCACAGCTTTGCGGCATCGCTGTCAGCACGAAGTGCGACTGCTTGTCGCCGACCTGCAGCGGCATCATGAAACCCTGCACCTTCACTTCCTTCTGGTCGAGCGCGGCGACGTCCTTGGCGAATTGCGGCACGTAGCGGTCCTTCTGCTTGACCAGCTCGACCTGCGACAGCAGCTTCCAGGACAGCACGTCCTTTCGATCGGGCAGCGGCTTGAACTGATTGGGGTCGACGCCCGGCGGCGTCTGGTGCTGCGCCAGCGCAGGAACGGCGACCGCGACGAGAACCGAAAGCAGAAGCTGTCTCATGAAATCCTCAATGCTGATGCTTCATCCCGCAGTATTTGCCGATTCCGAGGCCTTTGCAATCTTTCAGCCCCGCGCGAGGGTGCGGGAAACGTCGGTCCGATAGGCGCGCCAGGCCGGGACCATGGCCGCGACCACGCCGACGCCGAGTGCAATTGCGGCCACCCATAGCTCTTCAGGCCGCCATTCCAGTCCCGTGACCGGGTAGTGTTGCTGGCGCTCGAGCCACGCGCCCAGGATCGACGCGAGCGCATGACCGAGCAACAGTCCGAGCACCACCCCCAGCAGCGACAGCGCAATCGCTTCGCCCATCAACAGGCCGAAGAGCCTGCCGGGGGACGCGCCGAGCGTGCGCATCACCGCCAGCTCGTAGCGCCGCTCTTCGAGCGCGCTGTAGAGCGCGATAAAAACCGAGAGTCCGGCGGCGAGAATCAGCACCGCAGCGAAGGCGCGCAGTGCTTCCACACCCACACCGACGATGCTGAACAGGCGCGCGGTCTCGTACGCGGGTGAAGCCGCCTGCAGCTCGCTTTGCGAATTGATCTGGCGCGGCAGCGTGGCGGCGGCGAGCGGCGATGCGTACTGGATCAATACCACCGTGACCTCTGGCTCTTCCTCCTTTGGCTCTTTGTGCTCCTCGTGCACGTGCCACACGCTCTCGATTGGCGTGAGCACCAGCCGGTCGATCACCGAGCCGGTCTTCGCCAGCACCCCCACCACCGTGTATGCCCCTTCGTGCTCTTCGCCGGGCTCGCTGCCCATGCCGTGCGCCCCTTTGATCGTGGCGCCAATCCGGGTGTTGGTGCGTGCCGCGACTTCCGCGCCCAGCACCGCCTCCATCGGCTTGTCATAAAAGCGCCCTTCGCGCAGCTCGGCGCCGTAGTGATCGGCGTACTCCTTTCCCGCGCCGACGATGCGGTGGCCTTTCCAGCTGTCGCCGAGGGCGAGCGGCATGGCCCGCTTCACCATTCTGTTTTTTGAAAGCAACGCCGCCGCGGAAAGCGGGATGTTCCCGGTTGGCGCGTCGAGGTGGTAGATGCCCGACAGCATGAGCTGCATCGGGCTGCCCTTCGCGCCCACCACCAGATCGATGCCGCGCGCGTCGCGATGCATGCGTTCCTCGGCCTGGCCGACGACCAGGAGCAAAAGAACGATGGTGGCGACCCCAAGCGCGAGCAGGATCACGCTGAGCGCGGTGTTGAGCGGCCGCGCGCGCAGGTAGCTCGCCGAAAGCGTGGCCAGATTCATGAGGAGGCCGAGAGGCCGGCCGGTACGGCAAGCTCCAGCCTTTCGCGAAACTTGCCTTTGACGCGCGCGTCGTGGGTCGCCACCACCAGCGTCGCGCCATGGCGTCCCGCCTGCTCCGCCAGGAGCTCGACCACCGTCGCCGCCGCCGCGTCGTCGAGGTTGGCGGTCGGCTCGTCGGCCAGCACCAGCTTCGGCCGGTTCACCACCGCGCGCGCGATGGCGACGCGCTGCTGCTCGCCCTGCGACAGCTCGCTCGGCCGGCGCGCGCTCTTCGCCGCGACACCAAGCGCGCCGAGGGTGTCGTCGATGCGCAAATCGTCCTGCGGCGCCTTGGCCAGGTACTGCGCAAGGCGCAGGTTGTCGCGCACGCTGAGATGCCGCACGAGGTGCAGCGCCTGCAGCACGATACCGACGCTCGTCGCGCGCCAGCGGTCGAGCCTGGCGCCTTCGAGCTTGAGCAGGCTTTCGCCGGCAACTTCGACCTGGCCTTCGCTGGGGCGCACCAGCCCGGCGAGGATGTGCAGCAGCGTCGTCTTGCCGCAGCCCGAGGGGCCGAGCACCAGCCAGCGCTCGCCTTGGGCGACCTTCCACTCGGGCAGGCGCAGGACCTCCTGCTGCGCGTAGCGATGCGACAGGCCGCGAACCGCGATCACGTCAGAGTGCCTCTACCTAACCAGGCATTCCTCCAGACCTGCGATGAACAGGTCTTTGGGGAGCTTTTTGCCGATGAACACCAGCAGCGAGCCCTTCTTCTCGTTCTTCGCCCACGGCTTGCCCATGTCGCCGCCCATCATCATGTGCACGCCCTGGAACACCACCCGCTCCTTCTTGCCCTTCATCCACAGGATGCCCTTGTAGCGCAGCAGGTCGGGGCCGTACATCTGGATCATGCCGGAGAGAAAATTCTCCAGCTTCTGGCCGTCGAACGGCTTGTCGGACTTGAACACGAACGACTCGACCTCGTCGTGGTGCTCGTGCGCGATGCTGGTGAGGAATTCCGGGTCGAGCTCGAGGATCGCGTTCAGGTTGAAGCCGCGGATGTCGAGCACCTCGGCGATCGGCGCGTTGCCGAAATGCACCTTCTTGATCGGCGCGCGCGGATTCATCCGCTTCAGCCGCTTCACCAGCTGTTCCGTTTCTTCTTCTTTTGTGAGATCTGTTTTGGAAAGAAGAATCCGGTCGGCGAAGCCCACCTGCTCCTGCGCCTCGTGGAATTCATCGAGCTGCTGGGGCGCGTGCTTGGCATCGACCAACGTGATGATCGAGTCGAGCAGGTAGTAGTTGCCGATCTCCTCGTCGGTGAAGAAAGTCTGCGCCACCGGCCCGGGATCGGCCATGCCGGTGGTCTCGATCACCACGCGGTCGAACTTGAGCGCGCCCTGGTCGCGCTTTTCCTTGAGCGAGCCGAGAATGCGGATCAGGTCGCCGCGCACCGTGCAGCAGATGCAGCCGTTGTTCATCTCGACGATCTGCTCTTCGGACTTCTCGATGATCTCGCTGTCGACGCCGCTCTCGCCGAACTCGTTCTCGATCACGGCGATGCGCTGGCCGTGGTCTTCCTTGAGGATGCGGTTGAGCAGCGTGGTCTTGCCGCTGCCGAGGAAGCCGGTAAGGATGGTG
>DATFDV010000135.1:0-2123 GCA_035251855.1 Burkholderiales bacterium | reverse complement strand
GCTGATCCTGCATTACCAGCAGAAGGTGAGCCTGAAGACCGGGCAGATCGTCGGCGCCGAGGCGCTGGTGCGCTGGCTGCACCCGGAGTGGGGCCTGGTGCGCCCGGCGCGCTTCATCCCGCTCGCCGAGGAGACCGGCCTCATCGTCAGCATCGGCGAGTGGGTGCTGCGCGAGGCCTGCCGCCAGTCGCGCGAGTGGATGGACGCCGGGCTGCACCCCGGCGTGGTCTCGGTCAACCTCTCGGTGCGCCAGTTCCGCCAGGAGGGCCTGGTGCGCAGCGTGTCGCGCATCCTCGAGGAGACGCGGCTCAATCCGGCGCAGCTCGAGATGGAGCTCACCGAGAGCATGGTGATGGGCAACGTCGACCAGGCGATCGCGGTGCTGCAGGGGCTGAAGCAGTTGGGCGTCGCCCTGTCGGTCGACGACTTCGGCACCGGCTACTCGAGCCTCTCCTACCTGAAGGACCTGCCGATCGACACCCTGAAGATCGACCGCTCCTTCGTGCGCGACATCGGCGCCGGCGACGAGCCCGACGACGGCGTGCTCGCGCAGGCCATCATCTCCCTTGGCCACGCGCTGCACCTGAAGGTCATCGCCGAGGGCGTCGAGACCGACGCCCAGCTGCGCTTCCTGCGCCGCCACTCGTGCGACGAGGTGCAGGGCTTCTACTACGGCGAGCCGATGCCGCCCGAGCTGCACGCCAAGCTGCTGGAAAAGGCCAGGCGAAAGGCCAGAAAATGAGCAGCCGCGATACACTGCCAGGGAGTGAATGACAAAGCACGCCCGGTGATCCTGGCGGTCGATGATTCGACCGACATGCTCGCGCTCCTCGAGAAGGCGCTCGGCGATGATTACGAGGTGATGACGGCCTCCGACCCCGGCAGCGCGATCGAGAAGGCGTTCGGCGAGCCGCGCCCCGAGCTGATCCTGCTCGACGTCGACATGCCGGAGATCTCCGGCTTCGAGGTGTGCCGCGCGCTGAAGGACGAGGCGCTGACGGCGTCGATCCCGATCATCTTCCTCACCGGGTCGTCGGAAGTCCAGGTCCAGGTCGAGGCGCTGGAGCTGGGCGCGGTGGACTACATCAACAAGACCGGCACCAACGCCGCCATCCTGAAGGCGCGGGTGGGGATGCACCTCGCGCTCTTCAACCGCCGCGCCGAGCTCGAGCGCCTGGTGCAGGCGCGCACCGCCGAGCTCGAGCAGACGCGCACCGAGCTGATCAAGCGCCTGGCGCGCGCGATGGAGTTCCACGAAAGCCAGGCCGTCGGCAACCGCGTCATGCGCCTGGGCCACTACGCCAAGCTGATCGCGCAGGCTTCCGGCGCGCGGCCCGAGGTCGCGGAGATGATGCAGAAGGCCGCCCCGCTGCACGACATCGGCAAGCTCGGCGTGCCCGCCGAGATCCTGCGCAAGGCCGAGAAGCTGTCGGTGCCCGACTGGGAGCGCGTGCGCCGCCACCCGGCGCTCGGCGCCGAGATCATCGGCGAGCACGACGACCCGCTGCTCAAGCTCGCGCGCCAGCTCGCCCTCACGCACCACGAGCATTACGACGGCACCGGCTATCCCGCGGGGCTGAAGGGCGACGCCATTCCCTGGGGCGGGCGCGTGATGGCGATCGTCGATTCGTTCGAAGCCATGACCACCACCCAGTTCCATCGCGACGCGATCCCGGTCGACAAGGCGGCGCAGGAGATCGCCGCCGGCGCGGGCCGCAAGTTCGACCCGAAGCTGGTCGAGGCCTTCCAGAAGGCGCTGCCGGTGATGAAGAAGGTGCGCGAGACGTATTCGGACGCGCTGGGCGACCTTATCAACCTTGATTTTGCCCCTAAGGGCTCGGCAAAACCGGTTCCTCCACCGATGCCGAAACCGGCGGCAGCCCCACCACCCCCGGCCGCCAAGCCTAAAATCAGCGCCGCCGAGCTGGCCAAGGCGGCAGCCGCAAAGAAAAGATGAGCAAGCTGGTCGACAAGCTGCAGGGCGCCGAGCGCGAGCGCATCGAGCGCGAGAAGAGCGGCGACGAGGTGGCGCAGGCGCGCGTGGGCGAGGAGCGGCGCGCGCTCGATCTGGCGCGCGAGCGCCAGGCCGCGGAAGTCGAGCTGCGCCGCCTCGCGCATTCGCG
>DATFDV010000134.1:0-10359 GCA_035251855.1 Burkholderiales bacterium | reverse complement strand
GCCGGCAACACGCTCTATTTCGAGAAGAAGCTCGAGCTCGCCGGCGTGAAATTCGACCTCTCGGGGCACGGTTGGGCGACGAAAAAAGAATAGACGCAGACGGAAAAATAGCGCTGGAAGCCTCCGGCGTCCGCAAGATCTACAAGAAGGACGGCCGCGAGATGCCGGTGCTCGACGTCGGCAGTTTTATCGCGCGCGAGGGCGAGTTCATCACCATCATCGGCCCGAGCGGCTGCGGCAAGAGCACCTTTCTGCACATCATGGGCGGCTTCATCCCGGCCGAGGCCGGCAGCATCCGCGTCTACGGCAATGCGGTGAACGGACCCGGCCCGGACCGCGGCATGGTATTCCAGGAATTCGCGCTGTTCCCGTGGAAGACGGTGGCCGGCAACGTCGCCTGGGGGCTGGAAGCCCAGGGCCTCGGCAAAGAAAAGATCGCCGAGACCGTGAGCGCCTATCTCGAGCTCATGGACCTCGCGCAGTTCCGCAATCACTACCCCGCCGAGATCTCGGGCGGCATGAAGCAGCGCGTCGCGCTTGCGCGCGTACTGGCGTTCAATCCCAAGGTCCTGCTGATGGACGAGCCCTTCGGCGCGCTCGACGCGCAGACCCGCGAGACGATGCAGGAAGAGCTCACGCGCCTGTGGGAGCGCACCGGCAAGACCATCGTCTTCGTCACCCACGACATCGAGGAGGCGGTGTACCTCGGCGACCGTGTGGTGGTCCTCAGCGCGCGGCCCGGGCGCATCCGCGAGGAAGTGCGCATCGACCTGCCGCGCCCGCGCAGCCTCGAGATCAAGAAGTCCGCGCAGTGCCACGAGTATCGCAACCTGATCTGGGATCTGGTGCGCAAGGAGTCGCGGGCGTAACGTGCCGGAGAGAGGAGCTTAGATCATGGCTGCTGTAATGCGCGAGGTCACCGTTGAAGTCCTGCAGGCGTTCGCCGATGCATGGAATCGCCACGACGTCGATGCGCTGATGTCTTTCATGACGCACGACTGCGTGTTCGAGGCCTCGGCCGGTCCGGACGTCTGTGGTACTCGATATGTCGGACGCGAGGCGGTGCGCGCCGGCTTTGCGGAGGTGTGGAGAATCTATCCCGATGCGCACTGGGGCAACGCGCGCCATTTTGTCCAGGGAGAGCGCGGCGTCTCGGAGTGGACCTTCACGGGAACCCGATCGGATGGGACTCGCGTCGAAGTTCATGGTTGCGACCTCTTCACGTTTCGCGACGGCAAGATCGCCCTGAAGAACTCCTACCGCAAGAACCGCGTGCGTTAGGCTGTATCGGATGGCGCATCCGCGACCGAAAGCCACCAGCAAATTGCTGCAGGAGAACGATCGGGTCATCGTCACGGAGTGGCGGCTTGCGCCGGGCGCCGAAACCGGCTGGCACCGTCATGCCCATGACTATGTCGTGGTGTGCCTGACTGCCGGGAAGCTGGTGGCGGAGACAGCCACCGGGAACATCGAGACCGAGCTGGCCTTCGGGCAGGCGTACTCACGTCCGGTCGGCGTGGAGCACAACATCGTCAACCCGGGTGGCAAGGAGTTTGCGTTCGTCGAGGTCGAGATCAAATGACAAGGAGCACCATGGCAACCCGCCGTCCCCGCAGATCGAAGTCGCTCGCCGTACAGACAATGGAGCTTGGCGTTGCCGTGCCGCAGGTCATCGCCCACCGCGTTGCCCGCATGGCCATGGCCGGTGCATCGCCTTCCGCGCGCGACCGCAAGGAGCTTCGGCGGATGGGCACCGAGAAGGCCGTCGCCTTCAACGAAGCCTGGAACTCGATGGCGCTCGAGGCTTTCCGGGCCAACCAGCGGCTGACGCTTTCATTCATGCACGCGGCGCTGGGCATCGTCGGCAAGGGCATGGCTCCGGTTCGCCGCCGCGCGGTGGCGAACGCAAAGCGCCTTGGCCGCGCCAAGCGGCGCTAGGAGCTGCCGATGGCGACCTGGCTCATTCCGGCGCTGAAGGCGGTGCTGCCGCACATCGGCACCATCATTTCGGCCGCCTCCCCGGTGTTCACGAAGAAGAAGGCGGACACCGCCCCCAACCAGAGCGCGTTGCTGCAGCAGCAGATCACGGAGCTTCAGGCGGCCGCGTCGCAGAACGCGGCGCACATCAAGGAGCTGGCGGCGCAGCTGCAAAGCACGGTGGCGGCGTTGGAGCAGGCCGCGGCCGCCGCCGACGTCAAGATGCACCGCACGCTCCTGCTTTGTCTTGCGGCAGCCGTGTGCTCTACGATCGCACTATGCGCCTCTTTGCTGCTCGTTTTGGCGCGATAGCGCTGCTTCTCGCGGCCGCCTCGCTGGCGGTCCACGCGCAGCCGGCCGGCAAGGTCGCGCGGCTCGGCGTGCTCCTCTATGGCACGGCGGCCGCCGACCCCAACCTGGCCTCGTTCGTGGCGGGCCTGCGCGATCTGGGTCACGTGGAAGGCCGCAACCTGGCTTTGGAATATCGCGCCGCTGAAGGCCACCCCGAGCGCATCCCCGCACTCGCGCGCGAGGTGGTGTCGTCGAAGCCCGATGTGATCGTGGTTCTCGGCGGCGATCTGGTCCGGGTGGTGAAAGAGGCGACGAACACTATCCCGGTGGTGATGCTCACCAGCTATGACCCAGTCGAATCAAAAGTCATCAACAGCTTCGCGCGGCCCGGGGGCAACATGACCGGCGTGGCGTACGTCGGGGCGGAGACCGGGGCGAAGAGATTGCAGTATCTCAAGGAGGCGGCGCCCTCGCTTACGCGCGTCGCAGTTCTTTGGGATCCCGGCCACGCCGACGGCGAGTTTCGCGATATGCAGCGAGTGGCGAGCCGGCTCGGCATGCAGCTTCAATCCCTCGAGGCTACGCGGCCCGAGGATTTCGAAGCGGCCTTCCAGGCCGTTACCCGGGAGCGTGCGCAGGCGCTGATGGTCGTCTCGTCGCGGCTCATGAACATCCATCGTCCGCGCATCCTGGACTTCGCCGCGAAGGAGCGCATTCCGCTGGTGAGCGGCTGGGGGCCGTGGGTGCGCTCGGGCGGCTTCATGAGCTACGGGCCGGACCTCGACGTCCTGGTCAGGCGTGCCGCGACCCACGTCGACAAGATCCTCAAAGGCGCCAAGCCCGCCGACCTGCCGGTGGAACAGGCGAGCAAGTTCGAGCTGCTGATCAACCTGAAGACTGCAAGAGCGCTCGGCCTCACCGTCCCGCCTTCGCTGCTGGCGAGGGCGGACCACGTCATCGAATAGGCGCGTGAAGCTGTACGTCACGCCGGGATCTCCGTACGCGCGCATGGCGCGGATCATGGTGCTGGAGAAAGGCCTGGAGCGCCGGGTGGAGGTCATCTTCGCGAGGACCCGCACCGCTGGCAGTCCGTACTATCAGATCAATCCTTCGGGCCGCGTTCCCTATCTGGTGCGCGATGACGGCGTCGGGCTGGAGGAGTCGGCGCTGATCTGCGCCTGGCTCGACCAGCTCGACGGCCGGCCGGCGTTCGCCCTTCCGGGCGGCGAGGCGGGATGGGAGGCGCGCCGTTTAGAGGCGCTGGCGCGCAGCCTGCTGGACGGGCTTTCGGTCTGGCTGCGCGAGCTCTATCGCCCGCCCAACGAGCGCTCGCCGGGTGTGATCCGGCACGAGATCGACCGGGCATCGCGCATGCTCGATCTCTGGGGGCGCGAGGTCGAGCATCCCTACCTGCGCGGCGCGCTCAACATGGCGCAGCTCACGCTCGCCTGCGCCCTCGGGCTGGAAGCGCGCAATCCGCACTTCGACTGGCGCTCGCGACATCCCCGCCTGCTCGACTGGTACGCACCGATAGCAGCTCGAGCGTCGTTCGCGACGACGTCGCCGCCGGCGGAAACGAAAGTGAAGTGATGCCACCGGCAGCATTGGCAACCGTGGCCACGCTCTGGCGCTATCCCGTCAAGTCCATGCTTGGCGAGGAATGCAGCCAGGTCGAGCTGACCGCGCGGGGCGTGCGCGGCGACCGCCAGCTCGCCATCCGCAGCGCCGACGGGAAATTCGGCAGCGGCAAGAACAGCCGGCGCTTCCGCCACATCGAGGGCCTGTTCACCTTTCGCGCGCACCTTGGCGACGGATCGCCCGAGATCGTGTTCCCCGACGGTCGCCGCCTGCGCGCCGACGATCCGGCGATCGACCGCAGCCTGTCGGAGGCGCTGGGCATGCCGGTGACGCTGGCGCGCGAGGGTGACGTTTCGCATTTCGACTCGAGCCCGATCCACCTGGTGGGCACCTCGTCGCTCGCTTGGCTGCGCGGCAAACTGCCGGAAAGCCGCGTCGACGAGCGGCGCTTCCGGCCGAATATCACGGTCGCCACCGATCAGTCCGAGCTATCCTGGATCGGCAAAACCCTGCAGATCGGCAGCACGGTGAAGCTGCGGGTGACGGCGCCGACCGGGCGCTGCGGCATGACCACCGCCGCGCAGACCGATCTGCCGTTCGATCCGAAGATCCTGCGCTGCATCGCGCAGGAGGCGGGCGAGGATTTCGGCGTCTACGCCGAAGTGCTGCAGCCGGGCACGATTTCGCGAGGTGACGAGGTGAGCGTCGTATGACACAACCGATCGAGATCAGGGCGGCGATTGAGGCCACGGAGGAGCTGGCGGCTGCATTCGCACGGCTGATTCCGCAGCTTTCCGCCGCCATGCCGCCCGACCTCGCGGCGCTGCGGGAAATCGTGGCGTCTCCTTCCAATACCGTGCTGCTGGCGTACGACCTCGCCAGCGGAAAGATCGTCGGCACCCTGACCCTGGTGGTGTGCCGGATTCCGACCGCCATCCGCGCCTGGATCGAGGATGTGGTCGTGGATGCGGCCGCACGTGGCCGCGGCGTGGGCGAAGCGCTGACCCGCGAAGGGTTACGCCTCGCCGCCGAGCGCGGCGCCGCCAGCGTGGAGCTCACCTCCCGCCCGGCCCGGGAAGCGGCAAACCGCCTCTACGAGAGGCTGGGATTTGTGCGCCGCGCCACCAACGTCTACCGGTATTCCATCACCGCGGCCGATCGTCCGCCGGCGTAAGGTCGTCTCATGACGACCGCCAAACGCCGGACGCTATTCGCCGCCCTGCTGATGTTTCTGCCGTCCGTGCAGGCCGCCTCTCAGGACCAGATGGTCAGGAGCTGCGAGGCCGAAATCGAGAGCGCCGAAAGAAGCATCGCCGAGGCGCGCAAGAAACGCGAATACCGCTCGGAGCAGGGCCGCCAGGTCCTCACCACCGCGGACCGCTGGGTGAACCAGGCCCGCCGGCACGCCGCCAAGGGCGAGGCGAGAAACTGCGCCACCGCCGCGAAGAAGGGCCGGGCGCAGGTGACCTCGCGCTGAATTCGGGGACGGAGCCCTAACTAATTCACCGCGGCAGGAAGCTCTGGTCCACCATGCCCTCGACGTTCACCGGCTTGTCCAGCCACTGCAGCTTCTCGTGCATGAAAGTGGAGAGCTTCTTCAGGCTCTCCACGTTGACGCGCGCGTCGGGGTCGCGCTTCCAGTCGGCGTTCTTGAGGTAGATGTCGATCGGCGTGCGCACGAACCCGGCCTTGTGCAGGTCGCGCTTCGCCTGCTCCATGTTCGCCAGGTAGTACTTGGTCACCGCCACGTAGTCGGCGAGGAAAGCGCGCACCGCCTCGGGGTGCGCCTTGAGGAATTTCTCGCCGAAGAAGATATCCAGCAGCTCGTGCTCGTAGCCGACCGCGTCGACCGCGGTGAAGAGCTTGCGCAGGCCGCCCTTGGCCATCTGGGACGAATAGAACGGCTCGACAAAGGTGCCGGCGCTCACCTTGCCGCTGCGCACCGCGTCGCCGATCACCGGGAAGGCCATCGGCACGACCTTGGTGTCTTTGTCGGGCACCAGCCCGGCATTGATCAGGCCGGCGCGCGCCCAGAGGTCGGTGGCGGTCTTGATGCCGACCACGCCGATGGTGCCGCCCTTCAGGTCCTTGACGCTCTTGATCGGGCCGTCGTCCTTCACCATGTAGGTGGTGGTGAAGTACTGGTCGCCCTTGGCCTCGAGGCAGACGTTGGCGACGATCTTCATGTCCATGCCCTGCGCGCGCGCGAAGATCACGGCGAGGCCCGGCGCCGTGCCGGCATCGAGCTCGCCGGCGAGGTAGGCCTGGAAGCGCTCCGGGTTGGCCTGGAAGAGGATCTGCTTCAGCTGGTAGCGCTTGCCCTGGTTGGGCGTGAGGTCCGGGCGCGCGCTCATCAGCCACACCTGCTCCTCGGCAGCGAAGCCGCGGCCGAAGCGGATCAGGGGCGCGTCTTGCGCGAAGGCAGTGACGGTGAAGAACAACAGAACGACGGAGACAGCAGCTTTCACGGGATTCCCTTCAGACGTAATAGGTGTCGAGCTTTTCCCAGTATATCAACCGGTCGCGCAGCAGGACGACCGCCTTGTCGAGCGCGTAGCCGAGCACCGCGATCACCACCACCACCGCCAGCATGCGGTCGGTCTTGAGCGAGGCGAGCGAATAGATCACGAGGTAGCCCAGGCCGTCGGCCGAGCTGATCATCTCGGTGATCACCACCACGATCATCGCCACCGGCACCGCGACGCGGAAGCCGGCGAAGATGAAGGGCGTGGTCGCCGGAATCACCACCCGGCGCAGGATCGCCGCGCGCGAGGCGCCCATGTTCTGCGCCGACCACAGCAGCGCGCGGCTGACGTCGCGCGCACCGGCGTAGGTCATGATCACGATCGGGTACAGGCATTCGAGGAACACCAGCGCGATTTTCGACAGGCTGCCGATGCCGAACACGAAGATGAAGATCGGGAACAGCGCCAGCTTCGGCACCGCGTAGGTGCCCGAGAACAGGGGGTCGAGCAGCGCCGCGACCAGGCGCGAGCGCCCCATCACGATGCCGAGCAGGATGCCGACCACCGCCGCCAGCGCGAAGCCGCCCAGCGCGCGCTCGAGCGACACCCAGGCTTCGAGCAGCGTCGTGCCGCTGGACAGGAACAGCACCAGCTCCTTGAAGATCCTCGTCAACGACGGGAAGAGCAGCGGGCTCCACAGGCCGCTGCGCGCCGCGGCTTCCCAGATCGCCAAGGCGATGCCGACGAAAAGGAAGGGTAGGAAGCGGCTCATCGGTTTGCCTCTTCCCCCCTGTTAAGGGGGGTGTGAGCCGAAGGCGAACGGGGGGTTTGCATTTCGCGAGTGATCAGGCGGGTTGCTGCCATGCAAGTAGCCGCGAATGCGCGAAGCGCACCAGCCGGTCGCCGGCGTAGCCGAGGATCGCGATGGCGACGAGCGAGACGTACATCAGGTCGAAGCGCAGCGAGTTCTCCGCAATGCGGATCATGTGGCCGAGGCCCGAGCGCGCGTTGATCATCTCGGCGGCGAACATGACGATGAACGAGAGCGCGAGCGACACCCGCAGGCTGGCGAAGATCATCGGCGAGGCGCTCGGCAGCACCACCCGGCGGAACACCTCCCAGCGGCTGGCGCCCATGCCGAGCGCCGACCACACGAGGATGGTGCGCGTCTGGCGCACGCCGTAGTAGGCGTTGATGAACACCGGGTAGAAGCAGGCGAGGGCGATGATCAGGATCTTCGACAGGTCGCCGATACCGAACCAGATCATGAAGATCGGCAGCATCACGATCTTCGGCACCGGGTAGGTGAGGAACACCGCCGGGCTGAGCATGCGGTCGAACCAACGCGCCACGCCGGCGGCGAGGCCGAGCGCCGCGCCGAGCGCGCTGCCGATGGCGAAGCCGGGGAGCGAGCGGCCGAGGCTGGCGGCGATGTTCTCGTAAAGCTCCGCCGAGCCGAGGGCCTGGACAAAGAAACGGGCTATTTGCAGCGGCGAAAGAACGTATTCGGGCAGCCCGCGCAGCGCGGCGAGCTGCCAGAGGAGCAGGACCGCGATCAGGGCACCGGCTTTGGCGAGGGCCATTCGGCCGGATTATCGCTTGACAGTTTTACCGCCAAAGCGCATTGTCCATCCATGTGGATGGTATATAGATGGTATATGGATGGCCAGAGAGGCTGACTCGGAGAAGATCACCATTAACCTGGGGTTCGTCGACCTCGGGCAGATCGACCTGCTGGTCGAGGACGGCTTTTATTCGAATCGCACCGACTTCATCCGCACCGCGATCCGTAACCAGCTTTCCACGCACGGCGAGGTGGTGAAGCAGAGCGTTGCACGCCGCGAGATGGTGCTCGGCCTGCAGCGCTACACCCGGCGCGACCTCGAGACGGTGCTGGCCTCCGGCGAGCAGCTGCACATCCAGGTGCTCGGCCTCGCCACCATCGACGACGATGTGACCCCGCAGCTCGCCCGGCAGGCGATTGCCTCCATCGCGGTGCTCGGCGCCCTGCGCGCCAGCCCCGCGGTGAAGGCCGTGCTGGCCGATCGCACACGCTAGCTCAACGAAGGAGTTCCATGGCAATGAAGGACAGCTTGGCCCTTGGCATGCTCGAGGCGACTCGACTCACGCGCGCCGGAAATCTGCTCGAGGCGACGGCGGCGATTCGCCGCGCGCTGGGTCAGCACCCGGTATCGAGGCCGGGACGAACTCGAGTCCGCCCCGGGCCGGCCCCCGCAGTCGAAATTCCGCAGGGCGGCGCGGGCGAGTTCATCGCCGGCTCCTATACCCATCAGCAAGGGGCACGCCCGTACAAGCTGTACATCCCAACGGGCTATACCGCGGGCAAGGCGCTGCCGCTGGTGGTGATGCTGCATGGCTGCACGCAGAATCCGGATGATTTCGCCGCCGGCACGCGCATGAACCGGCTCGCCGAGGAGCGGCAGTGCTTCGTTCTTTACCCCGCGCAGACTCAATCGGCCAACCAGTCGCGCTGCTGGAACTGGTTCAAGCGCGCCCACCAGCGGCGCGACAAGGGCGAGCCGGCCATCATCGCGGGCATGACGCGCGAGATCGTCCAGCGCCATGGCGTCGATCCACGCAAGGTCTACGTGGCCGGCTTGTCGGCGGGCGGAGCGATGGCGGCCGTGATGGGCGCGGCCTATCCGGAACTCTACGCGGCAGTGGGCGTCCACTCCGGACTGCCGGTGGGCAGCGCGCACGACCTTCCTTCGGCGTTCGCCGCCATGCGCGGCGCACCGCCGGTGCACCCGTCAGGCACCGCTGCCGGGCACATCGTGCCGGCAATCGTCTTTCACGGCGATCAGGACGCCACCGTACATCCGAGCAACGGCGCGCAGGTCGCTTCGCAGTGCGTGGAACGCGACGACAAATCCGTCGACGTCATCGTGCAGCGCGGTCAGGTGCCTGGCGGCCATGCCTACACCTGCACCGTGCATCGCGACTCCGCTGGCCGCGTACTCCTCGAGCATTGGGTAGTGCACGGCGCCGGGCACGCCTGGAGCGGCGGCAGCGCGCGCGGCTCCTATACCGACCCTAACGGCCCCGACGCCGCGCGCGAGATGATGCGTTTTTTCGCGCTTTCTTAGCCTTTGCTCCGGACTTGGCGCGTGCCGCCTTCCGACGCGGCGGTGCGTCCTGATCGGGAATCACTGCGACCTTCGGCGCTTTCGGCCGCGCCACCGCCGCTTGCGCAGCTGCCAGCATCGCTTCGCCGGACTTAAGCCAGATCGAGAACGGATTGAACAGGCGCAGCGGTTTCCCTGATTTCGGGTTCATGTCGGTCCTCCGGGTGGTGACGCGTTGCAGCAAGGCGCATGCCCGCGATTGAAATCGCGCGTGGACCTGGCGACCCGGCTCGACGAGCAGCGCGCTTCAGACCCAAACCTGTAGCACGTAGTCGTAGGCCGCCTGCGAGTTCGTCATGTCGACGCGCTGCAGCTTGATGCGGTAGCCCTCTTTGGTCTTCTTCAGCTGGTGCATGTACGAGCCAGCAAAGTGCCGGACATCGTCGCGCCGCAGCTCCATCATGTGGAAGCGCGAGCGGACGATCACATCGCCGTTCGGCGATTCGTTTTCAAGGATCACGTTCGAAACCACGTGGTTGGTACCCCACAGCGGGCGCTGCGACCAGGCGTCGGGATGCAGCACGCGCCCCATGCGCACGCGCATCAGGTTCTTGTCCTCGGCGAAGATCGCCGGCGTGCCGTCCCAGGTCGTATACGAGGGCTCCGGCGGCATCCAGTAGACGCCGTCGTCGGTGAATAGACCGATCCAGTCCTCCCAGCGCTTGGAGTCCAGCAGGTCGGCCTGCCGGTAGAGAAACTGCTCGACCGCGTGCTGGATCGCGTGGTGGCCGTTGATGGCGCTTTTCAGGCGCTTCTTGACCGTCTTCTTCAGCCGCTTAAGCACCACGCATGTACTCCGCCCAGGCTTTCATCTGGTTGCGCATCGGCGCTTCGGAGGTGCCCATGTTAGGCGCCGTCTCGATCATGCCGCCCGGTTTCTCGATGTCGCGCCCGAAATGGCG
>DATFDV010000133.1:0-15190 GCA_035251855.1 Burkholderiales bacterium | reverse complement strand
AGGAAGCCGATCTTCTTCTCGCTGCGCACCGCCTCCTGCGCGGCGGTGACCGACTGGATGCGCCCGACGGTGATCGGCGTGATCACGCCCGGGAACAGCACGGTGTTCCGCATCGGGATGATGATCAGCGCGTCCTCGGGCAGCGGCTTGATGGGCGGCTGCTTCGGCGCCGCGGCGTTCGCCGCGGGCGGCGCCTTCGCGTCGAGCGCTTCGTCCTTGTCGGACAGCACTTTGGTGTTCATGCGCCTTCCTTGCGACGGAACGTGAGGGTGAGCACGCCGTTCTCGAGCCGCTTGCCGGCGAGCTCGATCGGCGTGTAGGGGTCGCCGAGCGGCAGGCCGATATGGCGCTCGAAGCGGCCGTAGGGGATCTCGAGGCGGTGGATCTGCCCGCCCTCGGTGCGGCAGGGGAAGGCGCGCAGGGCGGAGATGGTGATGCCGGCGGGATCGAGCGCGACGGTGATCGCGTCGGCGCTGACCCCGGGCAGCGCCACGTGCACCAGCAGCGCGTTGTCCGCCTCGACGATGTCGACCGGCGGCTCCCAGGACACCACGTCGTGGGTGAAGAACTGACGCTGAAGACGCTGCGCCCGGTCGAGCATCGACAGGGCTTCACCCAGCATCCAGCTTGAAAAATCGCGGCTTCTCACCGCCGTTAGATGGCGGCTATACCCCGGGGTTCAAGTAGGTGTTGAAATCAACGCTTGCGGTAAGTCGGCCGGCGGGCCGGCATCGCCACCGGCTTCTCGTCCTTGTGGCGGTAGTTGATGCGGCCACGGGTGACGTCGTAGGGCGAGATCTCGAGCCGTACGCGGTCTCCGGCGAGGATGCGGATGCGGTTCTGGCGCACCCGGCCGCCGGCATAGGCGAGCACGCTGGCGCCATTTTCGAGCGTGACGCGGAAATTCGTGTTCGGCAGCACCTCGAGCACGGTGCCGTCCATCTCCAACATTTCTTCCTTGGGCATGACAAAAGCCTTTCGTGCGCCCGTCGGGCGCGCTTGTTCGGTACCGGTGATGACTACTGCAGGCGGGAAACTGCAGCCGCCATTATACCTGGGCGAGGAGCCACTTCCGGAAGGCGGCAACCGGCGGGCGGTCGGCGATCACCTCCGGGCAGACCAGGTAATAGGCCGATTGCGGCTTGACTTCGAACGCCTCGAAGGGCTCGCACAGGCGCCCGGAGGCGATATCGGCGTCGACCAGCGGCCGCAGCGCCAGCGCCACGCCGAGGTTCTGCGAGGCGGCCTCGAGCGAAAGGATGTTGGAGGAAAAATGCGGCCCCCGGCTGGCGTCGACCTCGTCGGCGACCCCGGCAGTCTGCAGCCATTTCTGCCAGGCGTTGCCGCCGGCGACGATTTCCATGGCGTCGTCGTGCAGCAAAGTCTGATGCGCGAGGTCGGCGGGGGCCTTCAGGCCCGGCGTGCCTTTCACCAGCGCGGGATTCGCCACCGCCGCCATCCGTACGCCGAACAGGCGGTCGGCGCGATGGCCCGCATATTCGCCGCGGCCGAGGTGGATCTGCACCGCCGAGGATTCCGTGCGCAGGTCCAGGTCGCCGCCCAGCGAGGTGGAATCGAGCGCGCCGGCGTCGACCATCTTGCTCGAGGCGAACACGCGCAGCTCCACCTTCGGCTCGCGCTTGGAGAAGTCGGCAAGGCGCGGCATCAGCCAGCGCGCGGTAAACACCGGCGGCGCGGTGATCACCAACTCGGCCTCGTCGCCCTTCTCGCGAATCATCTCCACCGCGCTCGCCAGCGCATCGAAGCCTTCGCGCAGCTTCGGCAGGCAGGCGCGGGCCGCGTCGGTGAGCTGCACGCCGCGGCCGGCGCGGCGGAACAATTCCACGCCGAGGTATTCCTCCAGCGCCTTCACCTGGTGGCTCACCGCCGCCTGCGTGATGTGCAATTCCACCGCCGCATCCTTGAACGACAGGTGGCGCGCGGCGGCCTCGAACACGCGTAACGCGTTGAGCGGCGGCAGGCGGTAAATCACGGAATGTGTGAGTTTTTCTTATGCAAGGGGTGAGATTTGATCGTTTGTCCCTGGCATGCGGTGACCCTATATTCACTGCATGAAAAACCTGCCTCTGAACTACCCGACCGCTGCGGAATTGTACGCGCTGGAGCGCGAAGCCCGCCGGCTGCGCGCGGCGGAGATCTCCAGGCTGTTTCGCATCGTCGCGAACCGCTGGAACGCTTTGTGGGCTCCGAGAGCCGCGAAAGGACTGCATCATGCGTAACAACGAATTCAGCACCAAATTCTGGCAGCGCGCTTACGAGTCGCTGCCCTCCGGCGTGCGTGCGCAATACCTCACGCAAATGAAGGCCGCGGAAAGCTGGGAACTTTCGCTGCAGGCGATGATCGAACTCGCTTCGCGCGCTAAGAACGCGGTATCCAAGCTGTTCCACGCGCCCAAGGCCGCGCACTAAGGCGAATACGATTTCAGGGCGGCTTCACCGCCCTACCTCCTGCCTCGCCGTCCGAGCTCCGAAGCCTCCTCCTCCTCCTCTGGCCTAGGGCCAGCTCGGGCGGCGAGCATCTAGAATCGGGGGCATGAATGCCCCCAACCGCGCCGCCGGCGCGGTCGTCTTCCGGCGCAGCGACCGCGGCATCCGCCTGCTCGTGCTGCGCGCCTACAAAAACTGGGATTTTCCGAAGGGCCTGATCGAGCCCGGCGAGGATGCGCTCGCCGCCGCGCGCCGCGAGGTGCTGGAAGAGACCGGGCTCGCGGAGCTCGATTATCCATTCGGCGATGAATTCAAAGAGACCCTTCCCTACTCCGGCAACAAGGTCGCGCGCTACTACCTGGCGCAAACCGACGCCGAGAAGATCGAGCTGCCGGTTTCGCCCGAGCTCGGTCGTCCCGAACACCACGAGTATCGCTGGATCAGCTTTGACGAGGCAGAGGACCTGCTGCCGCCGCGGCTCGCCACGGTGCTCGAATGGGCGAAGAAAACCATCACCAGCTGAAATCGGGGTCAGAGCCCGAATTCTTTTTCACGTACGCAAACGAATTCGGGCTCTGACCCCGATTTCCGGAGATCTAAATGGACAAGCTGATCATGGAAGACCTCGTCGTCGGCACCGGCGGCACCGCGGCCTCGGGCCAGAAAGTCACGGTGCACTACACCGGCTGGCTCACCAACGGTACGAAGTTCGATTCCAGCAAGGATCGCGGCGATCCCTTCGTGTTCCCGCTGGGCAAGGGCCAGGTGATCAAGGGCTGGGACCAGGGCGTGCAGGGCATGAAAGTCGGCGGCAAGCGCAAGCTCACGATCCCGCCGGAGATGGGCTATGGCTCGCGCGGCGCGGGCGGCGTGATTCCGCCGAACGCGACGCTGGTATTCGAAGTCGAGCTGCTGGGCGTCGGCTGAGCGCCGCCATGGGAAAGCTGATCGTCGCGATCGCGATCCTCGGCGCGGTGGCCTTTGCCTGGAACCAGGGCTGGATTGCGCACTGGGTGAATACCGCGGTCGACAGCGGCATGGACAGCGTGAAGGGCACCCAGCGCAAGGCAACGACCGTGCGGCCCGCGGACCCGGGCGCGCCCGAAGCGGATAAGAAATAGCTTTAGCCGCTGTTCCTCAAGCCGGCGGCGAGTCCGTTGATGGTGAGGTGGATGCCGCGCAATAGCCGCGGATCGCGGTCGCCCGAGCGGTAGCGGCGCAGCAGCTCGACCTGCACGTGGTTCAGCGGGTCGAGATACGGAAAGCGGGCGCGGATCGAGCGCGCCAGCGTCGGGTTGTCGGCCAGCAGCTCCTGGCTGCCGCTGATCGCCGCCAGCCACTTGCGCGTGCGCTGCCACTCCTCCGACAGCCGCCTGAAGATCTGCTCGCGCAGCTTCGCGTCGGCCACCAGCTCCGCATAGCGCGAGGCGATGGCGAGGTCGCTCTTGGCGAGCACCATGTCCATGTTGGACAGCACGCTGCGGAAGAACGGCCACTCGCGGTACATTTCTTTCAGATTTTCGAGGGAATTTTTCTCCGCCACCCAGGTTTCCACCGCGCTGCCGACGCCAAACCAGCCCGGCAGCATCAGGCGGCACTGCGTCCAGCTGAACACCCACGGAATCGCCCGCAAGTCCTCGATGCGCTCGCCCGCGGCGCCGCCTTTCATCCGACTTGCAGGCCGGCTGCCGATATTCAGGTCGGCGATCTCGGCGATCGGCGTCGAGGCGCGAAAGTATTCGACGAAGCCGGCGCTCTGCACCAGCGAGCGGTAGGCGTCGAATGCCCTCGCCGATAACGCTTCGGCGATCGGTTCATAGCGCTCGTGCGCCCGGTGTTTGACCACCAGGCTTGCCTCGAGCGTCGCCGCGGCCAGCGTCTCCAGGTTGCGCCGCCCGCTTTCGGGATCGGCGTACTTGCTGGCGATCACCTCGCCCTGCTCGGTGAGGCGAAGCGCGCCGTCGACGCTGCCCGGCGGCTGCGCCAGCACCGCTTCGTAGCTCGGGCCGCCGCCGCGGCCGATGGTGCCGCCCCGGCCGTGGAACAGGCGCAGGCGCACGCCGCGCGCCTTGCACACCTCCACCAGCGTCGCCTCCGCCTTGTAGAGCGCCCAGTTGGAAGTGAAATACCCGCCGTCCTTGTTGCTGTCGGAGTACCCGAGCATCACCTCCTGCGCGCCCTCGCGCGCCTTCAGCCAACCCCGGTACAAGGGTAGCTCGAGCGCCTCGGCCATCACGTTGCCGCAGTTGCCCAGATCGGCGATCGACTCGAACAGCGGAACGATGTCCATCTGCCCGAGCAGGCCCGCTTCGCGCAGCAGCACGCCCACCTCGAGCAGGTCGGACACCGCCGAGCAGTGCGAGATCACGTAGTGCGGCACCGCGCGCGCGCCGAAGCGCCGCCGGCCTTCGGCCGCGGCGGCGAGGATGGCGAGCTCCTTCTCCACGAACTCGGAGTACTGGAGGTGCGGCACGCGCAGCGGCCGCGGGCCCGCGAGCTCCTTGACGAGCAGCGCCATGCGCGCTTTCTCGTCGAGGTCCTTGTAGTCAGGGCAGAGCGCCGCTTTTTCCAGCAGCTCGCCGACCGCCGCTTCGTGCTCCCCCGAGCTTTGCCGCAGGTCGATGGGCGCGAGGTGGAAGCCGAACAGGCTCACTTTCCGCTGCAGGGCCACCAGGCGGCCGCGGGCGAGAAGGCCCGCTCCTTGTTCTTGAAGGGAGTCGGAAATGAGCGCCAAGTCGGCCGAGAATTCTTCCGCGTTCGCATACGGCCGCTGCTGCACTGCTGGTGGGTTGACCTTCGACTCCGCCAGCGCTTCCGCCGCGCCGGCAAGGCGCGCCTGAATCCCCGAGATCGCGCGGCGGTACGGCTCGTCGCGCCGGTAAGCCGAGCTCTCGCCGGAAGCCGCGGCGAGCGCTTCGATCGCCGGCGGCGCCGGGCGGATGCGCGCGGAGATCGCTAGCTCCTTGTAGAGCTGGCCCATTTCGTCGAGGTAGTGCCCGAGGATGAGCCGCGCCTGCTGCGCGAGCGCGCCGCGCAGCACTGCGCCGGTCACGAACGGATTGCCGTCCCGATCGCCGCCGATCCAAGTTCCCACCGCGAGGAACGGCGGCAGGCGCGGCTCGGCCTCGAGGTTGAAGCGCTCCTTCAGCGCGTGCTCGAGCTCGGCGTACAGGCGCGGCAGCTCCTGCAGGAACGTAAGGCGGAAGTAGGCGAGGCCGTTGGCGACTTCGTCCGACACCGCCAGCCGCGCGTCGCGCAGCATCGCGGTGAGCCATAGCCGAAGGATTTCAGCATGGAGGGCCTCCTCCCGTTCCCCGGACGGACCCCCTGTCAAAAGGCGCGCGATTTCCCGTTCGCAATCGAGGATGCTCTGGCGCTGCACCTCGGTCGGATGCGCGGTGAGCACCGGCGCGATGCGCGCGCGCTCGAACCATTTCAGCAGCGCCGGCGCATCGACGCCGGCTTCGCGCGCGCGGTCGAGCGCATAGGAAAAGCTGCCCGGGCGACGCGGCGAGCCGGCCTCGGCGTGCGCGCGGCGGCGGCGGTGCTGCTGCTCGTCCTCGGCGATGTTGAGCAGGTGCGAGAAATAGCTGAAGGCGCGCACCAGCTGGAGGGTCTGGTTCAGGTCGAGCGCGTTCAGCTCGCGCTCAAGCTCGGAGCGGCTGCCTTCTTCCCGGTGGAAACGCACCGCGGTCTGCCGGATGCGCTCGATGCGCTCGAGCGCCGCGTCGCCGGCCTGGCTGCGGATCACCTCGCCGAGCAGGCGCCCGAGCAGGCGCCGGTCCTCGCGCAGCAGGGATTCCTTTTCCTCGGGCGAGCCATGCGTGGCCAGCATGATGGGTGGCAGCGTATCATCCGTTTTCCGTGAATATCCAGGACCGCCTGCGCTCGCTGCCGGCCGGTGCGCTCGCCAGCCTGCGGCGCGGCATCGAGAAGGAAAGCCTGCGCGTGCGCGCCGACGGCTCGCTCGCGCTCACCCCGCATCCGGTGGCGCTGGGCTCGGCGCTCACCCATCCGCACATCACCACCGACTTCAGCGAGAGCCAGCTCGAGCTGATCACCGGCGTGCATGCGGACGCCGACGGCTGCCTGCAGGAGCTCACCGAGATCCACCAGGTCGTGGTGCGCTCGATCGGCGACGAAGTGCTGTGGGCCTCGAGCATGCCGTGCAACCTGCCGGCCGACGAGGCGATCCCGATCGGGCGCTACGGCACCTCCAACGTCGGGCGCGCGAAGACGGTGTACCGCATGGGCCTGTCGTACCGCTACGGCCGGCGCATGCAGACTATCTCCGGGATCCATTACAACTTCTCGGTGCCCGGCGTCGGCAGCGACGGCTACTTCGCGCTGATCCGCAATTTCCGCCGGCTGTCGTGGCTGCCGCTCTACCTCTTCGGTGCCTCGCCCGCGGTGTGCAGCACGTTCGTCGAAGGCCGCAACCACCAGCTCCAGGAGCTCGCCTCCGGCACCATGTACCTGCCGCACGCCACCTCGCTGCGCATGGGGCGCCTGGGCTACCAGAGCGACGCGCAGGCCAGCCTGACGGTGAGCTACAACAACCTGAAGAGCTACTCCGCTTCGCTGCAGGAGGCGCTCACCAAGCCGTACGCGCCTTACGAGAAGATCGGTATCCGCGACGGCGAGTCCTACAAGCAGCTGTCGACCAGCCTGCTGCAGATCGAGAACGAGTTCTACAGCCCGATCCGGCCGAAGCGGCGCATCAAGCCTGGCGAGCGCCCGCTGCACGCGCTGCGCGAGCGCGGCGTCGAGTACGTCGAGGTGCGGCTGATGGACCTCGATCCGTTCTGCCCGGCGGGCATCACCGCGCAGACCATGCGCTTCCTGGACGTCCTGCTGCTGCATTGCCTGCTCGAGGACAGCCCGGCCGACTCGCCGCAGGAGCTGCTCGCCATTGCGCGCAACAAGCTGCGCTCGGCGCAGGAAGGCCGCAAGCCCGGCCTGCGCCTCGAGTGCCGCGGCGAATCGGTGCTGCTGGCCGACTGGGGCAAGGAAGTGCTTGGCGCCTGCGAGCCGATCGCCGCGCAGCTTGATGCTACGCGCGGGGGCGCCGCTTACCGGGATTCTCTGGCGGCGGCTTTCGCGTCCCTGAATGATTCTGAAACCGTGCCTTCGGCGAGAGTGCTCCATGCCATGGCGCGCAACCACGGCAACTCGCACGTGCGCTTCACCCTCGCCGAGTCGCTCGCCCACCGCGGCAGCCTGCTCGGCATTCCGCTGCGCGCCGCGGTCGAAGAGCGCTTCGCGCTACTCGCCGGCGAATCGCTGGAGAAGCAGAGGAAAATCGAGGCCGCGGACCCGCTGGACTTCGAGACCTACCGGCAGCGCTACCTCAACCCGGAGTTGCTCCGGGCGGAGGCCTTGGAAAAATAATTCGGGGTCAGGTTCGCAATTCGGTCACGTAACGTAAGCAACGAATTGCGAACCTGACCCCGAATTATTTGCCGCCGGCGTAGGCCGTACCCTTGCCGTCCGGCGTCCACACCACTTCGCTGCCCACTGCATACAGCGCGCACGCCTCTTTGGCGTTGGTGCGGCATTCGCGCACCGCGACGTCGGCGGCATCGGGCAGGCCGCTGGCGAAGCCGCAGCGGCCGTCGCTGCTCACGGCGTAGGCGCGCGGCGCGGGCGATTCGAGGAAGGCGCGATAGAGGCCGCGGCAGGCGTCGGTGCGCACGTGCGGCACCAGCTCGACCGAGACGATCGGCTGCTTGGCGTCGAGGCGCTCGAACGGGATGCCGTGCTTGCCGAGGAACTGCTCGACCGCCGGCAGCCAGTAGCGCACGCCGAGGGTCTCGCTGAAGATATAGTGGCCGTCGCGGCCGAACGCCGGCTGCAGCACGTACTCGGCGCGCGCGCCGGAGGCGGCGAAGCGCTCGTACCAGAGGCGCGAGGTCTGCGCATTGAAGTACAGGTCGTTCTCGGCGTAGTGCAGCAGCACCGGCACGCGCACGTTCTTGCCGACCGACTCGAGCAGCTTCGCCACCGGCTCGATCGCGCACGGCACGCCGGGCCGGAAGTCGGGATTGCCGCCGCGGCCCGCGGCGAAGGAGAGCACCGCGACCAGGCCTTCCGGGTTGCGCGTGCCCGCGGCGACCATCGACACCATGCCGCCGGCCGACTGGCCGGCGAGGATCATGCGCTTGCCATCGACGTACGGCAGAGTGCGCGTGTATTCGTAAGCGGCCATCACGTCGTCGGCCGCGGCCTGCTCGCCCTTGCGATAGTCGGGGTTGGCGCAGGTGCCCGGGTCCTCGGCGAAGTCGCCGCCGGTCGCGCCGAAGCCCCGGCGCAGCGGCAGCACCACTACGTAGCCGCGCCGCGCGAACACCGCGGCGGACTGGATCAGGAGATCGGCGGACTCACGCGCCCGGCCGCTGGCGGAGCCGGGCGTGCCGTGGTTGAGGACGATGGCGCCGAAGGGACCTTCGCCTTCGGGCCTGAGGACGGTTGCCGCCAGCGAATAGCGGCCGTTGGCGGCGGGGATGCGGATTTCTTCCTGCACCAGGCGCGGACCGAGGATGCTTTCCCTGCTGTCCTGCGCAGCGGCGCCGGCAGAGACGCCGAACCAGAGGCACAGGCACAAGCACAGCCTGGCAACCATCTCCCCTTTCCCCACTGTCGTTGTCTCCGCACTGGTTAATTCGACTACGCACTATAGACCACAAAATACGACGCGGTGTAGCGAAAATTTGTAGTCGTTGTGTAGAGTGAAAAACCAGCACGGAAATCGTCGGGCGAGCGCGACAATTGGCACGCACAGTGACAGCGAAATTACGCAAACTCGTTCTCGAGCGCGGAAAAACCCTGGTCGTGCCGGGCGCGGCCGACGCTTTGAGCGCGCGCCTGATCGAATCGCACGGCTACGAATGCGTCTACATCGGCAGCTACGCCACCGCGGCGAGCCGCTTTGGCATCACCGACACCGGTCTTTTGTCACTGGATTCGCTAATCGCGCAGGCGCGCACGATCTCCCAGGCGGTGGCCGTCCCGGTGATCGCGGATGCCGAATCGGGTTTCGAGGACCCCGCCCAGACGGTGAAGGCGTTCGAGGAAGCCGGCGTGGCGGCGATCCACATCGAGGACCACACCGGCGCGGGCAAGCACACCGACGGTCCGCAGAAATTACTTTCGAAAGAGCGCGCGGCGGAGCGCATCCACGCGGCAGTGGCGGCGCGCCGGAACCGGAATTTCCTCATCGCCGCGCGCTCCGATGCTTTCTGGGTGCACCGCGACCTGGAGGACTGCATCGCGCGCCTGCAGCTCTACGCCGAGGCCGGCGCGGACATGGTGTTCCCGACCATGGTGGGCGCCGCCGAGCTCGCCGAAGTGCGCCGGCGCCTCGCCAAGCCGCTGATGATCGTGGACATCCCCGGTGAGCAGCATGAGGGCGCCGCCGTCGTCCTCTACTACGCCTTCTCGATCACCCGCCAGTTCGCCGCGCTGCAGCGCGCGCTGGCTGACGGCAAGCTTGCGAGCGATACGCAGCCGCTGGAGGAGTTTCTCGGCTACAAAGATGCTCGAGAGTGAAATACCGTTGGCGTCAGCGACTGAGGCAGGTACAGCGGGTGGCACGGCTGGCCCTCGGCGTTCTGCCGCAACAGGTGGAGAGAAACCTTCTGCTCTCTCAGGATTTTCAATACTTCGTTGCCGCGCCCCAGGTGCTCGCCATGATTCCCCCAGGCGCACACGACGAGCTTCGCCTCGCGCGCTGCGCGCAGGATGGCGGCATCGTTGCCGCGGCCGACCGGGTCCTTTACTGACCTCATGACCTTGGGGTCGGTGGCGCGCCAGCCGAAGATGTTGGTGACGATCAGCCCGCCATAGCCCCAGCGCTCGGCGTAGTTGCGCGCGCGCGTGCACGACGGGTCGAGCTTGAGCTCGTCCGCCGTGCTCGGGTTGAGCATGAGGAAATTGGCGACGGGCTTCGTCGCATCCCAGCGCCGCCACAGGAGGTAGCGCCAGCGGCGGCAGCGCGAGAACTGCGCGCCGCTGGGCGTTATCGCAATGTCCAGAGTCCGGACTCCCCGGATAGAAAACCGCGCTGAATATGTCACAACTCGCGCCCGGATTGCGCACCTGACGCGCGGCGCGATTGCGCGCAACCTCTTACTTCGGACGCTTCTTCTTCAGCAGGGAGTCGAGGGCGGCAAGGGGGCGGTGGGTGGCGACGGGGTCAGAGCCCCGGTTCTGATGAGCTCCGCGATCAGAGGTTGTGGGCTCTGACCCCGAATTTCCCGCTTTCGAATCCTCGTAGCGGGCGTGCTCGTTCTCGTGGCAGTAGATGCACAGCAGCTCCCAGTTCGAGCCGTCCGGCGGGTTGTTGTCGTGGTTCATGTCCTTGTGGTGCACGGTGAGCTCCTGCAGGCGCTTGCCGGCGAACTCGCGCGCGCAGCGCGCGCAGATGTGTGGAAAGAGCTTGAGGGCCTGGTCGCGGTAGTTCACGTCCACATTTTCCGCAAGCTGGCGGCCACGTCTACCTGTGCCGTTCCCGCAACGCTGCTTTCGTTCTCACGGACCTCGCCATAAGCCACCGGCTCCATGCACGCCAGGACGCTGCGCGTCATGAAGCGGCTCTTCGCGCCGTAGACATGCCGGTCGCCCATGCGCGACTGGCTGGCGACGTAATACTTGAGCGGCGCGATCAGGTGCAGCTCGGTCTTGGCGCGCGTCATGGCGACGTACAGCAGCCGGCGCTCCTCCTCGACCAGGTCGGCGCGGCCGGTGGCGAACTCGGAGGGGAAGTTGCCGTCCGCGACATTGAGGATGTGCACCGCCTCCCACTCCTGGCCCTTCGCCGAGTGCACGGTGGAGAGCACCAGGTAGTCCTCGTCGAGGTAAGGCTCGCCGGAGAGGTCGCCGGTCGCGCTCGGCGGGTCCAGAGCCATTTCGGTGAGGAAGCTTTGTCGCTCCTGGTAGTTCTGGGCAATGCGTTCCAGCTGCAATAGATCTCCGGCTCGTACCTGAGCCGAGTCGTAGAGGCGCTCGAGGTGCGGCGCGTACCACTCGCGCACCCGCTGTACCTGCCCTTCCCACGGCGAATCCGCGAGCGAGGTCATCAGCTGGTCCAGCTCCGCGGAGCCGGTCTTGAGCGCCTTCCATGAGCCGCCGGCCTCGAACCCGGTAAAGATGCGCGCCGCGCCCGCCGGCCCGACGCCGGGCAGGAGCTGGAGTGCGCGCCATGCCGCAACGCGGTTCCTCGGGTTGTCGGCCCAGCGCAGCACCGCGAGCAGGTCCTTCACGTGCGCGGCCTCGAGGAATTTGAGGCCGCCGTACTTCACGTACGGGATGTTGCGCCTCACCAGCTCGAGCTCGAGCAGGTCCGAATGGTGCGAGGCGCGGAACAGCACCGCCTGGTTGCGCAGCAGCACGCCGCGCTCGCGCGCTTCGAGCACGCGCGTCACCACGTACTGCGCCTGCCCTTCGTCGTCCGCCACCGTGACGTAGCGCGGCTTCGCGCCGACCTTCTTCTTCGAGTAGAGGCTCTTGCCGATGAGCGCGTTCGCCGCGTCGAGGACCTGCTGCGTCGAGCGGTAGTTCTCCTCGAGTGAAATGGAAATCGGGCTCTGACCCCGATTTTGGTAATGGCTGGCGAAACCCCGGATGTTCTCCACCGTCGCCGCGCGGAAGGAGTAAATCGCCTGCGCGTCGTCGCCGACCACCGTCAGGCCCTGCCCCGTGGGCTTGAGGCGCTGCAGGATCTCCGCCTGCAGCACGTTGGTGTCCTGGTACTCGTCGACCAGCACGTGGTCGAAGCGCGCGCCGATCTCCGCCGCCAGCGCGTCGTCGTGCATCATCGCGTGCCAGTAGAGCAGCAAGTCGTCGTAGTCCAGGGCCTGGTTCTGCAGCTTTCGATTCACGTACTCGCCCAGCAGGTTTTTCAGCTCCACTTCCCACTCCGCGCACCACGGATACATCAGCGCCAGCGTCTCGGCGAGCGGGCGCTGGGTGTTCACCCGGTGCGAGTAGATGGCGAGGCAGGTGTCCTTGCGCGGGAAGCGCTTCTCGGCCCTGGACAAGCCGCGCTCGTGGCGCACCACGTCCATCAGGTCCGCCGCATCGCCGCGATCGAGCACGCTGAAGCTTTCCGTCAGGCCCAGTCTTTTGCAATGTTTCCGGATCAGCCGATTCGCAACCGAGTGAAATGTCCCCGACCATGGCAGGCGCACTTCCGTGCGAGCGAGGGTCTTTTCCATTACCTCGGCCACGATGCGGCTGGCGCGGCGCGCCATTTCGAGCGCCGCGCGCCTGGTGAAGGTCAGCAGGAGGATGCGCTCCGGCGCGCAGCCCTGAAGCACCAGGTGCGCGACGCGGTGCGCGAGGGTGTTGGTCTTGCCGGTGCCGGCCCCGGCGACGATGAGGAGCGGCGCCGCGCCGGCGCAGGCGGCTTCGCGCTGCCGCGGGTTCAGCTTGTCGAAAGCTTCAATGGCGCCCACGGCCGGGGACTATAGACCGAAGCTGTACGTATATCCAGTATCGGGGCCAAAAAAGAACCCGACCGAAGTCGGGCTCTAGGGGAAAGAGCCATGTCCAAGGGAGGGAGGACGAATGGCTCGGGGGGAAACCCACTCTAAGCGGCGGGCGGGGCGCTGTCTGTCGCCCGCGCCGGGCTTTTCATGTAACCGGATCGCTACAGCCTAGCCCACCTCCACCGGCACGAAGATGCTGGCTTCGCCCCGGCGCACGAGTAAGGCCACGCTTCCTTTGGATTTTTCTGCGGCCGCGCGAAGGTCTTCGACGCTTTTCACCGGCCGGCCGTTGACCGCGGTGACCACGTCACCCGCCCGGATGCCGGCGCGCGCCGCGGCGCCGCTCGCGTTCTCGACAAGCAGGCCCTCCGCTGCCGGCCGCACCGCAAGGCCGAGCTTGCCGGTGTCGGCGGACTCGCCGCGCGGGCTGGCAGAGGCGGTCTTCTCGGGCTCGAGCTGGCCCACGGTGACCGCGAGCGCCTGCTTCTTGCCGTCGCGCCACACGTCCAGCGTGGCCTTGGTGCCGGGCTTCACCGCGGCGACCAGCGGCGGGATCTCGGCCGAGCGCTCCACCGTCTTGCCGTTGATGCCGAGCAGCACGTCGCCCGGCTTGATGCCCGCCTTCTCCGCGGGGCTGCCCTTCTCGACCTGCGCCACCAGCGCGCCGCGCGGGCGGTCGAGGCCGAAAGACTGCGCCAGCGATTGCGTCACCTCCTGGATCGACACGCCCAGGCGGCCGCGCTGCACGCTGCCGTGCGCCACCAGCTGCTGCTTCACGTTGCTCGCCACATCGATGGGCACCGCGAAAGCGATGCCCTGGAAGCCGCCGCTGCGCGAGTAGATCTGCGAGTTGATGCCGATCACCTCGCCCTTCAGGTTGAAGAGCGGTCCGCCCGAGTTGCCCGGGTTCACCGCGGCGTCGGTCTGGATGAACGGCACGTAGGTGCCGTCGGGCAGCGAGCGCGAGGTGGCGCTGACGATGCCGGCGGTCACCGTGTTCTCGAAGCCGAACGGCGAGCCGATGGCGAGCACCCATTCGCCCACCTTGATCTGCGACGGGTCGCCGAGCTTCACCGTAGGCAGGCCCTTGGCGTCGATCTTGACCACCGCGATGTCGGTCGCCTTGTCGGTGCCCACCACCTTGCCCTTGAACTCGCGCCGGTCGGTGAGGCGCACGCGCACTTCGTCCGCGCCTTCCACGACGTGCGCGTTGGTGAGGATGGTGCCGTTGGACTCGACGATGAAGCCCGAGCCCATGCCCTGGCGCGGCTGCGGCGGCATTTGCGGAAGCTGCGGCAGGAAGCGGCGGAATTCTTCCGGCAGATTCTCGAGCCCCTCCGGCGCGCTGGCGCCGGCCTTCGGCGTGGCGGTCGAGGTGATGTTCACGACCGCGCCCTTGTTCGCTTCGGCGATGGCGGCGAAGTCCGGCAGCGTCTGCACGGCGGCCGGAGCGGCGATCGCGGCCGTTGCAGCTTTTGCATGATCAATGGGTAACTGCGAAACGCCGACCCCGGTAAGGATGACGGCGGCAGCCAGCGCGGCAATGGAAACCACTTTTGCTTTCATGGGATTGCTCCTTGTTCGCTTGGTTCACAGACCCGCGCGAGCGCCACGAGTTTCCTGAAACGCCCCGCTGCTATGTAACGAATTGTTCTAGGCTCCCCCCATGCCTACCGTCCCGAACCACACCTTGCGTCAACTGCGCGCCGGCAAGCTCGCCATCGGCCTGGGCGTCAACCAGGCGCGCACCGTCGGCATCGCCACCATGGCAAAGACCGCCGGCTTCGACTGGCTGTTCATCGACGGCGAGCACAGCTCGATGGACGGCGACGACGCCGCGCAGCTCTCCACCGCGGCGCTCGGTGCCGGCGTCACGCCGATCGTGCGCGTCGCCGGCTTCGAGCACTGGCACGCCTCGCGCATGCTCGACAACGGCGCGCAGGGCATCGTCTTCCCGCACGTCGATACGAAGGAAGAAGCGCAGAAAGTCGCCAACGCCTGCCGCTATCCGCCGATCGGCAAGCGCTCGATGGGCGGCGCCCTCGCGCAGCTCGGCTTTGCTTCCATCCCGGTCGGCGAGGCCTCGCGCCTCGTCAACGAAGAGACCATCGTGGTGGTGATGATCGAGTCGCCGCAGGGCGTAGCCAACGCCGACGAGATCGCCGCGACCAAAGGCGTCGACGCCCTTCTCATCGGCACCAACGACCTTTGCTTCGAAATGGGCATCCCCGGCCAGTTCAACGACCCGAAAGTGA
>DATFDV010000132.1:0-8630 GCA_035251855.1 Burkholderiales bacterium | reverse complement strand
CGCCGCCTGCTGCATCGAGTCGCGCATCTTGCGCAGCTCGTCGAGCTCGATCTCGCGGTTGATGTCGGCCTTCACGTCGGACACGTAGCGCTGCAGGCGCCCGGCGAGGTGGCCGACGGTGCGCGCCATGCGCGGCAGCTTCTCGGGGCCGATCACGATCAGCGCGACCACTCCGATCACCATCAGCTCGGTAAACGCTATATCGAACATCGGACCCTATGAACAAAAAGGCGCCCGCTGGGCGCCTTTGCGATGAGACCGGGCGGAGGGCCGCGGGAAATTCGCGCGCGCGCTCAGGCCTTCTGCTCGGTCTTGCCCTTTACTTCGCCTTCGACCGTCTTGCCGCTCACCTGGTGCGGCGGCGGCATGGTGGCTTCGGCCGACTTCTCGCCGCCGCCCTCGCGCATGCCGTCCTTGAAGCCGCGCACCGCGCCGCCGAGGTCCGCGCCCATGTTGCGCAGCTTCTTCGTGCCGAAGATCAGCATCACGATCACCAGAACGATCAGCCAATGCCAGATGCTGAACGAGCCCATTTTGCTTCTCCTATCGGTGCCTCTGGAGCATGGAGCCTAAGGAATCGGGCCCGCCCAGAACGTGCATATGGACATGATACACCTCCTGATGCGCCACCTTGCCGTTGTTGATGATGGTGCGGAACCCGTCGACGGCACCGGCTTCGCGCGCGAGGCGCCCGGCGACGGCCAGCATCTTGCCGAGCGCCGCCTGGTGGGCGGGCTGCGCGTCGTAGAGCGTGGCAATGTGCATTTTCGGGATGACCAGCAGGTGCACCGGCGCCTGCGGGCGGATGTCGTGGAATGCCATCACCTCGGCGTCGTCGTAGATTTTCTTCGACGGGATCTCGCCGCGCACGATCTTGCAAAAAATGCAGTTGGGGTCGGTCATTTCTTCCGTGCCGCCTTCTCGTCGAGTCCGGAGATGCCTTCGCGCCGCTGCATCTCGGCCAGCACGTCGGCCGGGCCCAGGCCGTGGCGCTCGAGCACGATCATGCAGTGGAACCAGAGGTCGGTGACCTCGCGCACCAGGTGCAGGCGGTCGTCGCCCTTGGCCGCAAGGACGACCTCGGTCGCTTCCTCGCCGATCTTCTTCAGCATCGCGTCGTCGCCCTGCGCGAACAGCTTCGCGACGTAGGACTTTGACGGGTCGCCGTCCTTGCGCTCATGGATCGAGCGCGCGATGCGCTCCAGTACTTCTGCCTGTCCCGGTTTCATTTCTTGTAGATCAGCGACGGATCCTTGAGCACCGGGTCCATCGTCACCCACTTTCCATTCTCGAGTTTGCGGAAAAAACAGCTTTCGCGGCCGGTGTGGCAGGCGATGCCGCCGGCCTGCTGCACCTTGAGGAGCACCGCGTCGGCGTCGCAGTCCAGGCGCACCTCGACCACCATCTGCACGTTGCCCGACTCCTCGCCCTTGCGCCACAGCCGCCGGCGCGAGCGCGACCAGTAGACCGCTTCGCGCTTTTCCACCGTCTGGCGCAGCGCATCGCGGTTCATCCAGGCAACGGTCAGGACCCTGCCGCTATAGGCATCTTGCGCGACCGCGGCAATCAGCCCGTCGCCGTTCCAGGGAACTTCATCGAGGAAGCTCACAGGCGGACCTCGATGCCCCGGGTGCGCATGTGCTCCTTCGCGGTACGCACGGTGAAATCGCCGAAGTGGAACACGCTCGCGGCGAGCACCGCGTCGGCGCGGCCTTCGAGCACGCCGTCGGCGAGGTGCTCGACCGAGCCGACGCCGCCGGAGGCGATGACCGGCACGCTCACCGCATCGGCCACCGCGCGCGTGAGCGCGAGGTCGAAGCCGTCGCGCGTGCCGTCGCGGTCCATGCTGGTGAGCAGGATCTCGCCGGCGCCCGCCGCCGCCATGCGCTTCGCCCACTCGACCACGTCGATCCCGGTGGCCTTGCGCCCGCCATGGGTGTAGACCTCCCAGCCGGCAGCGCTCTTCTTGGCGTCGATCGCCACCACGATGCACTGGTTGCCGACGATATCGGCGGCATCGCGCACCAGCTGCGGGTTCTGCACCGCCGCGGTATTGATCGAGACCTTGTCGGCGCCGGCGTTGAGAAGCCGGCGCACGTCGTTCACCTGGCGCACGCCCCCGCCCACCGTCAGCGGAATGAACACCCGCTCGGCCACCGCCTCGATCACGTGCAGCAGCAGGTCGCGCTCGTCGGAGCTCGCCGTGATGTCGAGGAAGCAGACCTCGTCGGCGCCTTCGGCGTCGTAGCGCGCGGCGATCTCCACCGGGTCGCCGGCATCGCGCAGGCCGACGAAGTTCACGCCCTTCACCACCCGGCCGGCCGCGACGTCGAGGCAGGGAATCACGCGCTTCGCCAGCGGCACGCTAGTCCTTCTTCCCCAGCGCCTTGTTGGCCGCCGCCTGCGCCTGCTGCAGGTCGATCTTGCCTTCGTAGAGCGCGCGCCCGGCGATGGCGCCGATCACGCCCTCGGGCGCGAGCTGCTCGCACACCGCCTGCACGTCCTTCAGGCTGTTCAGGCCGCCCGAGGCGATGATCGGCGTCTTCAGCTGCTGCGCGAGCTTGAGCGTGGCCTCGATGTTGATGCCGCCCATCATGCCGTCGCGGCCGATGTCGGTGTAGATCAGCGCCTCGATGCCGTAGTCCTCGTATTTCTTCGCCAGGTCGATGACGTCGTGGCCGGTGAGCTTCGACCAGCCCTCGACCGCCACCTTGCCCTCCTTCGCGTCGAGCCCGGCGATGACGTGACCGGGGAACGCGTAGCAGGCGTCGGACAGGAAGCCGGGGTTCTTCACCGCCGCGGTGCCGATGATCACGTAGGTGACGCCGGCGTCGAGGTAGCTCTCGATCGCGTCCAGGTCGCGGATGCCGCCGCCGAGCTGGATCGCGGTCTGCTCGCCGACGGCGGCGATCATCTCGCGGATCACGCGCTCGTTCTTCGGCCGGCCGGCGATGGCGCCGTTCAGGTCGACGATGTGCAGGCGCTTGGCGCCCTTCCCCGCCCAGTGGCGCGCCATCGCCACCGGGTCGTCGGAGAACACGGTGGCCGTATTCATGTCGCCCTGCTTCAGGCGCACGCAGCGGCCGTCTTTCAGATCAATTGCGGGAATGATGAGCACGGCGGTGCTCGAGCGGAACCGTCAGGGAAGCCAGCGCACGAAGTTGGAGAGGAGTTGCAGGCCGGCGGACTGGCTTTTTTCGGGATGGAACTGGACGGCAAAAATATTATCCCGGGCGATGGCGCACGTAAAGGGCGCGCCGTAAACCGAGGTCGCGGCGGTCAGTGCCGCATCGCGCGGCGCGGGGTAATAGCTGTGCACGAAATAGAACCGGCTGCGGTCCGGAATCCCGGACCACAGGGGGTGTGACCGCTCCTGCATCACCTCGTTCCAGCCGATGTGGGGAATCTTCAGCCCCTGGACCTTGAAGCGCGGCACCCGACCCGGCAGCACCCCGAGCCCAGCGGCGTTGCCCTCCTCGCCTTGCTCGAACAGCATCTGCAGGCCGATGCAGATGCCGAGGAACGGCTTGGCGCGCGCCGACTCGACCACCGCCTCGCGCGCGCCGCTCGCGCCGAGCTGGCGCATGCAGTCGGGCATCGCGCCCTGGCCGGGGACCACGACCCTGTCCGACGAGAGGATGGTTTGCGGGTCCGCCGTCACCAGCACCTCGGCCTGCGGCGCCACCCGCTCGAGCGCCTTCGACACCGAGCGCAGGTTGCCCATGCCGTAATCGACCACCGCGATTTTCAAGCTAGAGCGTGCCTTTGGTGGAGGGCACGGTGCCCGCCGCGCGCGGATCGGGCTCGGCGGCCATGCGCAGGGCGCGCGCGAACGCCTTGAACATGGTCTCGCACTGGTGGTGCGCGTTGTCGCCGCGCAGGTTGTCGATGTGCAGCGTGACCTGGGCATGGTTGGCGAAGCCCTGGAAGAATTCATGCATCAGGTCGACGTCGAACTCGCCGATCAGCGCGCGCGTGAACTTGACGTGGTACTCGAGGCCCGGCCGCCCGGAGAAGTCGAGCACCACGCGCGACAGCGCCTCGTCGAGCGGCACGTAGGCGTGGCCGAAGCGGCGCACGCCGGCCTTGTCGCCGATCGCCTTCGCCACCGCCTGGCCGAGCGTGATGCCGATGTCCTCGACGGTGTGGTGCGCATCGATGTGCAGGTCGCCCTTCGCCTCGATGTCGAGGTCGAGCATGCCGTGGCGCGCCACCTGGTCGAGCATGTGCTCGAGGAACGGCAGGCCGGTCGACAGCTTCGCTGCCCCCTTGCCGTCCAGGTTCACCTTCACCCGGATCTGGGTTTCCTTGGTATTGCGGGTGATTTCTGCGGTTCTCATGACAGGGCTTCGCGCAAGGCGGTAACGAGTATACGGTTTTCCTCCGGCGTGCCGACCGTGATGCGCAGGCAGTTGCGGATGCCGGGGTTGAGATTGCGCACCAGCACGTTCTGCTCCTTCAGCGCCGCATAGGTCCTGTCCGCGTCCGGAACGCGGATCAGGAAGAAGTTCGCTTCCGAAGGAAACACCGTGATGCCCCTCAACCCTTTCAACGATGCGCCCAGGTGGGCGCGTTCGGCGCGGATGCGCGCCGCCTGCTCCTCCAGCACCTCCAGGCGCTCGAGCATGAACAGCGCCGCGGCCTGCGTAAGCACACTTACGTTGTAGGGCGGGCGCACCTTGTCGAGCTGCGCCACCCACTCGGGACGGCCGACCAGGTAGCCAAGGCGAATGCCCGCCAGGCCGAGCTTCGAGACCGTGCGGATCACCACCAGGTTGTCGAACTCGGCGAGCCGCGGCAGGAAGCTCTTGCCGGCAAACACATGGTAGGCCTCATCGAGCACCACCAATCCCTTGCAAGCACGGATGATTTTTACGACATCCTCTTCCGGGTACAGCACCCCGGTCGGATTGTTCGGATAGGCGAGAAACACCAGCGCCGGCTTCTCGGCCTGCATGCGCGAGATGAAGGCGTCCGCGTCGAGCGAGAAATCCTCGCGCAGCGGCACCGGCACGGCGCGCATGCCGCTGAAGGTGGCGCCCATCGAATACATGACGAAGGTCGGCGCCGGGTACATCATCGCCGCGCCCGGACGCGCCATTGCCGTGATCAGCATCTGGATCAGCTCGTCGGAGCCATTGCCGAGCAGCACTTCCATGCCGGCCGGCACGCCCATGCGCCGCGCGATGGCGTGGCGCAGCTTCTGCGGGCTCGGCGTCGGATAGCGGTTGACGTCCACGCGCGCCAGCACCGCCGCCAGCTCGCGGCGCAGCGGCTCGGGCAACGAGTAGGGGTTCTCCATTGCGTCGAGCTTCACCATGCCCTCGGCGGACGCCACCGGATAGGCCTTGAGCGCCAGAATTTCCGGCCGGATCAGATCTTCCGGCTTCATTTGAATCTCATCTCCGCTGCGCGCTTGTGCGCCGACAGCCCTTCACCGTCGGCCAGCACCGCGGCAATTTTCCCCAGCTTCTCTGCTCCACTCCGGGAAACACCGATCACGCTGGTTCGTTTCTGGAAGTCGTACACGCCCAAGGGCGACGAAAAGCGCGCCGTGCCCGCGGTCGGCAGCACGTGGTTCGGGCCGGCGCAATAGTCGCCGATCGCCTCCGAGCTCCATTTGCCGAGGAACATCGCGCCCGCGGCCTTCACGAGGGGGGAAAGTTTTTCCGGGTCCTGCACCGCCAGCTCGAGGTGCTCCGGCGCGATGCGGTTCGCCACTGCGCAGGCCTCTTCGAGGTCGCGCGTCAGGATCAGCGCTCCGCGCGCCTTCAGCGAGGCCTCGATGACTTTTCTGCGGGGCATCTCGCCGATCAGCCTGCCGATCGCGACGGCGACTGCGTCCAGATAACTCTCGTCCGGGGACAGCAGGATCGCCTGCGCCGATTCGTCGTGCTCGGCCTGCGAAAAAAGGTCCATCGCGACCCAGTCGGGCGGCGTGCTGCCGTCGGCGATCACCAGGATTTCGGAAGGGCCGGCGAGCATGTCGATGCCGACCTCGCCGAACACCTGGCGCTTGGCCTCGGCGACGTAGGCATTGCCCGGGCCGACGATCTTGTCCACGCGCGCGATCGACTTGGTGCCGTAGGCGAGCGCGCCGATCGCCTGCGCGCCGCCGATGCCGAGGACGCGGTCCACGCCGGCGAGTGCCGCCGCGGCCAGCACCAGCGGGTTCGGGTTCGGGCTGGCCATCACCAGCTCGCGCACCCCGGCCACCTTCGCCGGTACCGCGTTCATCAGCACCGACGAGGGGTACGCGGCTTTGCCGCCGGGTACATACAAGCCGACGCGATCGAGCGCGCTCACCTGCTGCCCCAGGCGCGTGCCGTCGGCATCGGTGAAGTCCCAGGATTTCTGCAGCTGCCGCTCGTGGAAGGCGCGGATGCGCTGGTGGGCAGCCCGCAAGGCATCGGCCTGCTCAGCCGGGATGGCCTCGAGCAATTTTTCCGACACGATGTATTCCTTGGGCACGACGCCGTCGAACTTCTTCGTGTGCGCACGCACCGCCGCATCGCCGCGCTTGCGCACGTCGGCGAGGATCGTGCGCACCGCCTTCTGGACCGCCGGGTCCTGCGCGGCGTCGTAGCGCGTAAGGGCCTTGAGCCTGGCTTCAAAGCCTCGATCCCGGGTCGAGAGGCGGCGCAGCTTCATCGCGCGGCAGCCTTGGCGAAGGCGTCGATCAGCGGCTGCAGCGTCGCGCGCTTGGTCTTGAGCGCCGCCTGGTTGACGATCAGCCGCGCCGAGACCGGCATGATCTCCTCGACCGCCACCAGTCCGTTCGCCTTCAGGGTCTTGCCGGTGGCGACGAGGTCGACGATGGCGTCGGCCAGGCCGAGCAGCGGCGCGAGCTCCATCGAGCCGTAGAGCCGGATCAGGTCGACGTGGACACCCTTGGCGGCGAAGTGCTCGCGCGCGGTGTTGATGTACTTGGTGGCGACGCGCAGGCGCGCGCCCTGGCGCACCGCGGCGGCGTAGCCGAAGCCTTTGCGCACCGCCACGATCATGCGGCAGGCGGCGATGCCGAGGTCGACCGGCTGGTAGAGGCCCTCGCCGCCGTGCTCGGCGAGCACGTCGCGGCCGGCGATGCCGATGTCGGCGCCGCCATGCTGCACGTAGGTGGGGGTGTCGCTCGCCCGGACTACCACCAGCCGCAGGTCGCGGCGGTTGGTGGCGATGACGAGCTTGCGCGAGGTTTCGGGATCAGCCCGCGGCCGGATGCCGACGCGCGCGAGCAGCGGTGCGGTCTCGTCGAAGATCCGCCCCTTCGAAAGCGCAATGCTGATGCTCGCCATGTGCAACCATCCGGGAAATCGCCTCGGAACTCGTGCTAGGGGCGCGCATTCTACAGCAATCCTGGGCCATTTAATTTTTCTAAACGGGGTCCCCGCCTTCGCGGGGACGACGTCTTTAGACCTTCCCTAGCCGATGCGCTCGACGCGCGCGCCGAGCGCTGAAAGCTTCTTCTCCAGCCCTTCGTAGCCGCGGTCGAGGTGGTAGATGCGGTCGACCACCGTATCGCCTTCGGCCACCAGCCCGGCGATCACCAGGCCGGCGGAGGCGCGCAGGTCGGTGGCCATCACCGCGGCCCCCTGCAGCCGCTCGACGCCCTTCACCACCGCGGTGTTGCCCTCGAGGCGAATGTCGGCGCCGAGCCGCTGCAGCTCGATCGCGTGCATGAAGCGGTTCTCGAAGATGGTCTCGGTGATGAGGGCGGTGCCCTCGGCGACGCAGGCGAGGGCCATGAACTGCGCCTGCATGTCGGTGGCGAACGCCGGATACGGGGCGGTGCGCACGCTCACGGCGCTGGGCCGTTTGCCGATCTCCAGATCAATGCTCGAGCCATGGATTTCGATGCGCGCGCCCGCCTCGCGCAACTTGTCCAGCGTGGCATCGAGCGATTCGGGCGCGGCGCCGGTGAGGCGGATCTTTCCGCCCGCGGCCGCGGCGGCGGCGAGGTAGGTGCCGGTCTCGATGCGGTCGGGCATCACGCGGTGCTCGGCGCCGCCGAGCGAGGACACGCCCTGGATGCGGATCCTGTCGCTGCCGGCGCCTTCGATCTTCGCGCCCATCGCGGCGAGGCAGCGCGCCAGGTCGACGACCTCGGGCCCGCGCGCCGCGTTCTCGAGCAGCGTCTCGCCCTCGGCCAGCGCGGCGGCCATCATCAGATTCTCGGTGCCGGTGACCGTGACCAGATCCATGACGATGCGCGCGCCGCGCAGCCGGCTTGCGCTTGCCTGCATGTAGCCGTGCTCGATGGAGATGGTCGCTCCCATGGCCTGCAGCCCCTTCACGTGCTGGTCGACCGGGCGGGCGCCGATGGCGCAGCCGCCGGGCAGCGAGACCTTGGCCTCCCCGCAGCGCGCGAGCAGCGGGCCGAGTACCAGCACCGAGGCCCGCATGGTCTTCACCAGCTCGTAGGCCGCCGTCGGATCGCTGATCGCCTTCGCGTGCAGCAGCGTGCGGTTTTCGGCGCGCTCGACGCTGACGCCCATCTGCGCCAGCAGCCTCGCCATGGTGGAGACATCGCGCAGCCGCGGCACGTTGGTGAGCGCCAGCGGCTTGGCGGAAAGCAGCGCCGCGCACATGATCGGCAGCGCCGCGTTCTTCGCGCCGGAGACGCGCACCTCGCC
>DATFDV010000131.1:0-14186 GCA_035251855.1 Burkholderiales bacterium | reverse complement strand
GGCTTGATGCCGGCCTTGTGCGCCGGCGTGTCCTCGATCGGCGAGATCACCTTGACGAAGCCGTCTTCCATGCCGACCTCGATGCCCAGGCCGCCGAACTGGCCCTGGGTGCCGACCTGCAGCTCGCGGAAAGCTTCTGCGTCGAGATATGACGAATGGGGGTCTAGGCCCGTCAGCATGCCGTTGATGGCCTCGGTGATCAGCTTCTTGTCCTCGACCGGCTCGACGTAATTGGTCTTGATCGCGCCGAACACCTCGGTGAAGGCGCGCAGCTCCTCGATCGGGAGGGAGGAGCGCGTGGCGCGGTCGGCGAAGACCTGGAAGTTGAGGCTGACGAGAACGCCGGCGACGGCGCCGACGATCATGAAGCCGATGTTGCGAAACCTGGTGTGCATGTCGCTCGCTTTATTTCAGCTTGACCCAGGACAGCGGGTCAAAGGCGCGGCCCAAGTGCCGCATTTCAAAGTATAAGCCCGTTTCCTCGTTGCCACCGCTCGACCCGGTAGTGGCGATCGGCTCACCCGGCGCCACCGCATCGCCCGGTTCCTTCAGCAGCGACTCGTTGTTGGCGTAGATGGAAAGGTAACTTTCGCCGTGGTCCACGATCAGCAGGTTGCCGAAGCCGCGCATCCAGTCGGCGTAGACCACCTGGCCGCCGGCGATCGCCCGGACCGGCTGGCCCTCGGGCGCGCGAATGAAGACCCCTTTGGCCAGCATCCCCGCCGCTCCCCTTGGAGCACCGAAGCGCGCGCTCAGTTCCCCGCGCACCGGCAGGCGCAGCTTGCCGCGCAGCGCGGAGAACGGCCCGCTCGCCGCGCTGACCGCGGCGCGCGCCAGCGCCTCGACCAGCCGCGCGAGCCTCGCCTCGTCGGCGCGCAGAACCTGGATTTCCCTTCGGTTCTTGCGGATATCGGCGCCGAGGGCCTTCAGCACTCGCTGGCGCTCGCGCCGCTCGGCGAGCACTTTGTCACGATCCGCGCGGCTCGCCTGCTCGATCGCGCGCAGGCGCGTGGCGCGCGCCTGCGCCTCGTCGCCCAGACGCTCGAGCTCGGCAAGCGCTGCGCGCTGCTCGGCGATGAGCGCCGCCGCGGCGCGCGAGATCGCCCCCAGGTAGTGCAGCCGGCGCCCGAGGTCCGCCGGATCCTCGCCCGAAAGCATGACGCGCAGCGCATCCGGCGCGCCGGGCGCCGACCACGCCACCAGCATGCGCTCGATCGCTGCCTCGCGTTTCGAGACTTGCACTTGCACGGAATGCCGTCGTTCCGTGATCCGCGCGGCCTCGGCGCGGACCTGCCGCGCCTCCGCGCCCAGGCGCGCGAGCGCGCGGTTGGCGTTCGAGATCGCGCGCTCCGAGTCGCGCAATGCATCGCGCGCCTCGCGGGTGGCGGCCTGGTTCTTTTCGAGCGCGCGGTTGATCGCCTCGATGCGCCCGCGCAGCGCTTTCAGATTTTCTTCTTGACTGGCACTCCAGGCCGCCCCGGCGACCAGCCCGAGCAGCAGAAGGACGATGCCTTTCAGACCTTCGCTTTCCCCTGCGCCGCGACCGAAGCGACGCGGCGCGCGACCTCGGCGGGATCGCCGAGGTAATAGTGCTTGAGCGGCTTCAGCTGGTCGTCGAGCTCGTAGACCAGAGGAATGCCGGTCGGAATGTTCAGCTTGACGATCGCCTCGTCGGAGATGCCATCGAGGTGCTTGACCAGCGCGCGCAGGGAATTGCCGTGCGCGGCGATCAGCACGCGCTTGCCGGCGCGTACGGTGGGGGCGATCGTGGTTTCCCAATAGGGAACTACGCGCGCGACGGTGTCCTTTAGGCATTCCGAGAGCGGGACCGTGATGCCGGCATACCTTGGATCCCTGCCTTCGTATCGAGGATCGGCGGCCTCCAGCGGCGGCGGCGGGGTGTCGTAGCTTCGCCGCCAGAGGAGTACCTTCTCGTCGCCGAACTTCGCCGCCATCTCGGCCTTGTTGAGGCCTTGCAGGTCGCCGTAATGGCGCTCGTTCAGGCGCCAGTCCTTGACCACGGGCAGCCACATCTGGCCGAGCTCGTCGAGCGCGATCCACAGCGTGCGGATGGCGCGCTTCAGCACCGAGGTATAGGCGATGTCGAAGGCGTAGCCGTCGGCCTTGAGCTGGCGCCCGCCCGCGCGGGCCTCGGCGATGCCGGCCTCCGACAGGTCGACGTCGGTCCAGCCGGTAAAGCGATTCTCGCGGTTCCACTGCGACTCGCCGTGGCGAAGAAGAACCAGCTTGGACACGGGCTTGCGCATCGGACGATTATAATTGTCGCCCCTCGTGGATTTCGTCCGCAACAACCTCCTTCTTATCGCCGTCGCCTTCATCTCCGGCGCGATGCTGCTGTGGCCGCTTTTCCGGCGCACTGCCGGCGGCCCCTGGGTCACGCCGGCGCAGGCGACGCACCTCATCAACCGAGAGGACGCGCTGGTGGTCGACGTGCGCGATCCGGGCGAGTACGCCGCCGGCCACATCCTCGGCGCAAGGAACGTGCCGCTCGCGCGCATCGACGAGCGCGCCGCGGACCTCGGCAAGCGCAAGGACCGGCCGCTGATCCTGTACTGCGATACCGCCAGCCGCTCGGGCAAGGCGATCAGCGCGCTGAAGAAACACGGCTTCACGCGCGTGGCGAATCTGAACGGCGGCCTGGGCGCCTGGCAGCAGGCCGGCCTGCCCGTCGAGAAGTAGATGGCACGAGTGCTCATGTATGCGACCGCGGCCTGCCCTTTTTGCCAATCGGCGGAGCGCCTGCTGCTCGCCAAGGGCGCGAAGATCGAGAAGATCCGCGTCGACCTGCAGCCCGAGCGGCGCGCGGAGATGACGAAAAAGAGCGGCCGCCACACCGTGCCGCAGATCTGGATCGGCGAGCGCCACGTCGGCGGCTGCGACGACCTTTATGCCCTGGACCGCCAGGGCGAGCTCGACCCGCTACTGGAAGGAACCGAATGAGCGACGAACCGCAGGGCGCGACCTTCCAGATCGAGAAGATCTACGTGAAAGACCTGTCGCTCGAGATCCCCAACGCGCCGCAGATCTTCACGCAGGCGGCGCAGCCGCAGCTCGAGGTGCAGATCGACACCGGCGCGGCGGCGTTCGCCGAGGGCTATTTCGAGGCCACGGTGAGCGCCACCGTCACCGCGAAGGTGGGCGACAAGACGCTGTTCCTCGCCGAGGCGGTGCAGGCCGGCATCTTCCAGCTGCGCAACGTGGCGGCCGACGACCTGAAGCCGCTGCTCGGCATCGCCTGCCCGACGATCCTGTTTCCCTATCTGCGCGAGGCGATCTCCGACCTGGTGATCCGCGGCGGCTTCCCGCCGGTGCTGCTTGCGCCGGTGTCCTTCGAGGCGCTGTTCCTGCAGCGCCAGCAGCAACCGCAGCCCGGCGCCGCGGGCGGCGAGCCCAAGATCGAAGTGGCGAGATGAGCGCCCGGTGACCCGCGTCGCGGTCCTCGGCGCCGGCGCCTGGGGGTCCGCGATCGCGGCGGTGCTCGCGGCCCGCCTCGACGTCACGCTTTGGGCGCGCGATCCGGCGCAGGCCGAATCGATGGCGCGGCTGCGCCGCAACGAGCGCTATCTGCCCGGCGTGGAGATCCCCGCGGCGGTAAAGGTGAGCGCGGACTTTCCGCAAGATGCAGACCTCATGCTGGCCGCAACGCCAGTGGCGGGATTGCGCGAGATCGTCGCGCGGCTTAGCAAGAATGCTGCGCTGGTGTGGCTGTGCAAGGGTTTCGAAGAAGGCACCGGGGCCTTGCCTCACCAGGTCGTGGAACCGGTTCTTGCTCGTTGCGGTGCGCTGTCGGGGCCGTCGTTCGCGGCGGAGGTTGCGCGCGGCCTGCCCTGCGCGCTGACCCTCGCCGCGCGCGACGCGGGATTCGCGCGCGAGGCCGCGGCGCTTCTGCACGGCGGCCGCATGCGCGTGTACTACAGCGCCGATTTGATCGGCGTCGAGATCGGCGGCGCGGTGAAGAACGTGATGGCGATCGCCGCCGGCATCTCGGATGGCCTGGGGCTGGGCTCCAACGCGCGCGCCGCGCTCATCACCCGCGGCCTGGCCGAAATCGCGCGCCTGGGCGTGGCGATGGGCGGCTCGACCGAGACCATTTTCGGCCTGACCGGCGCCGGCGACCTGATCCTGACCGCCACCGGCGACCTGTCGCGCAACCGCCGCGTGGGCTTGCAACTCGCCAGGGGCGTACCGCTCGCGAAGATTCTTACCGATCTGGGCCATGTCGCCGAGGGCGTCCATTCAGCGCGCGAGGTGGCAAAGCTGGCGCAGGCGCGCCAGGTGGACATGCCGGTGAGCGTCGCGGTCAATGCGGTGCTTCAAGGAAAGCTGACGCCGAAGGCGGCGGTGGAGCAATTGTTGTCGCGCGATCCAAAGCAGGAGCGCTAAGAAGCACCCAGAAAGCCGATCTGCCGCCAGGCCTCGAACACCACGACGGCAACGGCGTTGGACAGGTTCAGGCTGCGGTTACCGGCCAGCATCGGCAGCCGCAGGCGCGTCGTGGCGGGAAATTCGTCCAGCAGCGGTGCCGGCAGGCCCTTGGTCTCGGCGCCGAAGACGAAGGCGTCGCCCACCCGGAACTCGATCTCGGTGTAGGTGCGCGTGCCATGCGTGGAGAACGCAAACAGGCGACGCTCGCCCAGCGCCAGCCGGCAGGCATCCCAGTCGCGATGCACTTCGACGCGCGCGAGATCGTGATAGTCGAGCCCGGCGCGGCGCAGCTGGCGGTCTTCCAGGGTGAAGCCGAGCGGCTCGACCAGGTGAAGACGCGAGCCAGTATTCGCGGTCAGCCGGATGACGTTGCCGGCGTTCGGCGGGATCTCCGGCTGGACGAGGACGATGTTAAACATCTGCCGAGGGAAACGTCCGCGCGACGACCCAGTTCACGACCCGGGCAGCGCCGGCCTGCTTCAGCACGCTCGCGACCTCGTCCAGCGTCGCGCCGGTGGTCATCACGTCGTCGACCACCGCCACGCTCGCGCCGGGAAGCGCGCGCGTGCAGCGAAAGGCGCCGCGCACGTTGCGGCGGCGCTCGGCGTAGGGCAGGTCCATCTGCGCCGGCGTGTCGCGCTCGCGTACGCACAGGTCGAGGTCGACCGGGCGGCGGGCGACGTGGCGCGCGATTTCCACCGCCTGGTTGTAGCCGCGGCTGCGCAAGCGATCGGCCGAAAGGGGCACCGCGATCACGCTATCGACGTCCTGGTCGGCGATGCACGCCTCCAGTATGGCGCCCAGATATTCCGCCAGGGCAAGCTCGCCGCCAAACTTGAGGGAATGCACCAGGGCGTCGGCGGGAAACTCGTAGGCCAGCCCCGCCACCGTAGCGTCGTAGTGCGGCGGCTTGCTCAGGCAGCGGCCGCAGATCTCGCCGCGCGGCGAGTCGAGGGCGCAGCGCGGGCAGCGCGGCCCGGCCAGGCGCGGCAGCTCCGCGTCGCAGGCCGCGCAAAGCAGGCCGACGGCTGCACCGCGGCACAAAAAGCAGCTGCCGCCGAAACACCGCCCGAGGAAATTGCGCATAGACTTTGGCTTCCATGTGGACTGTAGCGCAGCTCGCCGCCGACCTGGCCGCCGGGCGCACCACCAGCCGTCGCCTCACCGAGCAGGCGCTCGCGCGCATCGCCGACCCCGCCGGCGAGGGCGCCCGCGCCTTCATGAAGGTCTATGCCGAGAGCGCGCTCGCCGAGGCCGACTTCTCCGACCGGCTGCGAAAAGGCGGCGTGCGCCGCTCGGCGGTCGACGGCCTGCCGGTGTCGCTGAAGGACTTGTTCGACGTGGCCGGGGATGTGACCCGCGCCGGCTCGAAGCTCTTCAGCCGCAAAGCCGAGACCGATGCCCCGGCAGTGGCGCGCCTGCGTGCCGCCGGCGCGGTGTTCGTCGGCCGTACCAATATGGTGGAGTTCGCCTTCGGCACCACCGGCATCAACCCGCACTACGGCACGCCGAAGAATCCCTGGGACCGCCCGACCGGCAGGATTCCCGGCGGATCTTCGTCAGGCGCGGCGGTCGCGCAGGCCGACGGCATGTGCGTGATGGCGCTGGGCACGGATACGCGCGGATCGGTGCGCATTCCCTCGGCGCTGTGCGGCGTCACCGGCTTCAAGCCGACCGCCCGGCGGGTGCCGCGCGAGGGCGCCTTCCCGCTCTCCTACACGCTCGACTCGATCGGGCCGCTTGCCAATTCGGTCGACTGCTGCGCGACCTACGACGCGCTGCTCGCCGGCGAGGCGCCGGCGCCGTTGCCCGAGCTGGCGGTGAAGGGGCTGAGGTTCCTCCTGCCGAAGAGCGAAGTGCGCGACGGCCTCGACCGCGAGGTTGAAACCAGTTTTGACCATGCAGTGGAGCGGCTGAAGCGCGCGGGCGCCGTCGTCACCGAAAAGCCCGTCCCGGCGTTCGACCGCAGCGCCGAGTACTTCAAGGGCGGCGGCTATGCCGGCGCCGAGGCCTACGCGATCCATCGCCATAACGCCGCGCGCCTGGGCGAATACGACCCGCGCGTGGCGAAGCGCGTGCTCCTCGGCAAGGATCTGGGCGCCGCGGATTACGTCGACCTGGGGTTGATGCGCACGCAGTTCCAGCGCGAGGTCGAGGCGCTGCTCGCGCCGTTCGATGCGTTTCTGCTTCCGACCACGCCGTGCCTCGCGCCGCCGATCGCGGAGGTCAACGCGAGCGACGAGGACTACTTCCGCTGGAACGGCCGCATCCTGCGGCAGGTCGGCCTGGTCAATTTCCTCGACGGCTGCGCGGTCTCGCTGCCATGCCAGCCGCGAGGCCCTCATTTACCTTCCCATGGGCCGGTCGGCCTGATGGTGAGCGGCCCGGCGATGAGCGACCGGCGCATCCTCGCAGTGGCGGCAGCCGTGGAAGGCGTGCTTGCCCGAGATTGACCGGCGCGCCGCGCGGCGCCGCTTCGAACGGGCAGCACCCACTTACACCGAGGCGGCGCGGCTGGAAGCCGAAGTCGCGGCGCGCATGCTGGAGCGCCTCGACTACATGAAGCTCGCCCCGCGGCGCATCCTCGATGCCGCCAGCGGCCCGCCGGGCCGCGCGCTCGGCAAGCGCTACGCGGATGCGCAGGTCATTGCTCTGGATTTCTCGCTCGGAATGCTGCGGGCGGGGAAGCGTTCCCTCCTTCGAAAAAATCCCCTTCGCGTGTGTGGTGACCTCAAGCACCTGCCCTTTGCGCCGGAAGCGATCGATTTCACATGGTGCAACATGGCGCTGCACTGGCTCAGCGACCCGCTGCCTGCGCTGCGGGAATTCGCACGCGTGCTTTCACCCGAGGGCCTGCTGATGTTCTCGACGCTGGGGCCGGACACCCTGAAGGAGCTGCGTGCCGCCGCAGGCGCATCGCGCGTGCATGCCTTTACGGACATGCACGACCTCGGCGACATGCTTCTCGCTGCGGGCTTTAGCGCCCCCGTCATGGACATGGAAATGATCGAAATTGAATACACCAAAGGCAAAAACCTTCTGGCCGACCTGCGCTCTAGCGGGCAAACCTCCGCGCGCGCCGATCGGCCGCGCGGCCTGTCCGGCAGGCGCTTCGCCGAGGGCATGCGCGCCAGGCTCGCGCCCAAGGCCAGTTTCGAAGTCGTGTATGGGCACGCATGGAAAAGCCGCAGCATCGAACCGGCGCCGAAAACCGTGCGTGTTTTCAAGCGCATGCCTTGAGACTGGCTCTCCGGATGTGATACTTTCGCGTACCCCGTGAAGCACAATTGCTCGATGTCACCGGCAGGACTGGCGAAAGCATTTGCAGCGCTCGCCGCCGCGGTGCTGGCGATCAGCGTGGGGTTCGCGATGGCCGGTGCCTGGCTGGTGTTGCCGTTCGCGGGGCTGGAAGTGCTAGCGCTCGCCGCGGCCTACCTGGTGTATGCGCGGCGCTTCGCCGCGCAAGAAGAAAAGAGAACCAGACTCACTCGGGGAACCACATGAAGGGAACGAAAGTCATCTCAACCCTGGCGGCGCTCGCGGGCGGCTTGGCAGCGCTGGGCGCTGCCGGCTCGGCGCACGCCATCGCCTGGTACTTCCAGACGCCGGCGTCGAAGATGGCGGCCGAGATCGACTGGCTGCACCAGGTCGTGATGTGGATCATCCTGGTGATCTTCGTCGGCGTGTTCGGCTTCATGTTCTACGCCTGCTACGCGCACCGCCGCTCGATCGGCCACAAGGCCGAGCAGTTCCACGAGAACACCACGGTCGAGATCCTGTGGACCATCATCCCGGCGCTGATCCTCATCGTCATCGCCTGGCCGGTGACGCAGACGGTGATCGCGCAGAAGGACACCTCCGCGCCCGACCTCACCATCAAGGTGACCGGCTACCAGTGGAAGTGGGGCTACGACTACCTGAAGGGCGAAGGCGAGGGCATCAGCTTCGTCTCGACCTTGAGCACGCCGCGCGAGCAGATCGAAGGCAGGGCGCCCAAGGGCGAGAACTACCTGCTCGAGGTCGACAACGAGGTGGTGGTGCCGGTCGGCAAGAAGGTGCGCGTCATCACCACCGCTGCCGACGTGATCCACGCCTGGTGGATCCCGGCGCTCGGCGCGAAGCAGGACGCCATCCCCGGCTTCCTGCGCGACATCTGGTTCCGTGCCGAGGAGACCGGCACCTTCCGCGGCCAGTGCACCGAGCTGTGCGGCAAGGAGCACGCCTTCATGCCGATCGTGGTGCGCGTGGTATCGCCCGACGATTATTCGAAGTGGGTCGGCGAGAAGAAGAAGGCGCTGGCGGCCGCCGCCGACGATCCGAACAAGCAGTGGGACGCGAAGGAGCTGGTCGCGCGCGGCGAGAAAATCTACGCCTCGACCTGCGTGGCCTGCCACCAGGCCCAGGGCCAGGGCACGCCGGCCATGAAGGCGCCCGCCCTCGCCGGCAACAAGCTGGTCGTCGGCCCGGAAGCGCCGCCGATCGACACGGTCCTCGAAGGCCGGCCGAATACGGCGATGCAGTCGTTCAAGCAGTCGCTGTCCGATACCGAGATTGCCGCGGTGGTTACCTACGTGCGCAATTCCTGGGGGAACAAGGCAAGCGACGTGCAGCCGGCCGAAGTGAAGGCGCGGCGCAAATAGAAAGAGATAGGGGAAAGCAATGAGCGCAGTCGTCCACGATCACGGTCACGCCCACGACGATCACTCGCACGGCCACCACGGTCCGTACGGCGGGATCATGCGCTGGATCACGACCACCAACCACAAGGACATCGGCACCCTGTACCTGTGGTTCAGCTTCGTCATGTTCTCGATCGGCGGCCTGATGGCGGTGGGCATCCGCCTCGAGCTGTTCTCCCCCGGGCTGCAGTTCACCGATCCGGATTTCTTCAACCAGCTCACCACCATGCACGGCCTGATCATGGTGTTCGGCGCGATCATGCCGGTGTTCGTCGGCTTCGCCAACTGGCAGATCCCGATGATGATCGGTGCGCCCGACATGGCCTTCGCGCGCCTGAACAACTGGTCGTTCTGGCTGCTGCCGTTCGCCGCCACGCTGCTGGTGATGTCGTTCTTCATGCCCGGCGGCGCGCCCGGCGTGGGCTGGACCATGTATGCCCCGCTCACCGTGCAGATGGGCATCGGCATGGACCTGACCATCTTCGCGATTCACATCCTGGGGATGAGCTCGATCCTGGGCTCGATCAACATCATCACCACCATCCTCAACATGCGCGCGCCGGGGATGACGCTGATGAGAATGCCGCTGTTCGTGTGGACCTGGCTGATCACCGCCTACCTGCTGGTGGCGGCGATGCCGGTGCTGGCCGGCGCGGTCACCATGACCCTCACCGACCGGCACTTCGGCACCACCTTCTTCAACGCCGCCGGCGGCGGCGACCCGGTGCTCTACCAGCACATCTTCTGGTTCTTCGGCCACCCCGAGGTCTACATCATCGCGCTGCCGGGCTTCGGCGTGATCTCGCAGGTGATCCCGGCGTTCTCGAGAAAGCCCCTGTTCGGCTATGCCTCGATGGTGTACGCCACCTCGGCGATCGCCATCATCTCGTTCATCGTCTGGGCGCACCACATGTACACGGTGGGCATGCCGGTGACCGGGCAGCTGTTCTTCATGTACGCCACCATGATCATCGCGGTGCCGACCGGGGTGAAGGTGTTCAACTGGGTGGCGACGATGTGGAAGGGCTCGCTCACCTTCGAGACGCCGATGCTGTTCGCGCTCGGCTTCCTCTTCATGTTCACCCTGGGCGGCTTCACCGGCCTGGTGCTGGCGGTGGTGCCGATCGACATCCAGATGCACGACACCTATTACGTGGTGGCGCACTTCCACTACGTGATGGTGGCGGGGGCCCTGTTCGCCGCCTTCGCCGGCGTTTACTTCTGGCTGCCGAAGTGGACCGGCCACATGTACAACGAGACGCTGGGCAAGTGGCACTTCTGGCTCACGCTCATCTTCTTCAACATGATTTTCTTCGTGCAGCACTTCCTCGGCCTGGCCGGCATGCCGCGGCGCATCCCGGACTATCCGCTGATGTTCGAGACCTGGAACAAGGTCTCCTCGCTCGGCGCCTTCGGCATGGGCCTCGCGCAGCTGCTGTTCCTCTACATCGTGGTCAGCACCATCCGCAGCGGCGTGCCCGCGCCGCAGAAGCCGTGGGAAGGCGCCGACTCGCTGGAGTGGACCCATCTGCCGACCCCGGCGCCGTACCACACGTTCGAAGTTCAGCCCGAGATTAAGTGACCAAGAACGCCAAAACAGCCTTGATCCTGGCCTCGATCGCGCTCGCGTTCTTCCTGGGCATCATCGCCAAGTACTGGCTCCTGCCGTGACGCTGAAGCAGGAAAATTCGCGCCTCTCGCGCCGCCTCGCCGTGGTGGCGCTCGGCATGTTCGGCTTCGCCTTCGCGCTGGTGCCGTTCTATAACCAGATCTGCGCCGCGCTGGGCATCAACAACATCGACCAGCCTTCGATCATCTCCAATACGCAGGTCGACCGCTCGCGCACCGTGACCATCGAGCTCGACTCCAACACGCATGACCTGCCGTGGCGCTTCAAGCCGCTGGTGAGGCACCTGACGGTGCACCCGGGCGAGCTCACCACCGTCGAGTACGAGATCGTCAACGTGCGCCAGGCCCCGGTCACCGGCCAGGCGGTGCCGAGCTACGGGCCGCCGCGCGCCGGCGAGTACTTCCAGAAGGTGGAATGCTTCTGCTTCACGCAGCAGACCCTCGGCCCGGGCGAGGTGCGGCGCATGCCGGTGGTGTTCGTGGTCGACCCGAAGCTGCCGAAGGACGTCAACACCATCGCGGTCTCGTACACTTTCTTCGAAGTCGCGGGCCGCGGCGGGAAGAGCTGATGGAGCGCGTCATGAAGCACGCTTCCTTCCTCGAAACGGTGAAGACCGTGCTCTGGGGCATGGCCGGCATCCGCCGCAAGTCCGATCACGAGCGCGCCAGCTTGAATCCGGTGCACCTGATCATCCTGGCGGTGGTTTTCGTGGTTCTCTTCATCCTGACGCTGCGCTTCATCGTCAGCATGGTCGTCAACTAGAACGGGCAGGGGGAAAACAATGGCGCACGGCGCATCGACCCACAGCGCAACCACCCATAACGCGTCCGCCGAGGTACGCGGCCACTACGCCGTGCCGCAGCCGATGGCCTGGCCGATCATGGGCTCGGCCTCGCTCTTCATGATGGCGCTGGGCGCGGTCTTCGTGTTCAACGGCATGCGCCCGGGCTGGGTCGGCATCGCCGCCGGCTTCATGCTGCTGCTCTACATGATGGTGCGCTGGTTCGGCGACGTGATCCGCGAATCCGAGGGCGGCAAGTACAGCCGCTGGGAGGACGTCTCGTTCCGCTGGGGGATGAGCTTCTTCATCTTCTCCGAGGTGATGTTCTTCGCCGCCTTCTTCGGCGCGCTGTTCTGGGCACGGGTGTACTCGGTGCCCGACCTCGCCACCATCGAGAGCAACGCGCTGGTCTGGCCGGGCTTCACCGCGCACTGGCCCTCCGCCGGGCCGAACTTCGTCGAGGAATTCTCGCCGATGGGCGCGTGGGGCCTGCCGGCGCTCAACACCATCCTGCTGCTGAGCTCCGGGGTCACCATCACCTTCGCGCACTGGAACCTGCTCGCCAACAACCGCAGCAAGCTGCTCCTGTGGCTGGGGGCGACCATCGTGCTCGGCGTCACGTTCCTGGTCTGCCAGGCGATCGAGTACGTGCACGCGTTCGAGGAGCTGAACCTCACGCTGCACACCGGCGTCTACGGCTCCACCTTCTTCATGCTGACCGGCTTCCACGGCTTCCACGTCACCATCGGCGCGATCATGCTGACGGTGATCTGGTTCCGCTGCCTGAAGGGCCACTTCACGCCCGAGCACCACTTCGCGTTCGAAGGCGTGGCGTGGTATTGGCACTTCGTCGACGTGGTGTGGCTCGGCCTGTTTATTTTCGTGTACTGGCTCTAGAGCCTTCCTTGAATTAGGCCGAAGTAATACCCGGCCATCAGCATCAGGAACAGCGTCACCGACAGCCCGACGCGCACGGCGAGCGCCTTCACCATGCGCTTCGGGTCCTTGCCGGGCTTGAGCATGGCCCACAGCGCCGAGCCGAGGCTGGCGACGATCGCGATCAGCATGGCGATCACTACGTAACGCATGCCGCGAGGATACTCTTTCCGTCCGCGCCTCTGGGCGCTCGCGCTCGCCGCCGCGGCGTGCGCTGCCGGCATCGCGCTCGGCAACTGGCAGTCGCGCCGCGCCGACGAAAAGCGCGCGCTCGCCGAGCACCTGCAACGCATCGTGGTGACCGGCGAATTCCTGCCCGAGCGTACGGTGCTGCTGGACAACAAGCTGCGCGGCGGGCGTGCCGGCTATGAGGTGGTGGCGCCGCTGCGTCTCGCCGAGGGCATCCACGTGCTGGTGAATCGCGGCTGGATCGCCGCGCCGCCGCGCCGGGATCAGCTGCCCCAGGTGGTCACGCCGCCGGGACGCTTGCGCGTCGAAGGCGTGGTGCTCTCCCATCTGCCAAGAACCCTGAAACTCGGCGACCCGGAAAAGGGCCCCGTGCGCCAGAGCGTCGAGCTCAAGGAATTCGCCGCAGAAACCGGCCTCACGCTGCAGGCCTTCGTCATCCAGCAGCACTCGGACACCGGCGACGGCCTGGCGCGCGACTGGCCGCCGCCCGACGCGGGGATCGAGAAGCACCAGGCTTATTCGTTCCAGTGGTACTCGCTCGCCGCGCTCGCGGTGGTGCTGGGCCTCGTGCTTTCGTTCCGCAGAAAGTGAGCATCCTGCGCAACAAGCTGCTGTGGATCGCGCTGGTCTGCACGGCGCCGCTGGTGCTCGGCACCGCAGCCTATCTGCTGGGCTGGAGCCCTGGCGCGCCGTCGAATTACGGCCAGCTGATCCCGCCGAAGGTGATCGCGCCGTTGAGCGAGTTGCGCGGCAAGTGGGTGCTGGTCACGTTCGATGCCGCGGGTTGTGACGCGTACTGCGAGCGCAAGCTTTACATCATGCGCCAGGTGCGCCGCGCGCAGGGCAAGGACATGGAGCGCATCGAGCGCCTGTGGGTAGTGACCGACGCCGGCAAGCCGCGCGCCGACGTCCTGGTGGCGAGCGAAGGAACGAGAATCTCCAGGAATGAAGATTTCGACTTCCCGGGCAACCCCACCGACCATATCTATGTCGTCGATCCGCTCGGCAACCTGATGATGCGCTTCCCGCGCGATCCGGACCCCTCCCGGGTGATCAAGGACCTGCAGCGCCTGCTGAAGTACTCGCGCTTCGGATGAAGCGGGTGCTCCTCGTGCTAGACTTTTTCGTCTTTCGCAGCTTGCGTCCTTCCCGGTGACTACACAGGTTCTCTCCCCGAGCTTCGCCCAGCGCCTGCGCGCCTTCCTCGCGCTGACCAAGCCGCGCGTGGTATCGCTCATCGTGTTCACCGCGGTGATCGGCATGTTCCTCGCCACGCCCGGCATGGTGCCGCTCGGCACGCTGCTGGCGGCCACCGCCGGAATCTTCCTGGTGGCGGGCGCCGCCGCGGCGGTCAACTGCCTGGTCGAGCAGAAAATCGACGCGGTGATGAAGCGCACGCAATGGCGGCCCCTGCCCCAGGGCGAGCTGTCGGCGGTCCAAACCCTGGTGTTTGCCGGCGCACTCGGGGGCGCCGGGCTTTGGCTGCTGATGCACTTCGTCAACGCGCTGACCATGTGGCTGACGC
>DATFDV010000130.1:0-3129 GCA_035251855.1 Burkholderiales bacterium | reverse complement strand
CTTGCCGCTGGCCGGGTTGATCGACGCCGGCCCGGTCGAGCCGAAGCAGCTGCCGATGTAATTCGAGCCGACGACGAAGAAGCGGTTGGTGTCGAGCGGCTTGCCCGGCCCGACCAGGTTGTCCCACCAGCCGACGTTGTCTTTGTCGTTCTCGTAGTACCCGGCGACGTGGTGCGAGGCGTTGAGGGCATGGCAGACCAGCACCGCGTTCGTGCGAGCCGCATTCAACTCTCCGTACGTCTCGTACGCGATGTCGTAAGCGGGCAGCTCCCCGCCGCCGCGCAGGCGCAGCGGCTGGTCGAAATGGGCCTTTTGCGCGCTCGCCGCGCCGACGGAGGAAGGATCGTGTGGAGCGTTCATGTCTCTTTAGCGGTATTTATTAGGCGCCCGCAATCTGACTTCAAATCGGCGCTCGCAAATTATAGCGGAGCTTGCTTTGCCGCTCCGCTTTCCAACAGGGTGGTGATTTGCTGAACCGATAAACCCGCTTCGCCCAAAACCTCGCGCGTGTGCTCGCCCAGGCGCGGCGTGGGACGGCGGTACTCGGGCCTGGTCTCCGACCATTCCGAAGGCACGGCGAGCATGCGGATGCGGCCCTCGCTCGGGTGGTCGACGACCTGCAGGTAGCCGATGGCGTTCAGGTGCGGATCGGCGACGATGTCGTCGAGCGAGTTCATGCGCTGCACCGGGATGTCGGCGCGCTCCAGCGCCTCGATCCAGAAGGCGGTGGAGCGCGCCTTCATTTCCTCGGCCACCATGGCGTAAGCGGTACGGTAGTTCTGGCTGCGCGCCTCCTGGGTGGCGAACTCCGGCCGCGCCATCAGCTCGGGCTTGCCGATCACGGCGAAAAACGCTTTCCACTGCTTGTCGTTGTAGATCAGCGCGCAGACGTAGCCGTCGTTCGTCTGGTACGGGCGGCGGTCCGGCGTGAGGATGCGCGCATAGCCCGCCTCGCCGTGCTGCGGCTCGAAGGTATAGCCGCCCAGATGGTCGGAGAGCACGATCTGCAGCAGGTGCTCCCACATCGGCACGTCGACGCGCTGGCCCTTGCCGGTCTTTTCGCGTGCGTAAAGGGCCGCGCTCACCGCGCTGGCGACTTGCTGGCCGACCGAGCGGTCGGCAACGATCATCGGCGCGTAGCGCGGCTCGGCCGCGCCCTGCTTCTGCAGCAGCCACGGCAGCCCCGAGGCGCCCTGGATCATGTCGTCGTAGGCGGCCTTGGCGGCGTAGGGGCCGCGCTGGCTGTAGCCGAAACATCCGACGTAGATGATCCGTTCATTCGCTGAGCGGATTTTTTCGTAAGACAACCCCAGCCGCCCCATCGCCTGGGGCCGGATGTTGTAGACCAGCACGTCGGCCTTCTTCGCCAATGCCAGGCAGGCTTCGAGAGCCGCCGGCTTCTTCAGGTCGAGCGCGACCGAGCGCTTGTTGCGGTTGACGTTGAGGAAGATGGCGCCCATGCCCGGATTGCGGAACGGCCACGCCTGCCGGATCACGTCGCCCTCGAGCGGCTCGACCTTGATCACGTCGGCGCCGAAGTCGGCGAGGATCTGGGTCGCGTACGGGCCCATCACCACCGTGGTGAGGTCCAGGATGCGCACCCCGGCGAGCGGTCCGGCCATCGCTTAGGCGTTGAGGCGCGACAGCAGCTCGCGCGTCTTCGCGGGGTCGGTGGCGCGCAGCACGCGCTGCGCGAGCGTCTGCACCTCGGCGAGGTTGGTGCGCAGGATGCGCTCCTTGGTCGGCAGGAGCTGCGACGGGTGCATGGAGAAGTTGCGCAGTCCGAGGCCGAGCAGCAGCCGGGTGAGCATCAGGTCGCCGGCCATTTCTCCACAAACGGCGACGGGGACTCCGCCCCTCGTCGCCGTCTGGATGGTGCCGGCGACCAGCGTCAGCACCGCCGGGTGCAGCGGGTCGTAGAGGTGCGCCACCGAGTCGTCGGTGCGATCGATGGCCAGCGTGTACTGGATCAGGTCGTTGGTGCCGATCGACAGGAAGTTCAGGCGCCGCATGAAGATCGGCAGCGCCAGCGCCGCCGCCGGGATCTCGATCATGCCGCCGATCATGATCTCCTTGTCGTACGCCTGGCCGCGCTCGTCGAGCTGCGCCTTCGCCTGGTTGATCAGCGTCAGGGTCTGGTCGATCTCGTGCGCGTGGGCGAGCATCGGCAGCAGGATGCGCACCTTGCCGTGGGTCGAGGCCCGCAGGATCGCGCGCAGCTGCGTGAGGAACATCTGCGGCTCCGACAGGCAGAAGCGGATCGCGCGCAGCCCCATCGCCGGGTTGGGCTTGGTGGCGCCCTCGCCGTTGTTCAGCGCCTTGTCGGCGCCCAGGTCGAGGGTGCGCAGCACCACCGGCCGGCCCTTCATCGCCTTCGCCACGTCGCGGTAGGCCTCGAACTGCTCCTCCTCGCCCGGCAGCTCCTTGCGGTTGAGGAACATGAACTCGGTGCGGAACAGGCCCACGCCGTCGGCGCCGGCCTCCAGTACTTCCGGCATGTCCTGCGGCAGCTCGATGTTGGCGAACAGCTCGATCGGCGTGCCGTCGACGGTCTGCGCGGGCGTCGACTTCAGGCGCCGCAGGCGCTTGCGCTCGGCCTTGAGCTCGGCCTGCAGCGCGCGGTACTCGGCCAGCACCGCCGGGTCGGGGTCGACGATCAGCAGGCCGCGCGTGCCGTCGACGATCAGCGTCTCGCCCTCGCTGATCATCTGGCGCGCGTGGTGCAGGCCGACGATCGCCGGGATGCCGAGCGAGCGCGCCACGATCGCGGTGTGCGAGGTGACGCCGCCGACGTCGGTGACGAAGCCGCCGAAGTGGTGCTTCTTGAACAGGATCATGTCGGCCGGCGAGAGGTCGTGCGCCACCACGATCAGCTTCTCCTCCTCCGACAGCGCCGGCTCGACCAGGGTCTTGCCCCCCATCAGCGCGGCGAGCACGCGCTCGACGGCCTGCTGCACGTCGGCCTTGCGCTCGCGCAGGTACGGATCGTCGATCTCCTCGAAGCGCTCGACCAGGCGCTCCATCTCCTGCACCAGCGCCCACTCGGCGTTGGCGCGGCGCTTGCGGATCAGCTCGCGCGGCGCCTGGGCCAGCGCCGAGTCGTTGAGGATCATGCGGTGCAGGTCGAGG
>DATFDV010000129.1:0-3520 GCA_035251855.1 Burkholderiales bacterium | reverse complement strand
AAGTTCAGCCTGGCGATGCAGCTCTACGACAACCAGTACATCCACTTCCTGATGACCAAGGAGTGGGCCGACCAGAACGGCATCCGCTCGTGGGCCGACATCGCGGCGAAGAAGCCGCGCATGCGCCTCGCCATCAACCGCCCGGACAATCCCCAGACCACCATCGGCGGGCCCTACGAGGTGATGAAGGCCTACGGCTTCAGCATCAACGACATCGAGAAGTGGGGCGGCAGCTATGTCCTGGGCAACAGCGCCATCGGCCTCGCGGCGATCACCGACGGCAAGGCCGACGTGTTCATGAACGCGCGCAATCTCGGCGATTCGCTGGTCAAGGACATCGCGAGCAAGCGCGAGCTGCTGTGGATCGACGGCGACCAGGCCACGGTGCAGAAGGCCGCCGACACGTTCAACTTCAAGGCCGACATGGTCGAGAAGGGCACCTATCCGTTCATGGAGAAGGACTACCCGACGGTGCGCATGTGGGTGGCGCTGCTCGCCGGCAACCACGTGTCGGAGGAGACGGTCTACAAGTACGTGAAGGCGGTGGCCGAGAACGAAGCCCGCGTGCAGGCGATCGGCGGCTCGCTCAAGACCGCGTTCACCCGCGCCAAGATGCCGGCCAATCCGGGCAACCTTCCGTACCATCCCGGCGCCGCGCGCTATTACAAGGAAGTCGGCTTGCTGAAGTAGGGGAGTGCGCTTCCTAAACTGGGAGGGCGCCCGCCATCGGCCGGGCGGTGCCTGGAAGGTGCTCATCCAGGTCGGCTCGGTGGCGGCGGCGCTCTGGGTGCTGTGGATCGGGGCGCTTTCCACTGTCAGCGGCAACGCGGCGCTGACCCTGTCGAGAGAGCTGCCCTTTTTCCAGGAGCCGCTCGGCGTCTACGCCACGTGGGCGCGCGCCTTCACTGCGAACTGGCACCGCGACATTGCCCTGTTCATCGCGATCACCTTCCCGATCGCGTTCCTCACCACCACCGCCCGCCGCAGCCGCAAGCACCTCGCCTGGACCGATGTGGTGCTGGCCGCGGCGTCGTTCGCGGTCGGCATGTACTACATCGTCCTCGACGAGAAGTTCCTCAACTGGAGCCGCGGCTTCTCGCAGCCCGACCTCTGGGATGTCAGCGCCGGCTTCGCGCTGGTCGCGCTGGTGCTCGAGCTTTGTCGCCGCAGCGTCGGCTGGGGGCTCACTTCCCTGGTCGTGCTGCTCCTCGTCTTCACGGTGTTCGGCCAATGGATGCCCGGCGCGCTCAAGCACGAGAACTTCGGCGTGCCGTACTTCATCGAGATGATGACCATCATGGAGAACGGCATCTTCGGCGCGCCGCTCGAGGTCGCGGCCACCTATGCCTTCCTGTTCGTGCTGTTCGGCAGCTTCTACGAGAAGTCGGGCGGCGGGCAGCTGTTCTTCGACCTCGCCAACGCGGTCACCGGCCGCATGCGCGGCGGCGCGGCCAAGGCCTGCGTCACCGCCAGCGGGCTTTACGGCTCGATCTCGGGCAGCCCGACCGCCGATGTCGCCACCACCGGGCCGCTCACCATCCCGATCATGACGAAGATGCGCGTGCCCGCGGTGCGCGCCGCCGCCATCGAGGCCACCGCCTCCAGCGGCGGCGCGATGCTGCCGCCGGTGATGGGCGCGGTGGCCTTCATCATGTCGGATCTCACCAACATCTCGTACGCCTTGATCTGCTGGGCGTCGATCATCCCGGCGCTGCTCTACTACTACTCGATCTATCTCCTGGTGCACAACGAAGCGGTGCGCCACAACGAGCCGCGCATGGCCGAGGAGGACATCGTGCCGCTCGCGCGCGCCCTGCTGGGCGGCTGGCGCCACCTGCTGCCGATCGGCGCGCTGATCGGCCTGCTGATCGCCGGCTTCACGCCGGTGTACGTCGCCGCCGGCGCCACCGCCGCGGTGATCGTGCTTTCCTGGTTCCATCCGCCGACCGCGATCGGCCCGCGGCGCTTCGTGGTCTGCTGCACCGACACCATCACCCAGCTGGTGCCGCTGGTCGGCGCGGTGGCCGCCGCCGGCGTGGTGATCGGCGCGATCGAGATCAGCGCGCTCGCCGGCAAGTTCACCCTGCTCATCAACGCGCTTTCGGGCGGGCTGCTCATCCCCACGCTGCTCCTCTCGGCGGTGTTCCTGGTGCTCCTCGGCATGGGCATGCCGACGCCGGCGGTGTACATCATGGGCGCGGCGCTGCTCGCGCCGGTGCTGCGCGGCGTGTTCAACCTGCCGGAGATGCAGGTGCACCTCTTCATGCTGTACTTCGCCTGCCTCTCGGCGATCACGCCGCCGGTGGCGGTGGCGAACTTCGCTGCCGGCGCGATCGCCGGGGTGAACCCGATGGCGCTCGGCCCCTACACGGTGAAGCTCGCCATCGGCGGCTTCATCCTGCCGTTCTACTTCCTGTTCAACCCCGGGCTGAACATGCAAGGCGGCGTGCTCTACATCCTGCAGTGCGTGTTCTTCGCGATCGGGATGTGCACCTTCGCCTCGTTCGCGCTGCAGGGCTACCTGGGAGTACGCGTCATCGCCTGGCCGCTGCGAGTCGTGCTCTTCGTGTGCGCAATCGCCACCGTGTCGCCGCGCTTCGACATCACCGGCGCCGCCACCGTCCTCGGCGCGCTGGTCCTAGGCTTTGTTTATCTGCGCGGCCGCCCAGCGCAGGTCGACGTTGCCGCCGGATAGGACGATTCCCACTTTCAGGCTTTTCACAGATATTTTTCCCATGAACAGGGCGGCAAAGGCCAACGCGCCGGTCGGCTCGACCACGATCTTCATCCGCTCCCAGAGGAAGAACATCGCGCGCGTAAGCTCGGCATCGGTCACGGTGAGCATGTCGTCGACGTAGCGCAGCACGATCGGGAAGGTCAGCTTGCCGAGCGACGGGGTGCGCGCGCCGTCGGCGATGGTGTCGGGCACGGCGATGCTGATCAGGCGCTTCTTGACGAAGGACTGGGTGGCATCGTCCCCCGCGGCGGGCTCGACGCCCATCACGCGGCACTTCGGCGCCAGGTGCTTGGCGGCGATCGAGCAGCCGGAGAGCAGGCCGCCGCCCCCGCACGGCACCAGCAGAAGATCGAGCGGGCCTGCGTCCTCCACCAGCTCCTTGGCCGCGGTTCCCTGGCCGGCGATGATGTGCGGGTGGTCGAAGGGCGGGATCATGGTCAGCTTGCGCTCGGCGGCCAGCTTGCCCGCCAGCGTCTCGCGGTCCTCGTGCCTGGTGTATTGCACCACCTCGGCGCCATAGCCGCGGGTCGCATCGAGCTTCACCGGCGGCGCGTCGTGCGGCATCACGATCACCGTCTTGATGCCGAGCAGCTTGCCGGAGAGGGCGATCGCCTGCGCGTGATTGCCGGAGGAAAACGCCACTACCCCTTGCTTGCGCTTTTCTTCATCCAGTTGAGAGAGGGCGTTATAAGCGCCGCGGAACTTGAATGCCCCCATGCGCTGGAAGTTCTCGCACTTGAAGAACACGCTCGCGCCGGTCAGCGCGTCCACGGTGGCGGAGGT
>DATFDV010000128.1:0-6061 GCA_035251855.1 Burkholderiales bacterium | reverse complement strand
CTCGGTCTGGTACTCCACGTGCGCGGTGTTGATCGTGATGCCGCGCGCCTTCTCCTCCGGCGCCGCATCGATCTGGTCGTAGTTCTTCGCCTCGCCGCCGTACTTCTTCGACAGGATGTGCGTCATCGCCGCCGTCAGCGTGGTCTTGCCGTGGTCCACGTGACCGATCGTCCCCACGTTCACGTGCGGCTTGGTGCGCTCGAACTTGCCTTTGGCCATTTTCGGACTGCCCTCGATATCGCTGCGCTAACTCTGTTATTGCCTGGTGCCCATGACGCGGATTGAACGCGTGACCTCTCCCTTACCAAGGGAGTGCTCTACCACTGAGCTACATGGGCCGAATCTGGAACATGGTCGCTGGAGCGGGTGAAGGGAATCGAACCCTCGTCATAAGCTTGGAAGGCTTCTGCTCTACCATTGAGCTACACCCGCCTGCCGTGACCTCGAAAAAATCGCTTCACCCAGAAAAAAACCCTCGCCGCCGGCTTGGTGGAGGGGGTTGGATTCGAACCAACGTAGGCGCAAGGCCAACAGATTTACAGTCTGCCCCCTTTAGCCGCTCGGGCACCCCTCCGGCGGAACCCGAAATTATGTGAGTTTTCCGACGCTTGGTCAAGAAAAAGCGACACGCCGTCAGGTTCCGTAGCGTACGCGCGAGCCGAGCGATTCCAGGGCGGCGAGCGCGCTGTAGCAGGCGAGCCAGGAAGTCTTGGGGTTGTCCGGCGAGGGGACGTTCTCGAGCACCAGGGTGATGCGGCCGGAGGCGCCCGAAACGCGGATGGTGTGGGTGTTGAGGGTGAGCGCCGGATCGGCGACGACCTTCAGCCGGGTGCGGTCCATGCCGACGCCCGCCAAGGCGAGGACCGCAGCGATGTTCACGTTCTGCGGAAAGTGCGGCACCCCTTCGCGCGCCGGTCCCTCAAACAGGATGTGCGGCGCCGTGAGACGGTCCAGGTCGACGCCGCTTTTCTCGACGAAGGCGATGCCTTTCCACGCCGCCGGCGGCTTGGCTACCTGGATGGACACCTCGTCTACCCCGGCCAAACAGGCGGTTTTGAGCGCGTCGAGGCCGCCGATGCCACCCGAAGGCACATAAAACAGCGCGCCGCTGCGGGCTGCCGCGGCTTCGGCAGAGCGGCGCAGGCCGTCATCGGCCAGCGCCCCGGCCGACAGCACGACCACGCTTACCCCCGCGCCGAGCAGGGGAACGAGATGCTCGCGCACCGCTTCGTGCGAAGCGGCCTCGAGCACCGCCTCAGGGCGGACGGCGAGCAATGCCTCGCGGCCACTGATGTAAGGAATTCCAAACTCGCGCGCCAGCGCGACGCCGCGCGACGCCGGGCCACGCCCGGCCAGCGCGCTGATCTCGATGCCCGCCGGACGATGCTCCAGGACCAGGCGGGCAATAGTCCCGCCGCCCAGCAATGCCACGCGCATGGTCGTCTCCAGTATCATTGCCTCCGATAGGGAGGCTTCTCAGTGCGTATCGCGATTCTAGAAGACGATCCGGACCAGCTGGCGCTGCTGCGGCGCTGGATCGCCGAGGACGGCCACGACGTGCATGCCTATCTCAGCGGCCGCGAAGCGATGAAGCAGGCCGGCCGCGAGAGCTTCGATCTTTTCATGCTCGACTGGCAGGTTCCGGATGTGTCCGGCGCCGAGGTGCTGATGTGGCTGCGCGCCAATGTCTCCCGCTCGGTGCCGGTGCTCTTCGTCACCGTTCGCGACTCCGAGCAGGACATCGTGTTCGCCCTCGAGCACGGCGCCGACGACTACATGATCAAGCCGGTGCGCCGGCAGGAGCTGCTCGCCCGCGTCCACGCCCTGCTGCGGCGCGCGTACCCGAGCGAGGAGAAGAAGCAGCTGTCGTTTCCGCCGTACGAGATCGACATCCAGCGCGGCGAAGTGCGCAAGGACGGCGCCCGCCTGGACCTGACGCCGAAAGAATTCGAGCTGACGGTGGCGCTGTTCCGCAATATCGGCCGGCTGCTCTCGCGCGGCCACCTGCAGGAGACCGTTTGGGGCCGCACCGGCGACCTCGCCACCCGCACCGTCGATACCCACGTCAGCCAGGTACGCAAGAAGCTCGACCTGCGGCCGGAATCGGGCTATCGGGTCGTGCCGATCTACAACTACGGCTACCGGCTGGAGAAGATCTCGCCCGCCTCGTAGCTAGTTGGTCGTTCTACTCGAGGGCGCGAGCCCTGCTTTCCGCGTAGTCGCGCGCTTCCGCCGCGAGCGGCCCAACCGTAAGGGCGCGCCGATAGGCCTGCGCGGCCTCGCTGCGCTTTCCCACCGCCTCCAGCGAGATGGCATAGCCGATCCAGGCGGTCGCCGGCGGCGTGCCGTCGCGCACCGCGTTCTGGTAGGCAAGCAAGGCTTCGTCGTGACGGCCAAGGCGCTGCAGCATGGCGCCGCGGAATGCCTGGAAATCGGCGGCGCCCTGTCCGGCCGGCGCGGCGCGATCGAGGACCGCCAGCGCCGCCGCGTAGTCACGCTCGGCGGCATGGATTCGCGCCAGTGCCAGCGCAAACGTCGGCTGCGCGGGCTCGAGGACCAGCGCCTCCTGCAGGACGCGCCGCGCAGTCGAGACGCGCTGCTGCTCGAGGAGCAGCGACACGTAGGCCTGACGGGCTGCGCTATGGCGCGGGTCGACCTGCAAGGCGGCGACGAGTTGCTCTTCGGCTTCGCTCACCCGGCCATGGTTGAGAAGCAGCGCCGCACGCCGAAAGTGGCTCTCGGCATTGTCGTTCGCCGAACGCACCCGCTCGCGCTTGTCGACGCTTGGCTTGCTGGCCGGTTTCACCGGCGCCTCCGCCCTCGCTTTTGCGGGGGCAGCCGCCACGGCTTTCACCGGTTGCGTGGGCGGCGCGGGCGGCCGCTCTGCGATCGGCGTCTGCAACTCGGTGGCCAGCCGCAATGCGTCGATGGAAGGCGTGGCTGGCGCCGCGGCGACGACGGGTGGGGTTTCCACGACCGGGGCGACTGGGGCGATCGGCGCGGGCGCCGCAGGCTCAACGACGGGCCGCGGCGCCGGCTGAGCCGGCGGACGCGCGCGCGCCTCGCTCGCTGCGAGGAAAGCAAGGTCGGTGGCGAGCGGCTTGCGCGGCAGAAGCTGGATCGCGACCCAGCCCATCCAGGCGAGCGCGGCGGTCAGCAGGACCACCAGCACGCGCCAGAACCACTCGCGGCTCGCCGGCCTGGCGGCGGAAGCGCGCACCACGCCGGCATCAGCGGTCTCGAGCGCCTGGCGCCGGTCCAGGTCCTGCAGCATGCGGTTGATCAGGCTCATGCCGCCTCGGTGGAGCGCGGCCGGTTCCACCACCACCAGCGGCCGGTGGCGGAGGGCGTGTCCTCGACGGCGCAGCGCACGTGGCGGCGCTCGGCCTGGCGGCCGCCTTCGCCGTAGAGCGTCAGCAGCGACTTGTGGGCGAGGATGTTCACCAGGCGCGGCACGCCGCGGCTCGCCGCATGCAGGTCGGTCAGGGCGCCGCTGGTGAACAACGCCTGGCCGGAATAGCCGGCGATGGTCAGGCGGTGCGCCACGTAATCGGCGACTTCCTTGCGCCCGAGCGCCTTCAACACATGCTGGAAGGTGATGCGCTGGCGCAGCTGCCGCACCGAGTCGGACGAGAGGTTGCGGTCGAGCTCGGGCTGGCCGAACAGGACCACCTGCATCAGCTTGCGCTTTTCGGTTTCCAGGTTGGTGAGCAAGCGCACGGTCTCGAGCGTCGCCAGCGGCATCGCCTGCGTCTCGTCCATGCACAGCACTACGCGCTTGCCCTGGCGGGCGATGTCGAGGAGGCGCTGCATCAGCTCCTTCTCCAGGCGATGCGGCCCGCTCGTCTCGCCCGGCACCCCGAGCTCTTCGGCCAGCGCGAGGACCAGGCCGCGCGGCTCGAGGTTCGGATTGGGTATGTATGCACTCACCCAGTTCGCCGACAGGGTGGACAGGAACTTGCGGCAAAGAAGGGTCTTGCCGGTGCCGACCTCGCCGGTGATCTTGATGAACCCCTCGCCGTTGGCCACTGCGACGAGCAACGTGTTGAGCGCCTCCTGGATGCTGCGGCAGGCGAAAAAGTAACTGGTGTCCGGCGTGATGCCGAAAGGCAGCTCGCGCAGCCCGAAGTGCTTGAGATAGTTCATCGTTATCTCCGGCCCGCCGGCGGCGTAAGCGCCTCGTAGCGCTGCCGCATCTGCCGCAAGTCCTCTTCCGATTCGCGATCGGACTGGATCACCGTCGGCTTGAGGAGAATCACCAGCTCGCGCTTGCCGGTGCGCCGGTCGGTATTGCGCACCAGGTCGCCGATTCCGCCCTCGGTGACGCCGGGCAGGCCGCCGCGGTTATCGCGCACGTCGACGCTCATCAGTCCGCCGATGGCGACGATATTGCCGTCGCTCACGCGCACGATGGTGTCGGTCTCGTTCACCGTGCTCTTGGCGAGCGGCAGGCGCACCTGGTCGAGCGTGCCGCCGAAGTTGACGATGCGGGTGCTCTCGGTGACTTCGCTGACCGACGGATGAACGTGCAGGATGATGTTGCCGTCCTCGTCGATCTGCGGCGTGACGTCGAGCACGATGCCGGAAAAGAACGGCTGCACCGTGATCGTCGGCGAGGTCTGCGTGGCGCTGCCGGTGGTGGTGCTGGTGGTCGATACGCCGGTGACGAAAAACTCGTCGGTGCCGACCTTCAGCACCGCCTTCTGGTTGTTGAGGGTCGCCAGGCGCGGGCTGGAGAGCACCTGAACGTTGCCCTGCGTCTCCAGGAAGGTGAGCAGGGAGGCGAAGTTCGAGGTCGCGAGGGCCAGCCCGAACACATTGCCGCCGGCGACGGTGTGATTGACGAGGTTATTGCCGGCGGCGCCACTGAAGGTGGGGCCCACCACGGTGGGCGCGCCGCTTGCGTTAGGAATAATGTTGCTCGCGCCGGTCGCCTGCAGCCGGCCCACGTCCCGCGGCTGCAGGAGAGTCCCTTGCGAGACCTGGCCGACCGACAGGCCGCCCGAGGAGAACCCCGCCCAGTTGATGCCGGACTGGAACGAGCCCGACAGCGTGACATCGACGATCTTGGCCTCGAGCATCACCTGGCGCTCGACGGCGAGCCGCGTGGCGCGAAGGTAGTTCTCGACGCCGCGCAGCTCCTGCGGCAGGGCGCGCACCACCACCACGCCGGCCTGCGGGCTCACCACCACCGAGCGGCCCTCGGCCGCGCCGACGATCGCCACCAGCGCCGAGCGCAGGTCCACCCAGAAATCCGATGCCTGCTCGGTGCGCACGCGGCTCGACTCCAGCGAGCGCGAGGTGCCGCCGGTGTTCGGCACCGTGCCCGGCGCGGCGATCGCGGCTTCGCTCACCGCGCTCGATTGCACCCGGACTTCGCTCGCACCGCGGCGTTGTCCGGGAAGATAGTTGACCTTGAACACGCGGCTTTGCAGGCCGCTGCCCTGCACCAGCACGCGCCGGCCCTCGATCCGATACTCGTAGCCGTAGAGGTCGCGGATCGCCGCCAGCGCCTCCTCCACCGTGACGTCCTTGAGGTTCACCGAGATCACGCCGGTGACGTCCGGATGCACCAGCATGCTGTAGCGCGTGCCCGAGACGATCGACATGAACACCTGCGCCGCGGGGGCGCTGGTGACCACCAGATCGAACCGCGGGTCGAGCTCGAGGCCCTGCACGGTGGGCATGCCCATCTGCACCGGCGGCAGCAGCGCGCGCTCGAGCGATTCGGGACGCGCCGGCGGCTTGCGCTGGGCAGTGCGGCCCAGCTCGCCCGCGATCTCGGGCTCGAGGCCGTCGGGCCGCTCCGGCGTGACGCAGCCCACCGCGAGCAGGAGCAGGAAGACGGCGGCGCGCCTCATGGCGCCTGTGCCTTTGTTCCGGCCGGGCGCGATGGCCGCTTGTCGATGTTGGGATGCATCAGCAGCACGTTGCGCTCGCCGTTCTTGCCGAGCACCGCGCTCGAATCGGAGACTCCGGCGAGCGTTCCATCGCGCACCGCGGCGCCCAGCGGAACTACCGCCCCGTCGATTACCGCGATCTTGCGCGTCGGCGATGTAAT
>DATFDV010000127.1:0-3936 GCA_035251855.1 Burkholderiales bacterium | reverse complement strand
AAAGAACCGTAGCATCATACCGAGCTTACCCCTGTGGAAAATTAAGTAGACAGCCGCAGGGGTTGTTGCTAGCATTTAATGCGATTTCTGCGTATCGCGCCTAAGATGCGACGCGCAAAGGGAAATAACCAATGAAATTCGATCTGTTCACGGCCAAGGCCCCACCCTTGTTCGGGCTGGACATCAGCTCGTCGTCGGTGAAGATGCTCGAGCTAGTCGATGCCGGCAAGGGCGGTTATCGCGTCGAGCGCTATGCGATCGAACCGCTCGCGCGCGACTCGGTGGTGGACGGAAACATCAACAACCTCGAAGCGGTGGGCGAAGCCGTGAAGCGCGCCTACCAGCGCCTGGGCACGCGCACCAAGCACGTGGCGATGGCGGTGCCGACCGGCGCCGTGATCAGCAAGAAAATCATCGTGCCGGCCGCGCTGCGCGAGGAAGAGCTCGAGATCCAGGTGGAGAGCGAGGCCAACCAGTACATCCCGTTCGCGCTCGAGGAAGTCAACCTCGACTTCCAGGTCCTCGGCCCCTCGCCGAGCAACCCGGAGGAGCAGGAAGTGCTGATCGCCGCGACCCGCAAGGAAAAGGTCGAGGACCGCGTCGCGGTCGCCGACATCGGCGGCTTGAAGCCGCTGGTGATGGACGTGGAATCGTTCGCGCAGCAGACCGCGCTGTCGCTGGTGGTGCAGGGGCTACCCGGTGGCGGCAAGGACCAGAACGTCGCGGTGGTCGACGTTGGCGCCAACGTCATGAACGTCACGGTGCTGCGCAACGACCAGTCGGTGTACACCCGCGAGCAGGCGTTCGGCGGCAACCAGCTCACCCAGGACATCGTCAGCCGCTACGGCATGACGGCCGAAGAAGCGGAAAACGCCAAGCGCTCGGGCGGCCTGCCCGACGACTTCGAGGTGGAGGTGATGAAGCCGTTCATGGAGAACCTCTCCATGGAGGTGCAGCGCGCGCTGCAGTTCTTCTTCACCTCGACGCAGTACCACGCGGTCGACCACATCCTGCTCGCCGGCGGCTCGGCGGTGATTCCCGGCCTCGACGAGGTGGTGAACACGCGCACCCAGGTGCCGACCAGCGTCGCCAACCCGTTCGCCCTGATGCAGGCCTCGCCGCGCATCCAGCTCAAGCGCCTGATGGTCGACGCGCCGTCGCTGATCGTGGCCTGCGGCCTCGCCATGAGGAGGTTCGACCCGCAATGAACGCCCGCATCAACCTGCTGCCGCACCGCGAAGAGCGCCGCAAGCGCTCGCGCCAGCACTTTGCCACCGTCTCGGGCGGCACCGCGATCATCGGCATCGCGCTCGCCTTCCTGATGTACCAGTACTACGAGCGGCAGATCTCGACGCAGAACGATCGCAACACTTTCCTCGCCACCGAGATCAGGAAGCTCGACAAGGACATTGCCGAGATCAACGAGCTGCGCAACCAGATCCAGGCGCTGCTCGCGCGCAAGCAGATCATCGAAACGCTGCAGGCCGACCGCGCGCAGACCGTCCACCTGCTCGAGCAGATGGTGCGGCAGATGCCGGAGGGGGTCTACCTGCAATCGATGCGCCAGACCTCGCAGAAAGTGCACATCGTCGGTTACGCGCAGTCGAACGCGCGCGTCTCCACGCTGATGCGCAACATCGAAGCTTCGCCCTGGCTCGACCAGCCGCTGCTGGTGGAGGTCAAGGCGGCGACCACCGCCGACAAGAAGCGGGTCTCGCAATTCGACATGTACGTACAACTGAAGCGCGTCGCCGCGAAGGACGCCGTCAAGCCGGCGCCGGCGAAAGACGCGGCGAAGAAGGGCTGACCATGGCGATGAACTTCAAGACGCTGGCCGAAGAGTTCCAGCGCACCAACTGGAAGGATCCGGGCACCTGGCATTCGGCGCCGAAGATCCTGGTGCTGCTGGCGATCCTGGTGGGCATTCCGGTCGCCGGCTTCTTCGCCATCAACCAGGGGCAGCTCGAGGAGCTCGAGCTGGGCCAGCAGAAGGAAGTGGCGCTGAAGAACGAGTACGTCGGCAAGAAGAAGCAGTCGATCAACCTCGACCTGCACCGGCAGCAGCTGCGCGAGATCGACACGCAATTCGGCGCGCTGCTCAAGCAGCTGCCGAACCGCTCGCAGATGGACGCGCTGCTGGTCGACATCAACCAGGCCGGGCTCGGCCGCGGCCTGCAGTTCGAGCTGTTCCGGCCCGCGGCGCAGGAGATTCGCCGCGACTTCTATGCCGAGCTGCCGATCAGCGTGAAGGTGACCGGCAACTACCACGACATGGGGGCCTTCGCGAGCGATGTCGGCCAGCTCTCGCGCATCGTCACGCTGAACGACGTGGTGATCGTCGCCGGCAAGGACGGCAACCTGACGATGGACGCGGTGGCGCGTACCTTCCGCTATCTCGACGACGAAGAGGTCGCCGCCCAGCGCCGCTCGGCGAAGGGCCCGGCGAAGAGATGAGTACGCGCTCGAACCTCGCCCGCGGGCTGGCGCTCGCCGCCGTGCTGCTCGGCGCCGGCTGCGGCGGCGAGGAGCACAGCGACCTGCGGGAGGAGCTCAACCAGCTCACCAAGGACCTGCGCGGGCGGGTCGACCCGCTGCCGCAGGTACGGCCCTACGAGCCGGTGCCCTACACCGCCGAGGGCCAGATCGACCCGTTCCGCCCCGAGCGCATCGAGGTGGCCGGCAGCAACCGCGAGCCGAGCGCGTCAACCGCGCTGATCGACGAGCAGAAGAAGCGCCCGCCGGAGCCGCTGGAGGCGTTCCCGCTCGAGTCGATCCAGATGCTTGGCACCATCACGCAGGCCAAGGAGACGTTTGCCCTGGTGAAGGCAGGCCCGAATCTTTACCGGGTCAAGAAGGGCAACTACATGGGCCAGAACTTCGGCGTCATTACCGGCATCGACGAGGCCCAGATCAGCCTCAAGGAGCTGGTGCAGGACTCGACCGGTGACTGGGTCGAGCGGGTCAGCGCGCTGCAACTGGTGGAGGCAAAACGATGAATACCAAAAATACTCCCCGCACCACCGACCGAACATCGGCCTGGCTCCTCGGCCTGGCGGGCCTCGCCCTCTTCGCCACGCAGGCGTGGGCGCAAAACACCATCGACAACCTGGAGGTGAGCCAGCAGGCGGGCAAGACTGTGGTGCGCATCACCACCAAGGAACCGCTGAAGAGCGTGCCGCCAAACTTCTCGGTGGCCAGCCCGGCCCGCATCGCCTTCGACTTTCCGAACACCGCCAACGCGCTCGGCCGCTCGAACCAGGATGTCGGACAGGGCGACTTGCGCAGCATGAACGTGGTGCAGGGCGCCGAGCGCACGCGCGTGGTCCTGAACCTGCGCCGCCCCGTCGCGCACGAGTCCACCCTCGAGGGCAACACCCTGGTCATCACGCTGGCCGAAGCGCCGGCGACGGCGGGCGCGCCTGCCGGAGTGGCGCACTTCGCCGAGGGCAAGGCCGACACCAAGCACGCGGTGCGCGACATCGACTTTCGCCGCGGGCGCGCGGGCGAAGGCCGCGTGGTCGTCGACCTGGCCGACACCACCACCGGCATCGACATCCGCCTGCAGGGCCAGAACATCGTCGTCGAGTTCCTCAAGACCGCGCTGCCCGAGAGCCTGCGCCGGCGCCTCGACGTGATCGATTTCGGCACCCCGGTCAACACGGTGAGCACCTTCCAGCAGGGCGAGAACGTGCGCATGGTGATCGAGCCGAAAGGCCAGTGGGAGCACAACGCCTACCAGTCGGACACGCAGTTCGTGCTGGAGGTGAAGCCGGTGGTCGCCGACCCGGCGCGCAGCGCCGCCCAGCGTGGCCGCTATACCGGCGAGCGCCTGTCGCTCAACTTCCAGAACGTCGAAGTGCGCGCGGTCTTGAACGTCATCGCGGACTTCACCGACCTCAACATCATCACCAGCGACACCGTCACCGGCAACATCAC
>DATFDV010000126.1:0-4459 GCA_035251855.1 Burkholderiales bacterium | reverse complement strand
TGGCGAAGTCGCCGAACTGCGCTTCCCAGATCACCAGCGCGTTGGGCTCGGCGGTGGAGAAGCCGTACTCGAAGCCGAGCACCGCCTCTTCCGACAGCACCGAGTCGATCACCACGAAGTCGCCCTGGTCCTTGCCGATGTGCTGAAGCGGGACGTAGGTGCCCTGGTCCCAGCGCTCGCGCGACTGGTCGTGCAGCACCGCGTGGCGGTGCGCGAAGGTGCCGCGCGCCGAATCCTGTCCCGAGAGCCGCACGTCGTATCCGTTCGAAAGCAGCGAGGCATACGCCAGCGTCTCGGCCATGCCCCAGTCCACCGCGACCTTGCCGGCGGCCATCTGCTTGCGCGCCTCGATCACGCGCCCGACCGTGGGGTGCAGGCTGAAGCCTTCCGGAACCGCGGTCACGCGATCCGCGAGGCGTTTCAGCTCTTCCAAAGGCACATTGGTATCGGCGGCGTCGGTCCACTTCGCGCCGAGGAACGGCGCCCAGTCGACGGCGAACTTGGACTTGAAGTTGGAGAGCACCGGGCTCACCGACTGCTGCCCGCCGTCGAGGGTGTCGCGGTAGGCCTTGATCAGCCTTTCGGGTTCTGATTCTTCGATCACTTTTTGAGTGGTGAGCTTGTCGGCGTACAGCTTGCGCGTGCCGGGGTGCTGGGCGATCTTCTTGTACATCAGCGGCTGCGTCACCGCCGGCTCGTCCTGCTCGTTATGGCCGAGCTTGCGGAAGCAGACGATGTCGATCACCACGTCCTTGTGGAAGGCCTGGCGGAAGTCGAGCGCCAGGCGCGTGACGAAGAGGACTGCCTCCGGGTCGTCGCCGTTGACGTGGAAGATCGGCGCCTCGACCATCTTGGCGACGTCGGTGCAGTAGATCGTCGAGCGCGCGTCGCGCGGGTCCGAGGTGGTGAAGCCGATCTGGTTGTTCACAATTAAATGGACAGTCCCTCCCGTACCGTATCCGCGGGTACCGGAAAGGTTGAGCGTCTCCATCACCACGCCCTGGCCGGCGAACGCGGCGTCGCCGTGCACCAGGATCGGCAGCACCTGGTCGCCGGTCTTGTCGTTGCGCCGGCGCTGGCGCGCGCGCACCGAGCCTTCCACCACCGGGTTGACGATCTCCAGGTGCGACGGATTGAAGGCGAGCGAGAGGTGCACCGGCCCGCCCGGGGTGGTGATGTCGGAGGAAAAGCCGTTGTGGTACTTGACGTCGCCCGAGGGCAGCTCCTGCGCCGCCTTGCCCTCGAACTCCTGGAACAGCTCCTTCGGCATCTTGCCCAGCACGTTGACCAGCACGTTGAGCCGGCCGCGGTGCGCCATGCCGATGACCATCTCCTGCACGCCGGCGGCGCCGGCGCGCTGGATCAGCTCGTCGATGGAGGGGATCAGGCTTTCGCCGCCTTCCAGCGAGAAGCGCTTCTGGCCGACGTAGCGCGTGTGGAGGTAGCGCTCGAGGTGCTCGGCCTCGGTGAGCTTGCGCAGCAGCACCTTCTGCTCCTCCGGCGAGGCCTTCAGCGCGCCGCGCACCGGCTCGATGCGCTCCTGGATCCACTGGCGCTGCGCGCGGTCGGAGATGAACATGTACTCGAAGCCGATGTTGCGGCAGTACGTGTCCCGCAGGGCCTGGACGAGATTACGCAGGGAGGTTCTTTCCAGCCCCACGAATGACCCCGCATTCACGACCTGGTCGAGGTCGGACTCCTTGAGGTCGTAATACGCCGGCTCGAGCTCCGGGATGTTGGGCCGGGGCATGCGCTTCAGCGGATCGACCGTCGCCCAGCGCGACCCGGCGATGCGGTAGGCGGTCACCAGCAGCAGCGCGGCGACCTGCAGCCGCTCCGGGGTGAGCTGCTCGACCGCCATGGTGCGGTTCTGGGTGAACTGGCCGGCCTTGGCGCGCTGGACGAAGGACTCGACGACCGGCGCATGGGCCACGTCCTTGTCGTTCGAGCCCGGCAGCACCTGCATGCGGTCGAAGTAATCGCGCCACTCTTCGGGGATCGACTGCGGGTTGGCGAGGTACTTCTCGTACAGGTCCTCGATGAACGGGGCATTCCCACCGAACAGGTAGGAGTTGTTCAAGAATTCCTTCAGCATCTTGCTACCTCTTGTCGATCGGCTTGACGTCCCTTCTTGTGGCCCCCTTGTAGAGCTGGCGCGGCCGCCCGATCTTGTACTCGGGGTCGGTGATCATCTCCTGCCACTGCGCGATCCAGCCGATGGTGCGCGCAAGCGAGAAGATGCAGGTGAACATCGCCACCGGGATGCCGAGCGCGCGCTGGACGATGCCCGAATAGAAGTCGACGTTGGGGTATAGCTTTCTTTCAATGAAATATTGATCTTCCAGCGCGACCTTTTCCAGCGCGATGGCGAGCTTGAACAGCGGGTCGTTGTGCAACCCGAGCTCGTTCAGCACCTCGTGGCAGGTCTCGCGCATGAGCTTGGCGCGCGGGTCGTAGTTCTTGTACACGCGATGGCCGAAGCCCATCAGCTTCACGCCGGAGTTCTTGTCCTTCACCTTCCTGATGAACTCGGGCACCTTGGAGGCGTCGCCGATCTCCTGCAGCATCTGCAGGCAGGCCTCGTTCGCGCCGCCGTGCGCCGGCCCCCACAGCGAGGCGATGCCGGCCGCGATGCAGGCGTACGGGTTGGCGCCGGAAGAGCCGCACAGGCGCACCGTCGAGGTCGAGGCGTTCTGCTCGTGGTCGGCGTGCAGGATGAAAATGCGGTCCATGGCGCGCACCAGCACGTCGTTCACCTTGTACTCCTCGGTGGGCACCGCGAACATCATGCGCATGAAGTTGGCGCTGTACGACAGGTCGTTCTTCGGGTAGATGAACGGCTGGCCGATCGAATACTTGTACGACATGGCGACGATGGTCGGCATCTTGGCGATCAGGCGGAACGCCGAGATCACGCGGTGGTGCGCGTCGTTGATGTCGAGCGCGTCGTGGTAGAACGCCGACAGCGCGCCCACCACGCCGACCATCACCGCCATCGGGTGCGCGTCACGGCGGAACCCCTGGTACAGGCGCGCGAGCTGCTCGTGCACCATCGTGTGGTGGGTCACGATGTCGACGAACTCGTCCTTCTGCTTGCGGTTGGGCAGCTCGCCGTACTGCAGCAGGTAGCACACCTCGAGGAAGTCGCAGTGCTCGGCGAGCTGCTCGATGGGATAGCCGCGGTAGAGCAGGATGCCCTGGTCGCCGTCGATGTAGGTGATCGCCGAGCTGCAGCTCGCGGTGGAGAGGAATCCCGGGTCGTAGGTGAACATGCCGGCCTTGCCGTACAGCGTCCGGATGTCGACCACGTCGGGTCCGGTGCTTCCTTTCAGCACCGGAAACTCGAGCGTGTTGCCGTCGGGGAGCTTCAGCGTCGCGGTTTTGTCGGCCATATCGCTACCTTCTAGGCGGCGCGCAAACGCGCCACGGTTTCCTCGAACCTGCGGTCGTAGTCGTCGCTACGGCCGGAAATGATGTCCCAAAGGTCGTTGTCGGGCAGCTCGAGCAGCTCGTGCAGGGCTCGCACATCCTCATCTCTCAAGATGGGGATGAATCTCTGCAAAACGAGATCCAGCTCGAGCAGCCCACGGCGGCATTTCCAGTAGAGCCGGTTGCGGGAAACGGGATCCAAGGCGGCGTCCATCAGACCGCGCGCCTCACCATGATGTCCTTGATCTTGCCGATGGCCCGCGTCGGGTTGAGGCCTTTGGGGCACACGTCGACGCAGTTCATGATGGTGCGGCAGCGAAACAGGCGGTACGGGTCCTCGAGGTTGTCGAGGCGCTCGGCGGTGGCCTGGTCGCGCGTGTCGGCGATGAAGCGATAGGCCTGCAGCAGGCCCGCCGGGCCGACGAACTTGTCCGGATTCCACCAATACGATGGGCAAGCGGTCGAGCAGCAGGCGCACAGGATGCACTCGTAGAGGCCGTTCAGCTCGTCGCGCTCCTGCGGCGACTGCAGCCGCTCGCGCTCCGGCGGCGGGTCGTTGTTGATCACGTACGGCTTGATCGAGTGGTATTGCTTGAAGAACTGCGTCATGTCGACGATCAGGTCGCGGATCACCGGCAGGCCGGGCAGCGGGCGCAGCGTGACGTGCTCGGGGAGCTCGGCCACCTTGGTGATGCAGGCAAGGCCGTTCTTGCCGTTGATGTTCATCGCATCGGACCCGCACACGCCCTCGCGACAGGAGCGGCGAAACGAGATCGAGTCGTCCTGCGCCTTCGCCTTGACCATGGCGTCGAGCAGCATGCGGTCCGCGGGCTCGAGCGTCACGTCGTAGTCCTGCAGGTAGGGCTTGGCGTCCTTGTCCGGGTCGTACCGGTAGATGCTCAGTTTCATCAGTACGTTCTGACCTTCGGTTCCATGGGCTCGACCGACAGCGGTTTCTGGTGCACCGGCTTGTACACCAGGCGGTTGCCCTCCTTGTACCACAGGGTGTGCTTCATCCAGTTCCGGTCGT
>DATFDV010000125.1:0-4706 GCA_035251855.1 Burkholderiales bacterium | reverse complement strand
CGACTTCCACCGCGAGGTCGCGCGCCAGCACCGGCAGCGAGGGCACGAACAGGTCGGTGCCGAGCGCCGGCAGCGCGATCAGCACGCCGAGGAGGACTGTGAGACGAGGGGAAACCTGCTGCTTATTCAAGTTAGGATGCGCATTCTAAATGCAGGTCACGCTCGCCAACTGGCGCAGTTCGCCGTTCAACCGCTGGGCGTTCCACCACGTGCGCGAGGTGATCCCAAGCGCGGACATCGCGCACGACCCCATGAAGGTGAGAGCCCTGTCGGCGGCGCCGCATGATTTCGCCGGCTTGCGCATCGACCCGGACAGCGGCGAGGCGATGGGCCTCGAGGCGTTCCTGCTCGAAACCGGCACCGACGGCCTGGCGATCGTCCATCGGGGAAAACTCGTGTTCGAGCGCTACGCCAACGGCATGACCGAGGCGACGCCGCACATCCTGATGTCCGTCTCCAAGTCGATGCTCGGGCTGCTGGCCGCCGAGATCGGACTCGAGACCGCTCGCCAGGTCACGGATATCGTCCCCGAAGTCCGCGATACCGCGTATCGGGGCGCGACCGTGCGCGATCTGCTGGACATGCGCGCCGGCATCGTCTGGGACGAGAACTACCTTGCGACCTCCGGCCCGATCATCGAGTACCGCAAATCCACCGGCTGGAACCCGCTCGGACCCGGCGAGGCGCCGTCGGACCTGCATTCGTTCTACGCGTCCTTGACCCAGGCCACCTCGCACGGCGGCCCGGTCCACTATGTCTCGCCCAATACCGACCTCCTCGGCTGGGTGATCGAGCGCTCGAGCGGCCGGCGCTACGCCGACCTGATGAGCGAGCGCTTGTGGAAAAAAATCGGCGCCGAACGCAGCGCCTACATCACCGTCGACCGGCTCGGCGCGCCGCGCTGCGCCGGCGGCATGTGCGTCACCCTGCGCGACCTGGCGCGCGTCGGCCAGTGGATGATCGAGGAAAGGTCGGATTGGATGAAAGGACTGGTCACGGCCGCGGATGGCAAGGCGTGGGCGGCGGGCGACCTGGCGCGCTATTTCCGCGGCCTGCCGATGCGCTATGCCTCACAGTGGTACATCCTCGAAGGCGACGCGCCACTCGTGTTCGGCTGGGGAATCCACGGCCAGTTCCTGTTCATCGACCGCGTCAACCAGATCGTCATTGCCAAGGTCTCTTCGCAGGCGCTGCCCATCGACGTGGCGCGCAATACGCTTACCCTGCGAGCGGTCTCGCAGCTGAGGAAGCGCCTTGCCTGAGCGCTGGCAGTTCTGGATCGACCGCGGCGGCACGTTTACCGACGTGGTGGCGCGCCGCCCCGACGGCGCGCTGGTGACGCACAAGCTCCTTTCCGAGAACCCGGAGCATTACGCCGATGCCGCCATCGCGGGGATCCGGCAAATCCTTTCGGTAAAAGCAGGCGAAGCCATCCCGGCGCACCTGATCGAGGCGGTCAAGATGGGCACCACGGTGGCGACCAATGCGCTGCTCGAGCGCAAGGGCGAGCGCAGCGCGCTGTTCATCACTCGCGGCTTCCGCGACGCGCTGCGCATCGCCTACCAGAACCGGCCGCGCATCTTCGACCGCCACATCGTGCTGCCGGAGATGCTTTATGCGAAGGTGGTCGAGGTCGAGGAGCGCGTTGGTGCGCGGGGAGAAGTGGTTTGTCCCCTGAACGCTGACAAAACCGCCGCGGATTTGAACAACGCCTACGCCGCAGGCTTCCGTTCCATCGCCATCGTCTTCATGCACGGCTACCGCTTCCCGGAGCACGAGCGGCGCACGGCGGAGCTCGCCAAGGCCGCGGGCTTCATGCAGATCTCGGTCTCGCACCTCGTCAGCCCGCTGATGAAGCTGGTGGGCCGCGGCGATACCACGGTGGTGGATGCCTACCTCTCGCCGATCCTGCGGCGCTACGTCGAGCAGGTGGCGGGCGAGCTCGGCGGCGTGCGGCTGCTGTTCATGCAATCGAGCGGCGGCCTCGCCGATGCGCACCGCTTCCAGGGCAAGGACGCCATCCTCTCGGGTCCGGCCGGCGGCATCGTCGGCGCGGTGCGCACCTCGGCGGCAGCCGGCTTCGACCGCATCATCGGCTTCGACATGGGCGGCACCTCGACCGATGTGTCGCATTACGCCGGGGAGCTCGAGCGCGAATTCGAGACGCGCGTGGCGGGCGTGCGCATGCGCGCGCCGATGATGAGCATCCACACGGTGGCCGCCGGCGGCGGCTCGATCCTGCACTTCGACGGCGCGCGCTATCGTGTGGGTCCGGATTCGGCCGGCGCGAATCCGGGCCCTGCCTGCTACCGGCGCGGCGGCCCGCTCACCGTGACCGACGCCAACGTGATGCTCGGCAAGATCCAGCCGAAGTACTTCCCGCATGTATTCGGTTCCGGCGGCGGCGAGCCTGTGGACGCAGAGATCGTCGCCACGCAGTTCACGGATCTCACCCGCGAAATCAACGACGGCCGGACCGCGGAGCAAGTCGCCGAGGGCTTCGTGCAGATCGCGGTCGGCAACATGGCCAACGCCATCAAGCACATCTCGGTGCAGCGAGGCCACGATGTGACGCGCTACACCCTGTGCTGCTTCGGCGGCGCTGCCGGCCAGCACGCCTGTCTGGTGGCCGATGCGCTCGCCATGACCCGCGTCTTCATCCATCCGCTCGCCGGCGTGCTGTCGGCGTACGGCATGGGCCTCGCCGACCAGGTGACGATGCGCAGCCGCGCGGTGGAGGCGCGGCTGGAGGATTGCGCGCTCGAGGAGGTGGCCGAGGCGCTGGCGATCGAGGCGCGCGACGAGCTCGTCCTGCAAGGGGTGCCGGCGGACAAGGTGCGCGCCGTGCGGCGCGCGCACCTCAAATACGAAGGCACCGACACCGCCCTGGTGGTGCCGCTCGGCCCGCCGGCCGAGATGCTGCAGCATTTCGAAGCCGCCTACCGCCAGCAGTTCTCTTTCCTGATGCCGGGGAAACCGCTGATCGCGGAAGCGGTTTCCGTGGAGGCGATGGCCGCGGGCGGAGCGATCGAGGAGCAACCCGTCGCCAAGCGGGAAAAAGCCACTCCCGCCGAAACGATCCGCATGTTCAGCGGCGGGCGCTGGCACGAGGCGCCGCTCTATCGCCGCGAGCATCTCGGGCCGGGCAGCCGCGTCGAGGGGCCGGCCATCATTGCCGAGGCGAACGCGACCACGGTGGTGGAGCCGGAGTGGCGCGCGACGGTTACGACCCTCAACCACCTGGTGCTGGACAGAACCCAGGCGAGGAAAAAAAGCACCGCCGTCGGGACCAGCGTCGACCCGGTGATGCTCGAGATCTTCAACAACCTGTACATGTCGATCGCCGAGCAGATGGGGCTGCGGCTGCAGAACACCGCCTACTCGGTGAACATCAAGGAGCGGCTCGACTTCTCCTGCGCGCTGTTCGACGCCGAGGGCAACCTGATCGCCAACGCGCCGCATATGCCGGTGCACCTGGGCTCGATGGGCGAGTCGATCAAGACCGTGATCCGCCTCAATTCCGGGAAGATGAAGCCGGGCGACGTGTACGTCCTGAACGCTCCCTATAACGGGGGCACGCATCTTCCCGATGTCACCGTGATAACGCCAGTCTTTGATTCAGGGGGGAAAGAAATCCTCTTCTATGTCGGCTCTCGCGGGCATCACGCCGACATCGGCGGCATCACGCCGGGGTCGATGCCGCCGGGCTCGAAAGTGGTCGAGGAGGAAGGGGTGCTGATCGACAACTTCCTCCTGGTCGAAGCGGGCCGCTTCCGCGAGCGGGAAACGGTCGCGCTCCTCACCTCCGGCAACTACCCGGTGCGCAACGTGCAGCAGAACATCGCCGACCTGCAGGCGCAGATCGCCGCCAACGAAAAGGGCGTGCAGGAGCTGCGCCGCATGGTGGAGCACTTCGGCCTCGAGGTGGTGCGCGCCTATATGGGCCACGTGCAGGACAACGCCGAGGAATCGGTGCGCCGCGTGATCGGCGTGCTGAACGACGGCTCGTTCGAGTATCCGTTAGACAACGGTGCGGTCATTAAAGTAAGCATCACGATAGGAAGCGACCGGAGGGCCGCAAAGATCGACTTCACCGGCACCTCGCTGCAGCTGTCCAACAACTTCAACGCCCCCGCGGCGGTGTGCATGGCAGCGGTGCTCTATGTGTTCCGCACCCTGGTCGACGACGAGATCCCGCTCAATGCCGGCTGCCTGAAGCCGCTCGAGGTGATCATCCCGGACGGCTGCATGCTGCGGCCGCGCTACCCGGCGGCGGTGGTGGCCGGCAACGTGGAAACCTCGCAATGCATCACCGACGCGCTTTACGGCGCGCTCGGCGTGCTCGCCGCCTCGCAGGGCACCATGAACAACTTCACGTTCGGCAACCAGCGCTACCAGTACTACGAGACGGTGGCCGGCGGCTCGGGCGCCGGCCCTGGCTTCGACGGCGCCGACGTGGTGCAGACGCACATGACGAATTCCCGCCTCACCGATCCGGAAGTGCTCGAATGGCGCTTTCCGGTGCGGTTGGAGAGCTTCGAGATCCGCCACGGCTCGGGCGGCGGCGGCCGCTGGCGCGGCGGGCACGGCGCGGTGCGCCGCGTGCGCTTCCTCGAGCCGATGACGGCGGCGATCCTGTCCGGGCACCGCCTGGTCCGGCCGCACGGCATGGCGGGCGGCGAGCCGGGCCAGCCGGGGCGCAATTA
>DATFDV010000124.1:0-2817 GCA_035251855.1 Burkholderiales bacterium | reverse complement strand
CCCACACCTATCGGCTGCGAATTTTTAAAGAGCGTTGGTTGCGGGGAGAGGATTTGAACCTCTGACCTTCGGGTTATGAGCCCGACGAGCTGCCAGACTGCTCCACCCCGCGCCCGAAGAGACAAAGATTATAGCGGGCCGCGCTAAACCGTGTCAACGCATTGCGACGCACAAATTAGAGATTTCGTCGGCGGTGGCGCCGCTGGCGCGGATGACCCGGGCCATTTTGCTTGATTCGAGTCGGTTGCACCGCGCAAGTTCCCCCCGCGGGGTCAGATCTTCTCGGTTTCTCCGCCGCGCGGCTGCCAGACGAGGTATCGCCGTTCCGCCAGCGTCACCATCCAGTCGAGCAACAGCGCGAAGGCGGTAAGCACGACGATGCCCGCCACCACTGCGTTGAAGTCGAAGGTGCCCTCGGCTTGCAGGATCAGATACCCCACGCCGCGCGACGATCCGAGGTATTCCCCGACCACGGCACCGACGAAGGCGAGGCCGACGGAGTTGTGCAGGCTGGCAAAGACCCAGCTCATCGCACTTGGCACGTAGACGTGCCGCAGCAGCTGGCGTTCGTTCGCGCCGAGCATGCGCGCATTGGCGAGGACGGTATGGCTCACTTCCCTGACGCCCTGGTAGACGTTGAAGAACACGATGAAGAACACCAGGGTTACGCCAAGCGCGACCTTGGAGCCCATGTCCAGGCCGAACCACATCGCGAAGATCGGCGCCAGAATCACGCGCGGCATGGAGTTCAGCGCCTTGAGATAGGGATCGAGGAGCGCCGAGGCGGTCGGGCTGAGCGCGAGCCACAGGCCCATCACCAGCCCGAGCACCGTGCCGATCACGAAGGCGAGCGCGGTTTCGACCAGCGTGACCCACAGGTGCGGGTAGATGAAGCCCGAAGAGAACCAGTCCACGATGCGTCCCGCCACCTTCAGCGGCTCGCCGAAAAAGAAAGCCGCCTTGTTCGGATCGTCGAAGTAGAGCGGCGGGAGCAGCGTCGGGCTGGTGAGGACGTACCAGGCGACGAGCAGCGCGGCGAACAGCGCAAACTGCCAGATGCGCAGCGCCCTATTGCCTTTGTCGGGCATAGCTCTTCAGCACTTCTTCCTTCATCGCGCCCCAGATCAGGCCGTGCAGTTCGATGAAGCGCGGTGTCAGGCGGATCTCGGCCACGTCGCGCGGCCGCGGCAGGTCGATGACGAACTCGCCGATCGGGTGCGATTCCGGCCCGGCGGACATCACCACCACCCGGTCGGAGAGCGAGATCGCCTCCTCCAGGTCATGCGTGATGAAGACGACCGACTTTCGGTTGGCCGACCACAGCTCGAGCAGCTCGTTCTCCATGAGATGGCGCGTCTGGATGTCGAGCGCCGCGAAGGGCTCATCCATGAGAATGATCTCGGGGTCGAGGATCAGCGCCTGCGCCAGCGCCACGCGCTTGCGCATGCCGCCGGAGAGCTGGTGCGGATAGCGAGCGCCGAACCCGCCGAGGCCGACGCGCCGCAGCCACTCTTCGGCCTGCACCGCAGCCTGCGCAGGATGCGTGCCCCGGAATTCCAGCCCGGCGGTGACGTTCTGCAGTGCCGTGCGCCAGGGCATCAGCGCCTCGCTCTGGAACAGGTAGCCCGCCTTGCGATTGAGGCCGGACAGCGCCTCGCCGAACACGCTGGTCGCCCCGGCCGAGGGCTGCAGCAGCCCGGCGGCGACGTTGAGCAGCGTCGACTTGCCGCAGCCGGTCGGTCCGACGACCGAGACGAACTCGCCCGGGGCCACGCGCAGCGTGGTATCGCGGATGGCGGTGTAGCGCCCGCCGTCCTGCGAGACGAACGTGACGCGCACGTCCTCGAGCGCGAGCGCCGGCAACGGCAGGCTCATTACTTCTTGCCGTGCTTCGCGTGCGCCTTTTTTACGAACTCGTTGGTGTAGGTCTGCGCGAGGTTGATCTCGCCTGGCTTGATGTTCGGATTGAAGGAGGCGAGCGCCTTCAGCGTGGTCTTCGCGCCGGCGTCGCTGAGGTAGCCGTCCTTCGAGTACGCGGTTTTCACGTTGTTGTAAGCGAACAGATACATCGCCTTGTTGCCGAGCAGGTATTCCTCCGGCACGGTGTCGAGGATCTGCTGCGGCGTGGCGTCCTGCATCCAGTTCAGCGTGCGCACCATCGCGTTGGTCAGGGCCTGCACCGTGTTCGGATTCTTGCGGACGAATTCGATCGGCGCGTACAGGCTGCCCGCCGGCATCGGCCCGCCGAACAGCTTTTGCGTGCCTTCCGGAGTGCGCGTCTCGGCGATCACTTTGACCTTGCCGTCGCGCTCGAGCATCGTGACCGCAGGATCGGTCTGCGACACCACGTCGACCCGCCCCTGCTCGATGGCGGCGATCACCGTAGCGCCGGCGCCCACGCCGATGATGGCGACGTCGGTCGGCTTGAGGCCGCCTTGCGCCAGGACGTAATTGACCACCATGTTGGTGCTCGAGCCCGGGGCGCTGACGCCCACCTTCAGGCCCTTCAGGTCCTTGGGCGACTTGTACTTGTCGGCGAGCTTGCTGGCGATCGCGACGCTGATCTGCGGCGAGGCTCCATAGAGCACGAAGGCCTGGAAGCTCTGCCGGCGAGACTGCATGTTGATCGTATGCTCGTAGGCGCCGGCGACGACGTCGGCGCTGCCGCCGACCACTGCCTCCAGCGAGCGCGTGCCGCCGGCGAAGTCGCTGATGCGAAAGTTCGTCAGCCCCTCGTCCTTGAAGTAGCCGAGGCGCTCGGTCAGCACCAGCGGCAGGTAGTAGAGCGCCGACTTGCCGCCGACGGCGATGTGGACG
>DATFDV010000123.1:0-6256 GCA_035251855.1 Burkholderiales bacterium | reverse complement strand
TGAACCAGCGGCAGGTGAAAGTTGCCGGTGGCCGGATCCCAAAGGACTGCAATGCGCGAGGCGGATGGCACGGCCTGTGTCAGCACCTCCAGCCGCTTCGCGTTCAGCTCGGACGCGAGGATGCTCACCCCGGTGACGTTCTTGCCGGGACGCGCAAGGCTAGCGACGTGCTGCTCTCCCACCAGGTCGTCGCTGCCGGCAACGATCGGGATGGTCGTGGTCGCTTCACGCGCGGCGCGGATCGCGGGTTCGCCGATGGCCACCAGCGCATCGGGTTTGCGCCCTATGAGGTCGGCCGCCAAGGCCGGAAAGCCGGCGGTTTCGCCGGCACCGTGGCGCCATTCGATCGCAATGTTCCGGCCTTCGCGGTAGCCGATTTCCCGCAGGTATTGCCGGATCTGATCGTTGACCGGCTCGCCCGCCGCATAAGGCTCGAGGATGCCGATTCGCCAGACCTTCTCCCGCTGGGCGTCGGCCGCAAACGGCGCAGCGAGAAGCAGAAGACCTATCGCCGCCGCGAGCCGCATTTTCTTTACTCCGCCTTCAGCCCCGCGGCCTTGATGATCTTGGTGTAGCGCGCGATCTCGGAATTGAGGTAGGCCTTGAATTCGTCGGGGGTGTTGAGGATCAGGTCGACGCCCATCTTCGTCAGCCGCTCGCGGGTCTCCGGATCGCTCAGCGCGCGCGCGGAGTCGCGTTGGATCTTTGCCACCAGCTCGGGCGGGGTGCCGGCGGGCGCGAGCATGCCGTACCAGGTGGCCATCTCGAAGTCCTTGATGCCGCCTTCGCTCATGGTCGGGATCTCGGGCGCGAGCGGCGAGCGCTTGGCGGTGGTGGTGGCGAGCGCCAGGACTTTGCCGGAGCGTACGTGGGGCAGGGCCACCGGCAGGTTGCCGAACATGATCGGGATCTGCCCGCCGATGGTGTCGGCGATCGCCGGGTTCTCGCCCTTGTAGGGGACGTGCGTCATCTTGATGCCGAGCGCGGCGCTGATCAGCTCGCCCGTCATGTGCGGCGAGGAGCCGACGCCGCCGGAGCCGAAGGTGAGCGGGGTGCCTTTCTTGGCGAGCGCGACGAACTCAGCGAAGGTCTTGGCCGCGAACGAAGGGTGGACGATCATCACCAGCGGCGTCGAGCCGAGCAGTGACACCGGCGCGAAATCCTTTGCCGTGTCGTACGGCGCCTTGCCGTACAGCGCCGGCGCCACCGCGAGGCTGGTCTGCGGAGAGACGAGAAGCGTGTAGCCGTCCGGCGCGGCCTTGGCGACCGCTTCGCCGCCGATCATGCCGCTTGCGCCGGGCCGGTTCTCGACGATCACCGTCTGGCCCCACGCTTCGGTAAGGCGCTGCGCGAGCGTGCGCGTGAAGACGTCGGTGGTGCCGCCGGGGGCGAGGCCGACGATGATGCGCACGTTCTTGGTGGGATAGGTCTGCGCTTGGGAAAGCGAAGCGGCGAGCGACAGGACGAGCGCGGCGATGGCGGGGATTTTCATGGTTGAATTGTGGCATGACCCTTTCCGTCGGTGTGATCGGACTCGGCGCGCTCGGCGAGCCGATCGCCGGGCTGCTTCTCAAGGCGGGCTTCGCGACCAGCGTGTGCGACGTGCGCCGCGATCCGCTCGAGCGGCTGGCGAAGCTCGGCGCCAGGCCGTGCGCCTCCGCGGCCGAGCTCGCGCGCCACAGCGAGGTGATCGTGAGCCTGGTGCTCGACAAGGCGCAGACGGTGGAGGTAGTTTGCGGAAAATCCGGCCTGCTCGGCGAGATCAGGCCGGGGACCATCCTCGCGATCGGCAGCACGCTCGGCCCCGACGCGGTGCGCCGGATCGCCGAGGCGATCGCGCCGAAGCGCGCGCAGGTGCTCGACATCCCGATTTCCGGCGGCATCCTCGCCGCGCGCGAAGGCGCGCTGAGCGTCATGGCCGGCGGCGAGGACGCGGTGCTCGAGCGCGCGCTGCCGGTGCTCAAGGTGTTCGCCCGCGACATCACCCGCACCGGCGGCGTCGGCTCCGGGCAGACCGCGAAGCTCGCGCACCAGCTGGTGTTCAGCGTGAACGTGATGGCGCTGCTCGAGGGCCTGGCGCTCGGCGTGGCCGGCGGCCTCGAGCCCGGCGTGCTGAAGGAGGTGTTGCGCAAGGGCCTCGCCAACAGCGCGGTGCTGCAGGCGTGGCCGGACCTTGCCTCGCGCTGGAAAGGAATGCTCGCGGCGAGCGCGCCGGGCACGCCGCCGCCGAACATGCGCAAGGACCTGCACCTCGTGCTGCAGCTGGCCGGCGAGCTCGGCGTGCCGCTCCACATCGCCTCGCAGGCTTCGCGGGTTGCCGATGCCGGCATGGCCACCGGGCACGGCGATCCACGCCTGTAAAGGGCGCGCGACACTGGCAGACCTGTGCGTGTGGCGGATCGTGGACAGCGCGGCGATCGACGATGGGGAACTCGCCGTCCAGGGAGGACTCCCACTATTACGATCAACACACAAGGGAGCGCTCGCCATGCCGCGATGCAGAAGCCCTGCTAAAACACCTTTGCCTCGCATTCTCGTCGCCGCTGGCGACGATACGCTGCGCATCATCGAACCGGCGATCGAGGCGCATGCAAAGCTGCTGTCGGCACCACGGATCGAACAAGCTTTGAGACTGGTCGGGACGCGAATTGACGCCGTGGTCTGCGATGCGGGCTTCGATGACGGCAGGATGTTCGTGCTGCTTCACGCGCTCAGGGTGCTGCGGCCGAAGCGGTCGCCGCCCGTCATTTGCTGCGCGCGCCGAACCTCTTCCGAGCCCGCCCGCGAGGCAATCGAGGCGGCGGCCCGCTCGCTCGGCGCCTGCGCCTTCGTCCAGCTTGGCGAGCTGGCGCAGCGCTACGACCGCTCAATCGCGGGTGAAATCCTCGCGCAGATGGTCAGGCGGCGGATCAAGGCAGGCGCGCAGGGCCGCAAGTAGCGCTCCCCGCGCCACGGCTACTTCTCGAGAAGCGCCGGCGCGCTGACAGGGCGTGCATGTTGCTTCTGTACCGGGATGCTTGCCGCCAACCTCGCTTTCGCCGCCGTCCTGCTGGCCGCGGCTATCTATGCGCAGCATCGCATCGCCGCGCACACTGCCTCGCCGCGCAACACGATGCTCACGCGTGCGGTGCTTGCCGTGGTGGGGATCGCTCTGGCCTGCGTCGCCGTATTGAGCGCACCACCGGGGGTATCGGCACCGATCCTGTTCGTCCAGGCATTCGGCGTGGTACACGTGCCGGCCGCGATCATCCTTTTCTTCAAGCGCGCCCGGGGCGAGGGACGCTCCTAGGTCTGTCGAGGTCCCCGGAGTTCGCGCAGAGCGCCCTCGATGCGGCGCCAGAAGGCGGCCTGATCCTTGTCGCCGGCCTGGTCAAAGGCGGCGGCTTTCTCCGCGGCCTGCGCGATGGACTTGGCGCCTTCGGTTTCAAAAAGGTGCCGTGCTACCGCCGAGACGTCTGTGGTGTTCGCATGCATTGAAACCTCGCTTATTTCTGGTGATCCGGGATGGTCTGCGGCTGCGGCGGCTGCGGCGAAGGCCGGCCGGCCGGATCGGGTTGAGGGGGAATGGCGGGCTTCGGCGCCGGCTGGGTCGGATAGGCGGGTTGTGGTCGGTCCATGGCCATTTGCAAGCATTCCACGTGCCTATAATCCCGGGCTTGAGCCCGGAGGAACGCATACGCTTGCGCGTGCTGCGCGCGATCGCGCTCAACCGCACGCCGGGGCTTCACTTCCCCGGCAACTTCATTGACCTGTCCTTCGATCGTGTCGGCAGCGATGACACGCGCGTGTCGTGCCGGTCCGACGAGAACGACATTGGCTCGCTCGCCGTCCTCGCGGATTTCGCGCTCGGCACGGCGGTGCGCGCCGATCTGCATCCGGCGACGCGCCTCGCCACCGTCAGCATGACGCTCGAGCTCGGCGGCTCGCCGCGCGCCGGCGTCGTGCGGGCGGCATCGCGCTGCCATGGCTTCGTCGGCGAGGGCGATGGACGCACCGGCCGCAGCCGCGTGGTGCTCGAGGATGCCGGCGGCGAAATCGGCTACGGCAGCGGCGCCTTCATGGTGCTCAAGCCGCCGCCGCAGGTGACGCTGCATCCCGTGCCGCACCGCAAGCGTGGCGATCCCGAGCCGCCGTTGCTCGCGGAACGGGATCTCGCGCCGGAGGAGCTGCGCATCCTGCGGCACGCCGACGAGGCGCTGGAGCGCTCGTCAAAGCGCGGCGAGCCTTTCATTCGCCACTTCTGGGGCTTCCTGTCGCAGGCGGCGCGCGGCGCCGCCTCCTGCGTAATGCCGATCGGGCCGCATGTCGGCAATCGCGTGGGCTATGTGCAGGGCGGCATCCTGCTCGGGCTCGCCGCCGCCACCGCCGCCGCCGCGCTGCCGGGCGGCTGGATGTTGAGCAGCATTGCCGCCGGCTTCATCAGCCCCGGGGAAGGAAGCGCGCTAACGGCGCAGGCGAATGTCGTGCACCAGGGCCGGCGCGTGGCGGTGATCCGCACCGAGGTCACGCGCAGCGACGGGCGCCGCGTGCTGGAAGTCATGAGCACGCATGCCGCCCTAGACCCAGCTTAGAACGAATTCAGGCCGGCGAACTCGTCGGCGGGCACTGGCCGCCCGAAAAGATAGCCCTGCGCCTGCTCGCAACGCAGCCGCTGCAGCAGGCTTGCCTGCTCCTCGGTTTCAACGCCTTCGGCGATGACCGTGAAGCCCAGGCTGTGGGCCATCTCGATGATGGTGCGCACGATGGTGGCGTCGTTCTTGTCGCGCGACATATCGTGCACGAACGAGCGGTCCACTTTAAGCGCGCTGACCGGGAATCGCGTCAGGTAGGACAGGCTCGAGTAGCCGGTGCCGAAGTCATCGATGGCGATGCTCATGCCGGCGTCGCACAGCACCCGCATCACGCGGATCGCATGGCCCGGGTCATGCATCAGCTGGCTTTCGGTGATCTCGAGCTCGAGAAGGCGGGCGTCGATGCCCACGGAGGCGACCACCGACTTGATGCGCGCGTCGAGATCGACCTGGCGAAACTGCCGCGCCGAGAGGTTGACCGCGATCGGCACCACCGCATGGCCGGCGGCCATCCAGGCCTTCAGGTCCTCGCAAGCGCGCCGCAGCACCCAGTCGCCGACCGCGACGATGAGGCCAGTCTCCTCCAGAACGGGGATGAACTCGTTCGGCGGCACCATCCCGCGCTCCGGATGGTTCCAGCGCAACAGCGCCTCGGCGCCGCTCGGCTGGCGCGTGGCGAGCTGGTACCTCGGCTGATAGGAAAGCGCGAACTCTTCGCGCTCCAGCGCGCGCCGCAGCTCCGAGCCGAGCTGCACCCGGGCGCGCGAGCGCTGATTGATCTCCGCGGTGAAGAACTGGTAGACATTACGGCCGGCTTGCTTGGCGCGGTACATCGCCGCATCCGCTGCGCCGATCAGGGTCTCGGCGTCGGCCCCGTCCGTCGGAAACGCGGCGATGCCCACGCTGGCGGTGACGAAGACCTCCTTGCCGTCCACCTCCACCGGCGTGCCCAGACCGTCGATGATTTTCTGCGCGATCAGGGCCGCATCTTCCGGGCGCACCAGCTCATTGAGCACAATCACGAACTCGTCGCCGCTGATGCGCGCCACCGTGTCGCCGGTGCGCACCGCCGATTGCAGCCGCATGGCGATGTGCTTGAGCAGCCCATCGCCGCCGGCGTGGCCCAGCGTGTCGTTCACCGCCTTGAATTCGTCGAGGTCGATGAACAGCACGGCGAGCGGCGAGTTGCGGCGCCTCGCCTGCACGATCATCTGCGAGAAGCGGTCGGCCAGCAGCGCGCGGTTGGGCAGGTCGGTGAGCGGATCGAACTGCGCGAGGTAGGCGAGCCGGGCCTCGCTTTCGATGCGCTGCAGCGCCGTCGACAGCACGCTCGACGTTGCCTGGAGGAAGTTGATCTCCTCGGCGCCGAACGCCGCCATGTCCCTGCGGCAGATGCACAGCACGCCGCACACCTGGTCGTCGGTGCGCACCGGGACCAGGGCGACCCTGCGTACGTCGCGCGCCCATGGGAACGGCAGCCGCGCGCTTTCGCTTAGCACCAGCCGGCCCGATTCCATGACCTGCATGATCGGATGGTCGTCGCCGCAGCTGATGGGTTCAGGTTGCGGGTCGGACGCCTCGCGAGCGACCACCGTGCGTACCACCAGCTTGCCGGTGCCGGGGTCGGCGTCGAGGTAGGCCACGGCGTCGGCCGAAAGCGCATCGAAGATGGCGCTGGCGGCCCT
>DATFDV010000122.1:0-14317 GCA_035251855.1 Burkholderiales bacterium | reverse complement strand
CCGCGTGCTCGACGAGCTCTACGACAAGCAAAGCCGCGAGACCGATCCCGAGAAGCGCAAGGCGATCGTGCGCCAGTTCGAGAAGCGGCTGCTCGAAGAGGAAGCGCATTACCTGATGACCCTGCAGTGGCACCGCATCATTCCCCACTCCGCCAAGATGAAGGGATGGACGGTGACGCCGAGCCACTACCTCAACCAAACCCTGGATACGGTCTGGCTCGAGCAGTAAGGCGGTAGCGCGCCGATGGGCACCTACATCTTCAAGCGGCTGTTGGCGATGATCCCAACGCTGCTCGGGGTGGCGGTGCTCATCTTCGTCCTGCTGCGCATCGTGCCGGGCGACGTGGTGGAAGCGCGCTACCTTGCGCAGGGCAGCCAGTTCGTGTCGCAGGACCTGATGAACCAGGAGCGCGCGAAGCTCGGCCTGGACAAGCCGCTCTGGCAGCAATTCACGAGCTGGATGGGGGGCCTCCTGCGGCTGGACTTCGGCGTGTCCATGTGGACCGGCGGCGAGATCAGCGAGGAAATCAAGCTGCGCTTCGCGCTGTCGCTGCAGCTGGCGATCATGGCGAGCACCATCGCCACGCTGCTCGCCATCCCGCTGGGCATCCTCGCCGCCGTCAAGCAGGACACCTGGGTGGATTACGCGATCCGCATCTTCTCCATCGCCGGCCTGGCTACCCCGTCGTTCTGGCTCGGCATCCTCATGATCCTGACGATGCTCATCGTCTTCAAGTGGATCCCGCCGATGATGTTCACGCCCTTTTGGGTGGACCCCTGGCTCAACCTGCAGCAGCTCATCTGGCCGGCGCTCGCCGTCGGCTACCGCTACTCTGCCGTCGGCACGCGCATGATGCGCTCGGCGATGCTGGAAGTGCTGAGGGAGGACTACATCCGCACTGCGCGCGCCAAGGGCCTGTGGATCAAGCTGATCCTCTCGCGGCATGCGTTGAAGAACGCGATCCTGCCGGTGCTCACCATCATCAGCCTGGAGTTCGCCTTCCTTCTTGGCGGCCTGGTGGTGACCGAGCAGGTGTTCAATCTGAACGGCCTCGGCATGTTGTTCGTCGAGGCGATCTCGCGGCGCGACTACACGATGACCCAGGCGCTGGTGATGCTGGTCGCCACGGTTTTCCTGCTCGTCAATTTCTTCGTGGACATTGCCTATGCCTGGCTCGATCCCCGCATCCGCTACCGTTGACGAGCTGGCGCAGGCGGCCCAGCGACCGGGCGGCTGGCTGCGCCAGGTGCTCGACTTTACGCGGCAGCGTCCGCTGGGCGCCATTGGCGCGCTGATCATCCTCTTCATGGTGGTGCTGGCGGCCGGCGCCGGGTGGCTCGCACCCTATGACCCGCTCGAGACCGACTACGGCGCCATGCTTGCGGCGCCGAGCGCGGGCCACTGGCTCGGGACCGACGCTTACGGCCGCGACGTGCTGTCGCGCATCATCTATGGATCGCGCACCGCGCTGATGGTCGGTCTGGGCGCCTCCCTCCTGGGCGCGACGCTGGGCTCGCTGATCGGCGTGGCGAGTGCCTACTTCGGCGGGCGCATCGACCTCACCGTGCAGCGATTCATGGACGTGCTATTCGCGTTCCCGGTGATCATCCTTGCCCTTGCCGTGGTCGCGGTGCTCGGCACCGGCGCCGGTAACGTGATCCTCGCCATCGCCGCGCCGATGGTCCCGCGCTGCGCGCGCGTGGTGCGGGCGAGCGCGCTCGCGGTGCGCGAGATGCCCTACGTCGATGCGGCGCGTGCCTCCGGTTTCGGACACGGGCGCATCATCCTGCGCCACATGATGCCCAACGTCATGGCGCCGATCCTGATCATGGCCACCGCGTTCCTCGGCGAGGCGATCCTGCTCGAGGCCTCGCTCTCGTTCCTCGGCCTTGGCGTGCAGGAGCCGACCGCGGCGTGGGGCCTGATGCTGCGCGGCGCGGCGGTGCAGTTTGCCGAGAGCGCGCCCTGGATGGCGATCTTCCCCGGACTTGCCATCAGTCTGGGCGTCTTCGGCTTCAACCTTCTCGGCGACTCGCTGCGCGACGCGCTCGACCCGCGCCTGCGCACGCAGTAAACCAATTTTCTGGCACGGCGTTCGAGAAGCCGCGGGCATTCCCGCCGCGGTGCTGATCGCCGGCTATTTCGGATTCGGCGCGCTCGCCGCGGCCCATGACATTCCGCTGGCGATCGCGGTGGCCTCGACCGCGGTGCTGTGGGCACTTCCCGCACAGATCGTGCTGGTCGAGATGCACACGCTCGCCGCGCCGCTCGCTGCGACGGTGCTCGCGGTGATGCTGTCCTCGGCTCGCTTCCTGCCGATGACCCTGATGCTGATGCCCGAGATGCGCGACCCGCGCCACCGCCCCTGGAAGTACTACGTCGCGGCGCACCTGCTGTCGCTCTCCGGCTGGACCATGGCGGTGGCGCGCTTCCCGCAGCTTCCCCGCGCCGAGCGCCTCGCCTGGTTCTTCGGCTTCGCGCTGGTGCTGATCACCGTGAATGCCGCCGCGACCGCCGCCGGCTACCTCGGCGCGGACCGCCTGCCGCCGCTCGCGCGGCTGGCGCTCGTGTTCATGGTGCCGATGTATTACCTGCTGATCCTCACCGGCGCGGTACGTGATCGCACCGCCGCGCTCGGCCTCGCCTGCGGCGCGCTCGCTGGCCCGCTCGCCTACCTCGCCACGCCGGAATGGAGCGTGCCGCTCGGCGGCCTGGCCGGCGGCACGCTCGCCTACCTGATGCTCAAGCGCACGTGATCGAGCTGTGGCTTCTGCTCGCGATCTGCAGCCTCTCCACCTATCTGTGGCGCGGGTCCGGCGTGCTGCTCTCGGCTGGAATAGACCCGCGCGGCGAAGCGTTTACTTGGATCGCCTGCGTGGCCTACGCGATCATCGCCGGCGTCGTGTCGCGCATGCTGCTGATGCCGACCGGGATTCTCGCCGAGACTACGCTTGTTGAGCGCGCCGTTGGATCGGCGGCGGCGCTTGGCGCCTATTTCTGGCTGACGAAGCGCAACCTCTTCGTCGGCGTCGCCGCAGGCGCGGTTGCCCTCTGGCTGGTCAAGATCGCCCTGTTATGATTCCGGCCCCTCATCACACGGATACGGAAAACATGAGCAGACCTCTGCAGTTGATGTTCCATGTGGCCGCAGGCGCGCTGCTCGCGCTCTGTAGCCTCGCCGCTCAGGCGCAGCAGTGGCCGACCAAAGCGATGATCTTTCTCAACCCGTTTCCCGCCGGGGGCGGCACCGACACCTTCGCGCGGCCGATCGCGGCCAAGCTTTCGCAGCAGCTCGGCGAGCAGGCGCTGATCGAGAACCAGGGCGGGGCCGGCGGCACGGTGGGCGCCGCCAATGCGGCGAAGCGCGCGCCCGACGGCTACAACTGGTTCTTCGGCGCCGTGCACCACACGATCGCCGAGAGCCTCTACGCCAGGCTGAACTACAACCTGGAGCGCGACTTCGAGCCGGTCACCGTCGCGGCCTTCGTGCCCAACGTGGTGGTGGTGCATCCGAAGCACAAGGACACGCTCAAGTCGCTGACTGATCTCATCGCCTACGCCAAGGCGAATCCCGACAAGCTGAACTATGGCTCGGCCGGGAGCGGCACCACGCACCACCTGTCGGTCGAGCTGTTCAAGACCATGACCGGGACCAAGCTGGTGCACGTGCCGTACAAGGGCGCCGGCCCCCTGATGGTCGATCTCCTCGCCGGCCAGGTCGATCTCGCCTTCGACGGCATGGGGACCTCGTCGGTACAGATCAAGGCGGGCAGGCTGATTCCGCTCGCCATCACCAGCAACAAGCGCAACCCGGTGCTGCCGAACGTGCCGACGGTGCAGGAAGCCGGCGTGCCGGGCTACGAAGTGCGCACCTGGTACGGCATCTGGGCGATCAAAGGCACGCCGCCGGCGATCAAGGAGCGCATGTACAAGGAAATCGTCAAGGCGATGAACGAGCCGGATCTCAAGCGCATCTGGGCCGAACAGGGCGCCGATCCGGGCGGCATGCCGCCGGCGGAGATGGAGAAGCTGGTGAAATCCGAGATCGCGAAGTGGGCGAAAGTCGTGAAGGACGCCGGCGCGAGAGTCGACAACTAGAACTAGACGATCCCCTCGGAGCGCAGCCGTGCGATCTCCGAGGGGTTTTTCTTCAGCAGGTCCTTCAGCACTTCGTCGGTGTGCTGCCCCAGGGTTGGCGGCGGCACCTCATGCTGCACCGGCGTCTCCGAGAAGCGCATCGGGCTCCTGACCAGCGACACCTTGCCCGCGGTCGGATGCGGCATTTCCATTTTCAGGCCGCGCGCGAGCGCCTGCGGCTCGGCGAATACCTGCTCGAGGGTGTTGATCGGCCCGCACGGCACACCGGCGGCCTCCAGGGCATCGAGCCACTCGCGCATGCTGCGCGTCACCATGACCTCGGACAGGATGCGGGTCAGCTCGGCGCGGTTGGCGACCCGCTTGCCGTTGGTGACGAAGCGCGCGTCGTCGGCGAGCGCCGGCCTGCCGGCGACCTCGCAGAACTTGCGGAACAGGTTGTCGTTGCCGCAGGCGACGATCACGCTGCCATCTGCAGTCTTCAGCACCTGGTAAGGCGCGATGTTCGGATGGTCGTTGCCCAGGCGCGCCGGCGCTTCGCCGGTCGCCAGATAGTTCGCGCCCTGGTTGGCCAGCACCGCGACCAGCGAGTCGAGCAGCGCCAGATCCAGGTGCTGGCCTTTGCCCGACTTGGCGCGGTGGGCGAGCGCGGCGCAGATCGCCACGCTGGCGTACATGCCGGTGATCAGGTCGGCGATCGGGATGCCCGCCTTCTGCGGCCCGCCGCCGGGGCGGTCGTCGCGTTCGCCGGTGACGCTCATCAGGCCGCCCATGCCCTGGATCATGAAGTCGTAGCCCGGGCGCTCGCGCCACGGCCCGCTGTGGCCGAAGCCGGTCACCGAGCAGTAGATCAGCCCGGGATTCACCGCCTGCAGTTGCGTGTAGCCCAGGCCGTAGCGCTCGAGGTCGCCGAATTTGAAGTTCTCGAGCAGCACGTCGCAGCGCGCGGCGAGCTCTCGCGCGATCGCCTGCCCCTGCGGGCTGGAAAGGTCGAGGGTGAGCGATTTCTTGCCGCGGTTGGCGCACGCGAAGTACGCCGACTCGGCGGTGTCGCGGCCCTGAGCGTCCTTCAGCCACGGCGGGCCGAAAGCGCGCGAATCGTCGCCCTTCTTCGGCCGCTCGACCTTGATCACTTCGGCGCCGAGGTCGGCCAGGTTCTGCGCCGCCCACGGCCCGGCCAGCACGCGCGTCAAATCGAGAACACGGATTCCTGCGAGCGGCCCCGGCATGGGCGCCGAGTTTACTGCAAACCCGCGCGCTATCTTTGCTTGACGGTGAGGTTGTTGTGCACGGTTCGCACCCCGTTGACCCCGGCGGTGATGCGGCCGGCGCGCGAGACCATGTCGGGCGCGGGGACGAAGCCCGAGAGCTCCACCCCGCCCTCGTAGGTTTCGACCGAGATGCCGGTCCAGGGAATGCCGCGCTCGGCGATCAGCGCCGCCTTCACGCGCGCGGTGAGCACCGCGTCTCTCTGCGCGCGCTTATCGATGTCTTCGCGCGCCGAAAGGTACTCCGCGAGGGAAAGCTGGCGGTCCCTGTTGACGTCGAACTGGGTGAAGCGCTTGTGGATTTCCTCCTCGCCCAGGGCCTCGATGCGCGTCACGTAGCCGTCGGCGTTGCGATCGAGCGCCGTGAATTGCGCCGCGCGGGGGCCGCCGCCGGGCTCGCCTGACCCCGGCTGGGCGAACGCGGCTGAACTGGTGGCAAGTGAGAAGGCGAGGAACAATGCACGCATGATTGGACTCATGCCCACTATGCGCGCGACTCGTTAATCCAACCGACCTACGCGCTAGTCCACCCTGCTCAGGCGCGTCGCGATTTCGCTACAAGAAGATGCTCGGCCAGCTCGGCGAAGCCCGCACCCGCCGCCGCGCGGGTGAGGTAGCGCGGCTTGTGCGTCAGCAGCTTTTCGAATTTGCGCACGTTGGCCACGCCCACCGAGTTCTGGAAGAAAGCAAACATCGGTGCATCGTTGGGGGAATCACCGGCGAACACGATTTCCCGGTTGGCGTTCTCGAGGTCCAGGCCGAAGCGCTCGGCAAACAAGCGCCGCGTGGTGGCGAGCTTGTCGTAGTCACCGAACCAGCCGTTGACGTGGATCGAGCTTACCTTGGCGGTCAGCCCTGCTTCCTCCATGAGCGCGGCGATGCGCGCGGCCGCCGCCAGCGGCAGCGGCGCTACATCTTCGCAATAGTCGATCGCCAGATCGCTTTCGCGGTAAGCCTGGTCGGAGGCGAGCGCGCATCCGGGCACCGCGGCCACGATCCGCGCCGCGATCACCTGCAGGCGGGCACGCTTCTCCGCGCGGCTCGCCTCGTCGGCCTGAAAGCGCCGTTCCAGGCGCCCGTTGGCGTAATAAAAATAGAACGCGCCGTTCTCCCCCACCACGGCGTCGACCGGCCACATTCGCGCGATGTGATCGCACCATCCGGCGGGCCGCCCGGTCACCGGCACCACGCGCAGGCCGGCCCGCTGCAGCCGCTCGAGCGCCTGGTAGGCAGAAGCGGTGAGCTTGCCGTCGGTGGTCAGCGTGTCGTCGATGTCGGCGAGCACGGCGGTGACGCCGCGCGCGTCGAGCTCGGCCAGCGGCTTCATCGCCCGACCACCTCGGCGACGCGGTTGCGCTGCGCCTCGGTCATGTGCAGGCCGCATTTCGTGCGCCGCCATAAAACCGCTGCAGCGCTCTGCGCCCATTCACGCTCCATGAGATAGCGCAACTCGCGCTCGCTGAGGTTGGCGCCGTAATCCTCGCCGAGGCGGCCGTCGCCGAGCACCTCGTGCGCCAGGGTGCCGTGGCGCCGGAACACCGCCTGCAGCAGCGGCGGCGGCAGCTGCGGATAGCGCTTGAACAATTGCGCCTTCGCCGCCTCGCGATCGCTGAAATCGCTGCCCGGCAGCGGCGTGCGCGCCGTCCAGGCCGGCCGCATGCCCGGAAAGTACGGCGCCAGCTTCTCCAGGGCGTGCTCGGCGAGCTTGCGATAGGTGGTGATCTTGCCGCCGAACACCGAGAGCACCGGCGCCGCGCCTTCGACGTCATCCACGCGCAGCGTGTAATCGCGCGTGATGGCCGAAGGGTCTTGCGAGCCGTCGTCGTAGAGAGGACGAACCCCCGCATAGCACCACACCACCTCGGCCGGCTGCGGCGGCCGCGCCAGATAACGCCCGGCGGCGCGGCAAAGGTAGTCGACCTCGGCCTCGCTGGCCGCGGGTGCCGCGGGGTCGCCGTCGTAGTCCACGTCGGTCGTCCCCACCAGCGTAAAGCGCTCCTCGTAGGGGATCATGAACACCACCCGCCGATCGTCATTCTGCAGGATGAAGGCATGCTCGCCCTCGTAAAGGCGCGGCAGGACGATGTGGCTGCCCTTCACCAGGCGCACTGCGTCGCGCGTCGCCTCGCCCAGCTTGTCGTTCAGTACCTGCTTTACCCACGGCCCGGCGGCATTGACCACCGCGCGCGCCCGCACGCTCTCACCGTTCGATAGCTGCGCGCGCCACAGCGCCTGTTCACGCTGCGCCCGCACGCACTCCACGCCGACCAGGACGCGCGCGCCGCGCGCGGCGGCGTCGGAGACATTACCGACCACCAGCCGCGCGTCGTCCACGCGGCAGTCCGAGAAGACGAAGCCGTGCTTCAGCTCGCGGCGCAGTCCCGCCCCATAAGGAGGCCGGTCGAGCCGCACCGGCTGCGAGCCGGGCAGCAGGGAACGCCGCGCCAGATGGTCGTAGAGGAACAACCCGATGCGGATCATCCAGCGCGGGCGCAGCTCGGGCACGTGCGGCATGACGAAACGCAGCGGCCAGGCGAGGTGCCCGGCGATCCGCAGCACGATCTCGCGCTCGGCGAGCGCTTCGGCCACCAGGCGGAACTCGGTGTGCTCGAGATAGCGCAGACCGCCGTGCACCAGCTTCGAGGAGGCCGACGAGGTGGCGGCGCCAAGGTCGTCGCGCTCCACCAGCAGCACCGACAGCCCGCGGCCGACGGCATCGCGCGCGATCCCGGCGCCGTTGATGCCGCCGCCGATCACCAGCAGGTCGTGAACTACTTCCATGCGAGGGGCAGGCGCACGCCCAGCGCCACGCCCTCGCCCCCGGCCAGGTTCGACGCCGCGATGCTGCCGCCGTGGAACTCGGCGATCAGACGCGCCACGTACAGCCCCAGTCCGAGGTGCGGCGTGCCGGTGCCGCCCGCTTCGCGCATCGAGATCATCGACTCGAACAGGCGCGTGCGCATCTTGTCGGGTAGCGGCGGGCCCTGGTTGGCCACCGTGAGCGCCGCCGTCCCCGCGGCATCGTCGAGCGCCACGCGCACCGGCGCACGGCCTTGCGAGAAATCGACCGCGTTCTCCACCAGCTTGTCCAGCAGCTGGGCGGCAAGATCCGGCGCGCCCTCGACCTCGACACGCCGGCCCGCCGGCGGCAGCTCGAGCGCGAAGGTGGCCTGCGGATAGGCAAGGCGGTAGCCTTCGACGCAACCGCGCACCACCGCCGCGAGGTCGAAGCGCTCGCGCTCGAGCGCGCGCAGACTCTGCTCGAGGCGCGAAGCTTCGGTCATGCGCTCGAGGATGCGGTTGAGGCGCGCGAGCCCCTGCTCGGCGCGCTCGATGTAGAGATCCTGGTTTTCCCTGGATATCTTCAGGTTTTCCAGGGAGGATCGAACCACGGCGATCGGCGTGCGCAGCTCGTGCGAGAGGCGTCCGGCCATGCTCTCGAGGTAGGAATGGTGCTCGGCGAGCCGCTCGAGCACCGCCGAGAAGCTGCGGGAAAGGTCGCCGATCTCGTCGCCCGCGCCCGAACCGGCGAGGCGGGTCAGGATGTGGCCGCGCGCATCGATCGCCGACTCGGCTTCGTCGCGCAGGCGCCGGATGCGCATCGACAGGCGCGTGGCGAACGCCATCAGCACGATGGCGGCGGCGGCGAAGGCGGCGAGCGTCAGCAGCAGCAGGCGCTCGAGCGCGGCGCTCTTCACCGACATCACCGAATTGGTGGTCTCTTCGGTCACCACCGCGCCGGTGACTTCGTCGCCGCTCCAGATCGGGTGCGCGGCCGACATGACCACCGCGCGCCCGTCGCGCGTGTGACGCGTACGCGTCGCCGGGGTCCCCTGCATCGCCGCGGCCACATCGCCGCCGGTCGCCAGCACGTCCTCGGGGCGCGCCTCGACGAAATCTTCGGTCGGGCGCGGAATCAGCCACCCGAGGAGCGGGCTCACTATTGGCTGCCACCACGGCGCCTCGGTGACGACGTCGACCGGCCGCTGCAGGCTGCCCGCCTGCGCGATGATCTGATAGCTGCGGTCGACCACCCAGACGCGCGACGACGTGCGCTGCAGGCCGCGCAGAATGGAGTCGACCTCCTCGTCGCGCCCGGAGGCGCTGGCGAGGAGCTGCGGACGCTCGTGCAGGGCGGTGGCCACCGCACGCGCCACCGCGAGCAGCGATTGCTCCTGCCCCTCGAGCAGAAAGCGCTCGACTTCGTTCACGTACAGGATGCCGGCGTAGGGCAGCGCGAGCAGCGCAAAAAGCAGCAGGGCAAGCTTGACCCGCAGGCTGAAGCGCGGGCGCTTCATGCCTGCCAGCGATACCCCATGCCGTAGACGGTGTCGATGGCGTCGAACGCCGGGTCCACGGCGAGAAACTTGCGGCGGATGCGCTTGATATGCGAAGTGATGGTGCCGTCGTCGACCACCAAATTGGCGTCGCGCATCAGCTGGTCGCGAGTCTTCACGTGCTCGGGAAACTTGGCGAGCGCGTGCACCATCCAGAACTCCGTCAGCGTGAGCGCCACCTCGTTGCCGCGCCAGGCGACGCTGAAGCGCTTGAGGTCGAGCGCGAGGGGGCCGCGCTCGAGGCGCTCGGCGACGGCGGCAACCTCGCCGGAGAGCTCGGCGCGGCGGAAAAGGGCCGCGATGCGCGCCATCAGATGCGGCAGGCTTACGTCCTTGGTGAGGTAGTCGTCGGCACCCAGGCGCAGGCCGACCACCGTATCGAAGTCGCTGTCCCGCGCGGTCAGGAAGATGATCGGCAGCGCCGCCGACAGCGCGCGCAGCTCGCGGCACAGCGCGAAACCGCCGTCGACGTCGGCGCCCAGGGCGATGTCGATGAGCGCAAGGTCCGGCAGCCGGGTGCGCATCGCCGCCAGCGCTTCGCCGCGGGCCGCATAGGCCGCCACCTCGAAGCCGTGCTTGCGCAGCGCCTCGGCATAGTTGGCGCGAATGGCCGGCTCGTCCTCGACGATGGCGATGCGGCGCGACATGGCGGCGACTATAGCCGAAGGCGGGCGCGCCAAGCCCGCTGCCTGCGCTTTGCCACAATTCTTCGGCGCTTTGCCAGCGTCCGGGCCGCCAGCCGCCGCCGCCCGCCTCTTCAATGACGCCGATGGAAAACGAACCAGCGAAAAGACCGGCGCTTCCGCTGCTCGCCCTGCTCGCCATGGCCTCTGCGCTTGGCGTGGCAGTGGCAATCGCGCTGGCCGGCGTCGCCATGCTGCTGGCGGCACCGGCGTACGCCGGCGAAGGAAGCCTGCTGCTCGAGCGCCGCGGCGCGATGGCCGAGGCCGAGCGCCTGTCGGCCGAGGTCGAGTCTCGCGAGGAGGGCGAAGCGGTGATGACCCGGGTGGTCGAGGTCTACCACAACCCGTTTGCCGAAACCCTGGAGGGCGTCTACGTGTATCGCCTGCCGCCGAACGTGGTGCTCGAGCGGCTGAGCTTCACGCCGGAGGCCGCGGCGGCGCAGCCCGCACTGCTGACCCGGCGCCAAACCGCGGGTTTGCTGGAGCCCACCGAAGCGCTGGGGCCGGGGAAGACCCTCGTTGTCGAGCTCATCTACCGCACGCGCAGCGTGCGGCGTGTACTGGCTTGCGTGAGCGCTAGCTGCTGCTCGCCTTCTTGATCTGCTCCAGCTTCAGCACCTTGACCTTGGTTTCCACCGCTGCGGCCCTGGGCTGCTCGCGGTCGCGGACCTGCTGCTGGCGGCGCACCTTCTCGAAAGTCTTGCGCACGTCGGTGTCGAAGCTCGGGCGGTAACGGAAATCGGAGTCGAGGATGTGTTTCATGCGGGTTCTCCTGCGCTGGTGAGACCGATTGTTCCAGCGACGCGGCGCGCGCGTTACCGCCCGCTTTAGTCTCCCCGGACCAGTCTCCGGCGCACGACAGCGCCCATCCCGTCGAGGTTTTTCTACAAGCCTAGCGGGGCGACTACTTGCGCAGCTTTCGGATCGCGGCGATCTGCGCGGCGAAGTTGGCCATCTCCGCGGTGGCGGCGGCCACGCCCACCGCGTCTTTGGCATTGGCCCGGGCGATCTCGGCCTGGCGCAGCGCTTCGGTGGCCTTGGCCTCGTCCAGGTCGTGCCCGCGAATCGCCGTGTCGGCGAGCACCGTAATCAACTTCGGCTGCACTTCGAGAATGCCGCCGGCGACGAAGATCAGCTGCTCCTCGCCGCCGCCCGCCGGCTTGATGCGCACCGCGCCCGGCCTGATGCGCGTGATGAGCGGGATATGGCGCGGGTAAATGCCGAGCTCGCCCGCCTCTCCCGGCAGCACCACGAACTCGGCCTCGCCGGAGTAGATCGACTCCTCGGCGCTGACGACATCGACGTGAATGGTGGTCGCCATTACTTCTTGGCAGTCTCTTTCTTCATTTCTTCTGCCTTGGCGAAGGCTTCCTCGATGCCGCCGACCATGTAGAACGCCTGCTCGGGCAGCGCATCGCACTCGCCGTTGACGATCATCTTGAAGCCCTTGATCGTGTCCTTCAGCGACACGTATTTGCCGGGCGTGCCGGTGAAGTTCTGCGCCACCGTGAAGGGCTGCGACAGGAAGCGCTGGATCTTGCGCGCGCGCGATACCGCCAGCTTGTCCTCGGGGGACAGCTCGTCCATGCCGAGGATCGCGATGATGTCGCGCAGCTCCTTGTAGCGCTGCAGCGTGGCCTGCACCGCCCGAGTGGTGGTGTAGTGCTCCTCGCCGATGGTGTTCGGGTCCACCTGGCGGGAGGTGGAATCGAGCGGATCCACGGCCGGATAGATGCCCAGCGATGCAATGTCCCGCGACAGCACGACGGTGGCGTCGAGGTGGCCGAAGGTGGTGGCGGGCGAGGGGTCCGTCAGGTCGTCGGCGGGCACGTACACCGCCTGGATGGAAGTGATGGAGCCGGTCTTGGTCGAGGTGATGCGTTCCTGCAGGCGTCCCATCTCCTCGGCGAGCGTGGGCTGATAGCCCACCGCCGAGGGCATGCGGCCGAGCAGCGCCGAAACTTCAGTACCGGCCAGCGTGAAGCGGTAGATGTTGTCGACGAAGAACAGGATGTCGCGGCCCTCGTCGCGGAAGCTCTCGGCCATCGAAAGGCCGGTGAGCGCCACGCGCAGGCGGTTGCCGGGCGGCTCGTTCATCTGGCCGAACACCATCGCCACCTTGGAGTCCTCGAGGTCGTCGAGCTTCACCACGCCCGCCTCGATCATCTCGTGGTAGAAGTCGTTGCCTTCGCGCGTGCGCTCCCCGACGCCGGCAAACACCGACAGGCCGGAGTGCTGGGTGGCGATGTTGTTGATGAGCTCGAGCATGTTCACGGTCTTGCCGACGCCGGCGCCGCCGAACAGGCCGATCTTGCCGCCCTTGGCGAAGGGGCAGATCAGGTCGATCACCTTGATGCCGGTCTCGAGCAGCTCGACCGAGGGCGAGAGCTCGTCGAATTTGGGCGCGATCTGGTGGATCGAGCGCAGCGTCTTCGACTTGATCGGGCCGCCTTCGTCGATCGGGCGGCCGAGCACGTCCATGATGCGGCCCAGGGTGCCCTTGCCCACCGGCACCGAGATCGGCGCGCCGGTGCCGTTGACCTTCATGCCGCGGCGCAGCCCGTCCGAGGAGCCCAGCGCGATGCAGCGCACGATGCCGTCGCCGAGCTGCTGCTCGACCTCGAAGGTGAGGCCCTTTTCCACCAGGCCGCCGGCGGCGCTGTCCTCCAGGACGAGCGCGTCGTAGATGTTGGGCATCTGCTCGCGCGGAAATTCGATGTCGATGACCGCGCCGATGGATTGAACGATGGTGCCTTGAGCCATTTGCTTTTCCTTTGTCAGACGGCCGCTGCGCCGCCCACGATCTCGGAGAGTTCCTTGGTGATGTTCGCCTGCCGGTTCTTGTTGTAGACCAGCGTCAGCTCGTCGATCAGCGTGGCGGCGTTGTCGGAGGCGGCTTTCATCGCCACCATGCGCGCAGACTGCTCGGAGGCCATGTTCTCGGACACCGCCTGGAAGATGATCGCCTCGATGTAGCGCGTCATCACCTGGTCGAGCACTGCGCGCGCCTCGGGCTCGTAGAGGTAGTCCCACACCGATTCGGGCGAGCCCAAGCGCTCGCCGGCGAGCGGCAGGAGCTGCTCGACGACCGGCTCCTGCTTCATGGTGTTGATGAAGCGCGTATAGGCGAGCATCAGCCGGTCGAAGCGATCGCCGGTATAGCCGTCGAGCATGACTTTCACCGCGCCGATCAGCTTGTCCATCTGCGGCCGGTCGCCGAGCTGCACCGCGTGCGACACGATCTTCGCGCCCAGGCGCTGCATGAAGCCGAAGCCCTTGTTGCCCAGGGCGCAGACTTCGATCTCCTCGCCCTGCGCCTGCCATTCCTTGTATTGCGCGAGCACCAGGCGCAGCAGGTTGGTGTTGAGCGCGCCGCACAGCCCCTTGTCGGTGGTGATGACGATGATGCCGACGCGCTTCACCGAGTCGCGATCGACCAGGAACGGGTGACGGTACTCCGGATTGGCGTGCGAGATGTGCGCCGCGACGTTGCGGATCTTCTCGCCGTAGGGCCGCGCGTGGCGCATGCGCTCCTGCGCCTTGCGCATCTTCGAGGCTGCGACCATCTCCATCGCCTTGGTGATCTTTCGCGTGTTTTGCACGCTACGGATCTTCATCCGGATTTCTTTGGTCCCCGCCATTTAGAACGATCCGTTCTTCTTCCAGTCCTTGATGGCGTCATTCAGCGCCTTCTCGTCCTCGGCCGACAGGTCCTTCTTCTCCTCCATGCTTTTCACGATGATCGGGAACTTCGACTTGAGGTGGTCGCGCATCGATTTCTCGGCCGCGAGCGCCTTCTTCACCTCGATGTCGTCGTAGTAGCCGTTGTTGACCGCGAACAGCGTGAGCGCCATCTCCCACACCTGCAGCGGCTGGTATTGCGGCTGCTTCATGAGCTCGGTGACCATGCGGCCGCGCTCCAGCTGCTTGCGC
>DATFDV010000121.1:0-40309 GCA_035251855.1 Burkholderiales bacterium | reverse complement strand
GGTGTGGTCGCCGTCGAGCAGGACCTCGGGCTCGATCATCGGCACGATCGAAGCCTCCTGGCAGGCGGCGGCATAGCGCGCCAGCGCGTGCGCGTTGGCATAGATGCAGGTGTGCGTCGGCAGGTTCTTGCCGATGGTGATCACCGCGCGCCACTTGGCGAAGCGCGCGCCGAGCTTGAAGTATTCAGCCAGGCGCTTGGGCAGGCCGTCGAGGCCTTCGGTCACTTTCTCGCCCGGCGCGAGCGGCAACTCCTTCGCGCCGGCATCGACCTTGATGCCGGGAATGATGCCCTTCTTCGCCAGGTAGTCGCCGAAAGGCACGCCGTCGTTGGTCTTCTGGCGCAGGGTCTCGTCGAACAGGATCACGCCCGACAGGTACTGCTCGACGCCGGGGGTGGTGAACAGCAGGCCGCGGTAGGCGCGGCGGTTCTCCTCGGTGCATTCGACATTGATCGACTTGAAGCGGGTCTCGCAGGTGCCGGCAGACTCGTCGGCAGCCAGGATGCCTTTGCCCTTCGCGACCATCGCGGCCGCGGTCTTGGATAGAAGTGCGGTGTCCATGCGCTCGATCTCGGGTGTGATTTGCGGGAACTGGGGAGGGCAAATTTTACCTAATAACTAAGGAAATTAACCCCTTGATTCACGTACAATGCGCGGCCCTATGAATCGTACCCGCCGCAATATCGCGATCATCGCCCACGTCGACCACGGCAAGACCACGCTGGTCGACAAGCTGCTCGGCCAGTCCGGCACCTTTGCCGCGCACGAGCACGTGCAGGAGCGGGTGATGGACTCGAACGACCTCGAGCGCGAGCGCGGCATCACCATCCTGGCGAAGAACTGCGCCATCCGCTACCTCGGCACCCACATCAACATCGTCGACACCCCCGGCCATGCCGACTTCGGCGGCGAGGTGGAGCGCGTGCTGTCGATGGTCGACGGCGTGCTGCTGCTGGTCGACGCGGTCGAGGGGCCGATGCCGCAAACGCGCTTCGTCACGCGCAAGGCCCTGGCGCTGGGGCTAAAGCCGATCGTGGTGGTGAACAAGATCGACCGTCCGGGCGCGCGCCCGGAGTGGGTGGTGAACCAGACCTTCGATCTGTTCGACAAGCTTGGCGCCACCGAGGACCAGCTCGACTTTCCGGTGGTTTATGCCTCTGCGCTGCTCGGGTTCGCGAAGAACGAGCTGAACCAGGAAAGCACCGATCTCAAGCCGCTGTTCGAGGCGATCCTCGAGCACGTGCCGGTGCGCGACGAAGATCCCGACGCGCCGCTCCAGCTGCAGATCTGCTCGCTCGACTACTCGAGCTACGTCGGCAAGATCGGCATCGGCCGCATCCGCCGCGGCCGGCTCAAGGCGGCGCAGGAGGTGCTGCTGCTGCCCGACAACAAGAAGGCCAAGGTCAACCAGGTCCTGATGTTCGAGGGGTTGGAACGCAAGCCGGTGGACGAAGCCGAGGCCGGCGACATCGTGCTGATCAACGGCATCGACGAGGTCGGCATCGGCGCCACGCTGTGCGACGTCGATCATCCGGATCCGCTGCCGGCGCTCAAGGTCGACGAGCCGACGCTGACCATGAACTTCCTGGTCAATGCCTCGCCGCTCGCCGGGCGCGAGGGAAAGTACGTCACCAGCCGGCAGATCCGCGAGCGCCTCGAGCGCGAGACCAAGAGCAACGTGGCGCTGCGCGTCGAGTACCCGAGCGACACCGACACCTTCATCGTGCACGGCCGCGGCGAGCTGCATCTCACGATCCTGCTCGAGACCATGCGGCGCGAAGGCTACGAGATCGCCGTGTCGCGTCCGCGCGTGATCTTCAAGGAGATCGACGGCGTGAAGTGCGAGCCGTACGAGCTGCTGACCGTCGACGTGGAGGATTCCAACCAGGGCGGCGTCATGGAAGAGCTCGGCCGCCGCCGCGGCGAGCTGCAGGACATGCAGCCCGACGGCAAGGGGCGCGTGCGCCTCGACTACCGCATCACCGCGCGCGGCCTGATCGGCTTCCAGGGCGAGTTCATGACCCTCACGCGCGGCACCGGCATCATGAGCCACGTGTTCGACGAATACGGTCCGCTGAAGGCCGAGCTCGACGAGCACCGCAACGGCGTGCTGGTGTCGCAGGACGACGGCGAAGCCGTCGCCTACGCGCTGTGGAAGCTGCAGGAGCGCGGCCGCATGTTCGTCTCGCCCGGCGAGCCGGTGTACGAGGGCATGATCATCGGCATCCACAGCCGCGACAACGACCTGGTGGTCAACCCGATCAAGACCAAGCAGCTCACCAACATCCGTGCCTCGGGCAAAGACGAGGCGATCCTGCTTACGCCGCCGATCGCCCTCACGCTCGAGTACGCGGTCGAGTTCATCGGCGAGGACGAGCTCGCCGAGATCACCCCGAAGTCGATCCGCCTGCGCAAGCGCTTCCTGAAAGAGAACGAGCGCAAGCGCGAGTCCCGCGCCGCTGCCTAGTTAGGGCTCCGTCCCAGAATTTCGTGCGCGGCCCGCAGGCCGCTCGCCAGCGCCCCGCCCACCGTCCCCGATTGCTCGGTGTCGGTCGCCTCTCCAGCGAAGTAAAGCGTTTCCTCCAGCGGCTCGGCCAGCTCTTCGCGCGCGCCGGTTCCGCCGACCCGCACATAGCTATAGCCGCCGCGGGCGTAGGGATCGGCTTGCCAGTCGTGAATGGCGAAAGCAGAAGGCTCATCGATACTCCCTAATACGCTCCGCACGCTTTCCAGTGCCTTTCTCAACAAGAACTTTTCGCACCAGCCGGTGAGGCGAGCCGCCTTGGGACCCCCGGCCCACGCAGTGAGCAATGGCGCGTGCATCGGCAGCGGGGTCCAGAACGTTGGGAATGCCGCCTGCGGGGAATGGAAGAACGCCACGCCCGGATGGTCCTTCTCCCAGAAGGCTTCGCGGAAGGCCATGGCGACGCGGATCACCGGACCCGAGGCGAGCCGCGCGAGGGCCGCGCTTTTTTCCCGGAGGCGAAGTGAAGGCAGGACGCCGATCGGAAGGGTGATCACCGCGCGCGGCGCCCAGGCGGACCAGCGCTCGCCGCGGAAGGTGCCGCGCACTTCCACCGAGGAGCGCTTCCAGCGCAATTCGCGCACCACGGTCTGCAGCTGGACTTTGGCTTGCCGCGCCAGGAACTCGAGCAGCGGGCCGTAACCGCCGTTCGGACGAGGCTGCGCGGCGCTGACCCCGGTCCATTCGTCGAGGATCTCGCGCGCGCTTGCGAGTCGCGGATCGGCCGCGTCGAAGCCCTGCACCATCATCGTCGCCAAGGTGCGGGTGACCGCGGGCAGGCGCTGGCGCGCGAGGAAAGCGCGGAACGAGACATCCCTGCCTTTGAGCTTTCGCCGCGCCACCGTTTGCGCATGGGAGAACATGTTGACCGGCTGCAGGCGAGCGTCGCTGGCCAGGAGTTGGGTGCGCGTGGAGTCGACGGCCGCGACCCCGGCCTTTTCCATGAGCGCGTAAGTGGCCTCTGGGCGGCCGTGGATGAACTCCGCGCCGAGCTCGACCGCGACCGCGATCCCGGGCAGGCGGCGCGTGTCGCAGCGGCCACCGATCCGGTCCCTGGCTTCGACGATCAGGACCGATCGGCCGGCGCGCGCGAGCTCGGCAGCCGCGGCAAGGCCGGCGGCGCCGGCGCCGATTACGAGGACATCGGCCTGAATCTTCGAACCAGCCAAGGCACGATCACGATCAGCGCGGTCAGCGCGAGCAGCGAAGCGGAAATCGGATGGGTGACGAACACGGAGGCGTCGCCCTGGCTGATGGAAAGCGCGCGGCGGAACTGCGTCTCGGCGAGCGGCCCGAGGATCAGGCCGATCACCGCCGGGCCGACCGGGATGTCCCAGCGGCGCATGGCGAAGCCGAGCAGGCCGAACACATAGAGCATCGCAAGGTCGACCCACGACTGGTGCAGGCTGTAGGCGCCCAGCGTGGCGAACACCAGGATCCCGGCATAGAGAATGTCCTTCGGAATCTCGAGCACCTTCACCCAGATGCCGATGAGCGGCAGGTTCAGCACCAGCAAAATGATGTTGCCGACGTAGAGGCTGGCGATCAGGCCCCACACCAGGTCCTTCTGCGCATCGAACAGCAGCGGGCCCGGCTGCAGGCCGTAGTTCTGGAACGCGCCGAGCAGGATGGCCGCGGTCGCCGAGGTTGGAATTCCCAGGGTGAGCAGCGGGACGAGGACGCCGGTGGCCGCCGCGTTGTTCGCCGCCTCTGGGCCCGCTACGCCCTCAATAGCGCCGTGGCCGAATTCCTCCGGATGCTTGGTGAGCTTCCTTTCCAAGGCGTATGAGAGAAACGTCGGAATCTCGGAGCCGCCGGCCGGGATGGTGCCGAACGGGAAGCCGATGCCGGTGGCGCGCAGCCACGCCGGCCAGGAGCGGCGCCAGTCGGCGGCGGACATCAGCATCGAGCCGCGCACCTTCTCGATGGTCCCCTTGATACGACTTTCGTACGAGGCGACATAGAGCGCCTCGCCGACGGCGAACAGGCCGACCGCGAGGACCACCACGTCCACGCCGTCGAGAAGCTCCGGCACGCCGAAGGAGAAGCGCGCCTGGCCGGTCTGGCTGTCGATGCCGACCAGCCCTAATAGCAGGCCGAGGAACAGGCTGGTCAGGCCGCGCACGGTCGAATTGCCGAGCACCGCGGCGACGGTGATGAAGGCGAACACCATGAGCGCGAAGTAGTCGGCCGGGCCGAACTTCAGCGCCAGATCCACCACCAGCGGCGCGAGCAGCGTGAGCAGGATGGTCGCGATGGTGCCGGCGACGAACGAGCCGATGGCGCTGGTCGCCAGCGCCGGCCCGGCGCGCCCGGCGCGCGCCATGCGGTTGCCCTCGAACGCGGTGGCGATCGAGCCCGACTCGCCGGGCGTATTCAGCAGGATGGTGGTGGTCGAGCCGCCGAACATCGCGCCGTAGTAGATGCCGGCGAACATGATGAGCGCGCCGGTCGGGTCGAGCTTCACGGTGAGCGGCAGCAGCATCGCCACGGTGAGCGCCGGGCCCACGCCGGGCAGCACGCCGACGAACGTGCCGAGCGTGACGCCGACGAAGCCCCACATCAGGTTCATCGGCTGCAGCGCCACGCCGAAACCGGCCATCAGCGCATTCAGGGCTTCCATGTCAGATGCCGGCGCCGCCGAGGACCGGCGCGAGCCAGCCGGCCGGCAGGTTGACGTTCAGCAGCTTGACGAAAAAAAGATAGATCGCGAGCGAAAGGACCAGGCCGATCGCCACGTTGCGTAGCCATCGTCCGCGATTGAAGCCACGCGCGACGCAGGCGAACAAGGCGGTGCCGGCAAGCACGAAGCCGCCCACGCCGATGAGCAGCATGTGCGCGAGCAGCCCGGCGCTCACCCAGAGGAACGGCCTCGCCTGGAAAGCTTCCGGCTGCTCGCCCGGCTTGCGCCAGCCGCCGGTGAAGGCCTGGAAGGAGAGCCATCCCCCGAGCAGGAGGATGCCGGCGGCGACCACCGCCGGGATGAAGTTCGGGCCGATGCCGGCGTAGCCGCCTTCCGAGGGCAGGGTCGCGGTCACCGCCGCGACGCCGATGCCCAGCGCCACGACGCCGAGCGAAAGCGCGATCTCGGCGCCGGAGCGCTGCATCTCGCTTACTTCTTCAGGCCGAGCGACTCGATGATGCCGGCGATGCGCTGCTCGTCCTGCTTGAGGAACTTGGCGTAGGCCTCGCCGCCGAGGAACCACCCCTCCCAGCCGAGCTTTTTCAGGGTCGCCTTCCACGCCGGGGTCTGGGTGGCCGACTGCACCAGCTTCACCAGCGCGTCGCGCTGCTGGGTGCTCAGCCCCGGACCGGCAAAGATGCCGCGCCAGTTGCCGAGCTCCACGTTGACCTTCTGCTCTTTCAGCGAAGGAATGCCGTCGATCTTCTTCGGCGCCGACTGCGCGAGGGCGCGCATCTTGCCGGACTTGATGTGCTCGGCAAATTCGCCCAGCCCCGAGACCCCCGCGGTGACGTGGCCGCCGAGGATCGCGGCGATCGCCTCGCCGCCGCCCTTGAACGGAACGTAGTTCACCTTGGAAGGCTGCACGCCGATGTCCTTGGCGATCAGCCCGATGAGGATATGGTCGGTGCCGCCGGCGGAACCGCCGCCCCAGGACACCTTGCCGGGGTCGGCCTTGAACGCCTTCAGCAGGCTGTCGAGCGTCTTGTGCGGCGAGTTCGCCGGCACCACGATCACTTCCCATTCGCTGGTCAGGCGCGCGATCGGCGTCACCTGCGAAAGGTTCACCGCCGACTTGTTGAGGATGATGCCGCCGACCATCACCATGCCGCCGATCATGACCGCGTTGGGATCGCCCTTCGCGGAGTTCACGAACTGCGCGAGGCCGATGGTGCCGGCGGCGCCGCCCTTGTTGTCGAACTGCACGCCGGAAACCAGCTTCGCGCTCTGCATCGCGGCGGCCAGGCTGCGGCCGGTCTGATCCCAGCCGCCGCCGGGATTCGCCGGAATCATCATCTTCAGGCTCGGCTGCGAGAGCACGGCGGCACTGAAGAGCGATGCGAGCAGAGTGAAAAAAATCTTGCTGGCGATGCGCATGGAGGAACTCCAGGAATGACGGTTGCCAAACTTAGCACGGTTTGAGCGATATAATTCGCCCCCTTGAAGGCCGCTGTGTGTCGGTAATTCCATGATCCGCATCGAAAATCTCGTGAAGACATTCGGCGCCAAGCGCGCGGTCGACGGCGTGTCGTTCGCCGTCGAGCGCGGCGAGGTGCTCGGCTTCCTCGGCCCGAACGGCGCCGGCAAGTCGACCACCATGCGCATGGTCACCGGCTTCATGCCGCCCACTTCCGGCCGCGTGGCGATCGGCGGGCACGACGTGGCCGAGTCGCCGCTCGAGGCGAAGCGCCTGGTCGGCTACCTGCCGGAAAACGCCGCCTCCTACCCCGACATGACGGTGAAGGGCTTCCTCGAGTTCGCTGCCGAAATACGGGGGTTGAGCGGAAGCCGGAAAAAGCAGGCGGTCGCGCGCGTGGTCGAACGCTGTTTCCTAGACGGCGTGCTGCGCCAGTCGATCGATACGCTGTCGAAGGGCTACAAGCACCGCACCTGCCTTGCGCAGGCGCTGATCCACGACCCCGAGGTGCTGATCATGGACGAGCCGACCGACGGCCTCGACCCGAACCAAAAGCACGAGGTGCGCAACCTGATCCGCGAGCTGGGCCGCAACAAGGCCATCGTGTTCTCCACCCACATCCTCGAGGAAGTCGACGCCGCGTGCACTCGCGCGATCATCATCGACCGCGGCCGCATCGTTGCCAACGGCACGCCCGAAGAGCTGCGCGCGATGTCGGACCTGGCCGGGGCGGTGACGCTCTCGGCGCATGGGGCCACGGCGGAGAAGCTGTCTTCCCTTGGAAGGGTTGAAAATTTGAACGGCGCGTTCCGCATCTTTCCGCGCGACAAGTCGAAGGCCGGCGATCTGGCGGCAGAAGTCGTCGAGCTGGTGAGCCGCGAGGGCTGGAAGGTCGAAGGCATGTTCAGCGAGCGCGGCGAGCTCGATGAAGTGTTCCGCCGCATCACGCTTCCCGACACCGTAAAACGATGAGGGTCATCACCACCATCGCCAAGCGCGAGCTGGTCGCCTACTTCACCTCGCCGGTGGCCTACGTGTTCCTGGTGATCTTCCTGCTGCTCACCGGCTTCTTCACCTTCACCGCGGGCAACTTTTTCGAGCGCGGCGAAGCGAGCCTGGCGGCCTTTTTCGGCTGGCATCCGTGGGTTTACCTGATGCTGGTACCGGCGGTGGGCATGCGCGTCTGGGCCGAGGAGCGCCGCTCGGGGACGATGGAGCTCTTGCTCACCATGCCGGTGGCGCCCTGGCAGGCGATCGTCGCCAAGTTCCTGGCGAGCTGGCTGTTCCTCGCCCTGGCACTGAGCCTCACCTTTCCGGCCATCGTCACGGTCAACGTGCTGGGCGACCCCGACAACGGGATCATTGCCGCCGGCTACCTCGGCAGCTTCCTGCTCGCCGGGGCCTACCTCGCGGTGAGCTGCATGACCTCCGCGATGACGCGCAACCAGGTGGTGGCGTTCATTCTCGCGGTGGTGGTGTGCCTGTTCCTGGTGCTCGCCGGCTTCAACCCGGTGACCGACCTGATGGTGCGCTGGGCGAGCCCGGCGCTGGTCGACACCGTGGCGGCGTTCTCGGTGATCACGCACTTCGACGGCTTCCAGCGCGGCGTGATCGACGCCAAGGACCTGGTGTATTTCCTCTCGGTGATCGGCTTCGCGCTGTTCGCCACCGGGGTGGTGATCCGCGGCCACCGCTCGGGCTGACCCCATGATGAAAAAGCACGAGAACCTGATCTACTCGGCGATCGGCCTGCTGGCCCTGTTCCTGATCCTGATCGCGGTCAACTTCCTCATCACGCGCGTCCCGGCGCGCGTCGACCTGACCGACGGCAACCTCTACACGCTGTCCGACGGCACGCGCCGCATCCTGCGCGGCCTCGAGGCGCCAGTGAAGGTCAGGCTCTACATGTCGCAGGGCGAAAGCGTGCCGGTGCCGCTGCGCGGCTTCGCGCAGCGCGTCGAGGACCTGGTGCGCGAGTTCAAGAATGCGGCTGGCGACAAGGTGGTGGTCGAAAGGCTCGATCCCAAGCCCGACTCCGAGATCGAGGACTCCGCCCAGCTCGACGGCATCGAGCCGCAGCAGCTCGCCTCGGGCGAGCAGTTCTACCTCGGCATCGCGGTGAGCCAGCTCGACCGCAAGCAGGCGATCCCGGCGATCTCGCCGCAGCGCGAGCGCCTGCTGGAGTACGACCTGGTGCGCGCCATCGCGCGCGTGGGCACGGCCGAGCGGCCGAAGATCGGCCTGATGGCCGGCCTGCCGGTGCTGGGCGAGAAGTTCAATCCCTTCACGCGCCAGTCCTCCGAGCCTTGGGTTCTGGCCAACGAGCTCAAGCGCGACTTCGACGTGCAGGAAGTGCCGCTGATGGCGAAGGAGATCGACAAGGACGTGAACGTCCTCCTGGTGATCCATCCGCGCGAGGTGCCGCCGCAGACCGAGTACGCCCTCGACCAGTTCGTGATGCGCGGCGGCAAGCTGATCGCCTTCGTCGATCCGTACGCCTACTTCGACCAGGGCCCGCAGATGCCCGGGGTGCCGCCGCAGCCCTCGAGCTCGACGCTGCCGACGCTGTTCAAGGCCTGGGGCGTGAGCATGGACCCGGGCAAGGTGGTGTCCGACGTGGTGTTCGGCTCCGGCGGCGGCGCGCGCTACACGCCCACCGTGCTCTCGCTCAACCGCACCGCCTTCAACCGCGAAGATATCGTCACCAGCCAGATCGAGACGCTGCTGTATGCCTTCGGCGGCGCATTCGAGCTCAAGCTCCCCGATGGCTTGAAAGCGATCGAGCTGGTGCAGAGCTCGCCGAACGCGATGCTGGTCGACAACGCGAACGCCACCAAGTCGGGCGACGAGGCGACGCGCGGCTTCAAGCCTTCGGGCAGCCCGATGACGCTCGCCGTGCGGCTCAGCGGGAAATTCAAGACCGCGTTTCCCGACGGATTGAAGGAAAAAGACAAGCCCGTCGCCGGCACGCCGGCGCTGCGCGAATCCGCCGACAACTCGGTGATCCTCGTCGCCGACGTCGACCTGCTCGCCGACGGCGCGGCGGTCGACGTACAGGAAGTCTTCGGGCGCCGGATCATCGTGCCGTCGAACGGCAACCTCGCGTTCGCGCTCGGCATGGTCGAGCAGTTCGCCGCCGGCAACGACCTCATCTCGCTGCGCAGCCGCGCCGCCGCGTTCCGCCCGCTCACCGTGGTGCGCGAGCTCGAGGCCGAGGCGCAGAAGGAATACTTCGGCCGCATCCAGGCGCTCGAGGAGGAGAAGCAGAAGACGCAGGCGCGCCTGCAGGAGCTGCAGAAGGCGCAGCCCGGTTCAGCCAAGAATCAAATTCTTTCTGCGGAACAGCAAGAGGAGCTCGAGCGCTTCAAGAAGACCTACAGCGAGACCAACCTCGCGCTCAAGGAGCTGCGCAGGAACCTGCGCCAGGACGCCGAAGCCCTGGTCTTCTGGACCAAGGTGGCCAACATCGCCTTCATGCCGCTGCTCGTCGCGCTGGCCGGCCTGCTAGTGGCGTTCTTCCGGAGACGCGTGGCTTGAACGCGCGCGTCGCCGCGATCCTGGTGGTGCTGCTCGGCGTGCTGGGCGGCGCGGCGCTGCTCTACCAGCACCAGGAGCGCGGGCGCCGCCCCGACAACGCCGGCACGCTGGGCCGCACGCTGCTCAAGGACCTGCAGGCCGCCGACATCGCCGCCATCAGGATCGTTGAACCGAAGGCGACCCTCACGGTGCAGCGCAAGGATGATCGCTGGGTGATTGCCGAGCGCGCCGACTTCCCCGCCGACGTCGCCAAGGTGCGCGAATTCGTGCTGAAGGCGATCGGGCTGAAGGTCGGCCAGAGCGAGCCGCTGGGCGACAAAGATCGCGGCCGGCTCAACCTGGATGCCTCGGGTACCAGAGTCGAGTTCAAAGCCGCCGACGGCAAGAACCTGGCGGCGTTTACCGTCGGGCGCAAGTACTTCAAGCGCGAAGTCGACAACCCCGGCAAGGCGACCCCGGACGGCCGCTTCATCGCGCTGCCGGGCGAGCCGGGCACCGCCTACCTGGTGGGCGATGCGCTGACGCAGGCGAGCGCGAACACCGCCGATTGGATCGACCGCACCTCCTTCCAGGTGGAAAAGGTGAAGACGCTGGAGGTGCGTTACCCGGCAGGGGGTGGATGGCGCATCGAGCGCGCCGGCGACAATGCGGACTGGAAGCTGGCCGGCGCCCGGCCCGACGAAAAGCTCGACGTATCAAGGGCCAATGCCGCCTCCTACTCGCTCCAGCTGCTCGAGCTGGCGGACGTGGCGCCCAAAGATGTCGCTGATACGGGGTTGGACAAGCCGATCGCCATCGATGCGACAACCCTCGAAGGGCTGACTTACGCCATCAAGGTGGGCAAGCTCGCCGGCGACAACTACTACGTGAGCTTCACTTCCTCCGGCAATCACAAGTCGGAGGACAAGGCGGCACGCGAGAAGACGCTCTCCCAGCACGTGCTGCTGATCCCCAAGTCCAAGCTGGAAGACACCCTCAAGCCGCGCGCCGAACTGCTCGAAAAACCCGCACAGAAGAAGTAGTAACGCCCTACGGGGCCTCGCGGGCGCGTCATCTAATCCCTTCCTAGCGGACCACGCCGGCCGGCCTGTGGCCGATGGTCCATGTAGCACTCGCCTCTTAGTCTGTCGGCTCCTTTAGGAGGAGCAAGAACATGGCCTGGAAGCACATCGCCGCGCTCGCAGCGCTGATCCTCATCTCCGTTCCCGCCGCCGCGTTCGACGACGGCCCCACCGGGAAGGCGCCGGGCGTGACGTTCTTCATCGCCATCCCGCTCGACGCGCGCGAGGTAAAGGAGCAATCCCTCTACTCCGGGCTGGCGATCCAGGGCAAGCGCGCGTACGAGAGCGTCAGGGTCGATTCGCGCATGTTCAATGACACGCGCACCGTCAACTTCTTCGGCACCGCCATCGGGGTGAAGTGGATCATCGCCGGCGCAGTCGCCGCCGGGGCGGTCGCCGCGGTGGCGAGCAAGGACAAGTCCACGGCCAACAGCAACCAGCAGGCACAGCAGCAGCAGGCCCAGCAAGCCGGCGGCGGTGGCGGCGGCACGGGCGGCGGCACCTTCCATCCCGACGGCAGCCCGCACGTCCCCGGCGACAACTGCGACTGCCACAAGTAGGAACGCTGTTCACCCCATAACCGAGCGCCGCGCGGCTCCCGCGCGGCGTTGCCGCGTCCGTAACCGTATTAGACTTTCCGCGTGGCGTTCGACCCCCACGTCCCGGAAATCGCCGGCGTCATCCAACTGGCGATCGCCCCGGTGTTCATGCTGACCGCAGTGGGGACCGTGATCGGGGCGCTGAACATCCGCCTGGGACGCGCGGTCGACCGGCGCCGCGAGCTCGAGGAGCGCGTGCCGGCCATGCCGCCGCCCGAGCTGCCCTCGGCGCAGGAGGAGCTGGCCACCATCGCACGGCGCATCCGCTTCGTCTACCTTTCGATCGTTTTCGCCGTGATATCAGCGCTGTTCATCGCCCTGCTGATCGTCGGCGCCTTCGCCGGGGCGTTCGTGCGCACCGACCTGTCGTACACCATCGCCGGCATGTTCATCTGCGCCATGCTGGCGCTGATCGTCTGCCTGCTGCTTTTTCTCCGGGAGATCTTCCTCGCGGTCTCGACGCCGCGACACGTGCCGCGGTAGGATATTTTTCGAGAAGAGGAGGCAGGCCCGTGCCACATTCCATCAAACGAATCCGGACGATCGCGCTCGTCGGGCAGTCGGGGTCTGGCAAGACCTCGCTGGCCGAGGCGCTGCTCGCCAAGGCGGGGGCGATTCCCGCCGCGGGCAGCGTCGAGCGCGGCACTACCGTCGGCGACTACACCCCGCTCGAGAAGCAGCTGCAGCACTCGTTGAAGCTCGCCGTGTGCAGCTTCGACGTAAAGGGAAACGACTCAGCTACCAAAGTTCATTTGCTGGACACGCCGGGCTATCCGGACTTCCTTGGCCACGCCCTGCCCGCGCTCGCCGCGGTGGAGACCGCCGCGGTGGTGATCAACGCGCAGAACGGCATCGAGATGATGAGCGGGCGCTTCCTGCAGGCGGCGGCCGCGCGCGGGCTCGACCGCCTGATCGTGGTCAACAAGATCGACGCCGACAACGTCGACCTCCAGGGCCTGCTCGGGCGCATCCAGGAAGCGTTCGGCAAGGAATGCCTGCCGCTCAACCTGCCGGCGGCCGGGCGCTCGAAGGTCTCCGACTGCTTCTTCGCGCCCTCGGGCGAGGCCGATTTCAGCTCGGTCGACGAGGCCCACCGCCGGCTGGTCGACCAGGTGGTCGAGGTCGACGAGAAGCTGATGGAAAAGTACCTGGAGAAGGGCGAGGTCAGCCCGGAAGAGCTGCACGAGCCCCTCGAGCGCGCGCTGCGCGAAGGCCACCTCATTCCGGTGGTGTTCGTCTCGGCGAAGACCGGCGCGGGAATCGCCGAGCTGCTCGACGTGATCGTCGAGCTGCTGCCCAACCCGACCGAGGGCAACCCGCCCTCCTATACCGTCACCAAGTCCGGCAACGGCGGCGACACCGAGCTGCAGCCGGTGCCCGATCCGGGCCGGCACGTCCTCGCGCACGTGTTCAAGATCGAGATCGATCCGTACATCGGCCGCCTGGCGGTGTTCCGCGTGCACCAGGGCCGCCTGACCCCCGGCATGCAGCTCTACGTCGGCGAGGGCAGGAAGCCGATCAAGCCGGGCCATCTCTACGTGCTGCGCGGCAAGACCCAGACCGAGGTGAAGGAGGCGATCCCCGGCGACATCTGCGCCATCGCCAAGGTCGACGAGATCCATTTCGACCACATCCTGCACGACTCGGCCGAGGACGCGCACGTGCACGCCCGGCCGCTCGAGCTGCCGGTGCCGGTGTTCGGCCTGGCGGTGCAGCCGAAGAAGCGCGGCGACGAGCAGAAGGTGTCCGACGTGCTGCACAAGATCCTCGCCGAGGATCCGTGCTTCAGGATCGAGCACAACTCGCAGGCCAACGAGACCGTGATGCGCGGGCTGGGCGAGATGCACCTGCGCACCATCCTTGAGAAGATGTCGAGCCAGTACAAGCTCGAGCTCGACACGCGGCCGCCGTCGATCGCCTACCGCGAGACGATCGGTGCGCGCGCCGAGGGCCACAGCCGCCACAAGAAGCAGACCGGCGGCGCCGGCCAGTTCGGCGAGGTGTTCCTCAAGATCGAGCCGCTGCCGCGCGGCAAGGGCTTCGAGTTCGTCGACAGCGTGAAGGGCGGCGCGATCCCGAACCAGTTCATCCCTTCGGTGGAGAAGGGGGTGCGCGCAGTGCTGGACCACGGCTTCCTCGCCGGCTACCCGCTGCAGGACGTGCGCGTCACCGTGTACGACGGCAAGAGCCATCCGGTCGACTCGAAGGACGTGGCCTTCGTCTCCGCCGGGCGCAAGGCGTTCCTCGACGCGCTGGCCAAGGCGCGCCCGATCCTGCTCGAGCCGATCGTCAACGTCGAGATCACCGCGCCGGAAGAGCGCATGGGCGACATCGCCGGCGAGCTCTCCGGCCATCGCGCGCACATCAAGGGCTCGGACGCGCCGCGCCCCGGCCTGGTGCAGATCACCGCGCAGGCGCCGCTCTCCGAGCTGGAGCATTTCCCGGCGCGGCTGAAATCCCTGACTGCCGGGCACGGCACCTACAACCTCGAGTTCAGCCACTACGAGCCGGCGCCGCCGCAGCTCCAGCAAAAACTTGTCGCCGCCCATAAGCCGGCCGCCGCCGAAGAGTAGCCTGCACTTCGTGCACCAGGGGCGCGGCGCCCCGCCGTTGCTGTTCGTGCATGGCTTCGCCTGTGCGCACACGGATTGGAAGTTCCAGCTAGAAGCATTCGAGAAAACCCATGAAGTGGCGGCCTGCGACCTGCGCGGCCACGGCGCCACGCCCGGCCGGCCGCACGAATGCACGATCGAGCACTACGGCGGCGACGTGGCGGCGCTCGCCTTGAACCTCGATTTTTCCAATGCCTTCCTCATCGGCCACAGCATGGGATGCCGGGTGGTGCTGGAGGCGGCGCGCCTGCTGCCCAAGCGCGTCGCCGGCCTGGTGCTCATCGACGGCAGCCGGCAGGCCACCGGCGACCCGGACGCCGCGGAAGCCACCGCGCGCGCGCAGGTCGCCAAGAGCGGCTACCCGAGCTTCGCCGAGAGCCTTTTCCGCCAGATGTTCTTCAAGCAATCGGAAGAGTCGGAAGCGATCGTGGCGCGCGCCGTGCGCTCGAGCGCCGCGTTCGGTGCCGAGCTGTGGCCGCGCATGGCGCGCTGGGACGCTGCCAGCATGGAGGCCGCCCTCGAGGCCGCGCGCGGGCGGATCCTGGCGATCCAGAGCACCAAGCGCGACGCCCAGCTGAAGCGCTCGCCGATGAAGCCGGGCGATTCGAGTCCATGGCTCGAGCTGCTCAAAGCCTATGGCGCGCGCGTCGAGATCATTCCCGACACCGGCCACTTCACCCAGCTGGAGGCGCCGCAGCGCGTCAACCAGCTGATTGCAGAATTCTGTCGATGAAGCGGTGAACCTTCAGCGCCTCGGCCCCGCTGATGCGCGGCTCGCGGTTCTTGTCGATCGCATCCAGGAAGTCCTCCAGCACCCCGCGGTGCCAGTCGTGCGGAAACGCCATCGGGTCGGCCCCGGTACCTCCACCGCCGGATTCGGTTTTCATCTCGAAGGACTTTCCATCGTGGAACTTCATCTGCAACGAAGTCCCCTCCAGCAGCGCAGTACCTTTTGTTCCAATCAGCTCGATGCGCTCTGCAAATCCCGGATACGCCGTGGTCGTGGCGTGCACCACGCCGAGCGCGCCGCTCTTGAAGCGCACCGCCGCCACCGCCAGGTCCTCGGTCTCCATGCGGTGAACCGGGGTGGTGGCGAAGAAGCTCTTCACTTCGGCTGCCTCGCCGGTATACGACAGGAAAAGATCCAGGGTATGGATTCCCTGCGTCAGCAGCACCCCGCCGCCGTCGCGCGCACGGGTGCCGCGGCCCGGCTGGTCGTAATAGCTCTGCGGCCGCCAGTTGGGGATCGCGGCTGAAGCCGACACGATCTGTCCCAGGTCGTGCAGGCGTTCGCGCAGCTTTTCCGCCGCCGGCCGGAAGCGGTGCTGCAATACGACGCCGAGCTTCATGTTTCTGCAGGCCTTCACGAGCTTTTCTGCGCGCGCGGTGGAAATCTCCAGCGGCTTCTCGAGCAGGACGTGCTTGCCCGCGGCGGTGCAGCGCGACACCAGTTCCAGATGCGTATTCGGCGGCGTGAGGAGGAGCACGGCATCGACCGTGCGGTCCTGCAGGATGGTCTCGAGCTGATTGCATTGCGGAAAAGGGAAGCGCTCGGCGAAGCTCCTTCGTCTTTCCTGCGACGGACTATAGGCATACGCGACCTGCACGCGATGCTTGAGATCGAGCAGGCTCCTCGCATGCGGGGTCACCGCCATGCCGAGCCCGACCAGCGCCACGCGCTTCATTTGAACCCGTAGAGCTCCGCGGGATTGTCGACCAGGATCCTGCGGCGCGTGGTTTCGTCGGGCGCCCAGTCGAGCAGCAGATCGAGCAGCTCGTCATCCGCAGGCCGCTGTTCCTCGGGCACCGAGGGGTGCGGCCAGTTGGAGGCCCACAGCATGCGCTCAGGAGCTTTCTTCACCAGCGACTTCGCCAGCAGGCCGACGTCCTCGTATTTCGGGCCGCCGGTTTTCGACGTCTCGTAGGGCGCGGAGAGCTTGACCCAGCAGCGGCCGGTATCCAGCAGGTTCAGCAACGAACGAAATTCAGAAGAATCCGCAGACACCGGCTCGAGAAACTTGCCGATGTGATCGATCACGAACTTGCCCGGCAGGCGCTTGATCTGCGCCTCGTATTTAGGCAAGTCCCGTCCGTCGAGCTGGATGTTGGCGTGCCAGCCGAACGGATGCACTTGCGCCACGACCTTGTCCATCACGTCGAAGCCCAGCATGCCGCCGTGCAGCGTCATGATGCGCACGGCACGGATGCCCGCCTTGGTGAGGCGCTCGAGCTCGGCCTCGGGCGTTCCGGGCTTGACCACGGCGACGCCGCACGCGTTGTTGCCTAGCGCCTTGATCGAATCCAGCGTCACCGTGTTGTCGTCGCGATACGCGTTGGGCTGCACCACCACCACCCGGCTCATGCCGAGGCGGCGCTGCAGCTCCTGGTACATCGGCACGGTGAACTTGCCCGGATTCGGCGCGCCCGGGGCGGCGCTCGAACCGCCGTCGTAGAAATGCATGTGGGTGTCCGTGGCCCCCGGCGGCGCCTTGAGCTTCATTTCTTCTTTCCCTTCCGGGAAGTCTTCTTTGGCGCGGCCGGGTTCGCCACCTCCTCCGCCGTGCAGAAGATCCCGCCCTGATGCGCCTCCGCGATCGCGTTGTCGCTTGGCTTTTCCTTCGCCAGCACCGCTTGGGCATGAGGCTCCGAATCGTCCTGCGGCCGGTAGCCCAGGCGCGCGGCGTTGGCGTTGTCGTACCAGCTGCGCTTGTTGCCCGAGACGCCGTAGACGATCTCGAACTTGATGCCCGGATGATCGATGCCGATCGACACCAGCTGCGCGATGTCGCGCGGGCTGATCCAGATCGACAGCCGCCGCTTGTCGAGCGGGAACGGATGCACGTTGCCGATGCGCACCATGTACATCTCCATGCCGTACTTGTCGGCATACAGGCTGCCGAGCGCCTCGCCGAATACCTTCGACACGCCGTAGCGGCTGTCGGGCTTCGGGTAGACGCGATGGTCGATGGTCTGGTCGCGCCGGTAGAAACCGGTGGCATGGTTGCTGGTCGGAAACACGATGCGCTTCACGCCGTTGCGGCGTGCCGCCTCGAACACGTTGTAGCAGCCGATGATGTTCGCCTGCAGGATCGACTCCCACGGGCCTTCCACCGAGTAGCCGCCGAGATGCACGATGGCGTCGACGCCTTTGGTGATGCGCAGGCAGTCGGCCATCTTCGAGATATCCGCCTTGACGAAGTTCTTTGCCTTCAAGGGGCGCCGGTCCGAAAGCCGCAGCTTGTATTTCCCGGCCAGCTCGCGAGCGAGGTGCGTGCCGACGTCGCCGGTGGCGCCGGTGATGAGAACGCTCTTCACAAAACCCTCCCGATGATCTCGTTGAATTTTTCGGCGCGCTCGAAGTACACCGAGTGCCCGGCCGCCGGAACGCGTACCGCGCTGCCCTTCGGCGCAAGGCGCGCGAGCGCCGGGCCCGCGGCCGGCGGAAACACCCAGTCTTCGTCGCCGGTGACGAACAGCACCGGCATCGGCAATTGCTCCAGAGGCTTCGGCGATTGCGTCCGCAGCTCGCGGATGCGCCCGCGCACTTCGTCGCGGAACGACGCCGATGCCAGCTCCGAGATCTGCCCGTAGAGCTGGGCGAGCGCCGGCTGCTCCCTCGCCATGCGCTCGCCGCCCGCCGGGTGGATGCCGCGTGCCTGCAGGTCTTTCAGCTTGCCCGGCGATTGCCGGATCCATTCGTCGATTTCAGGATTGCCGAGCTGGCCGAAATCGAGCGTGCCCGAGGTGGAAGCCATCACCAGCGAGCGCACGCGCTTCGGCTCGCGCAGCGCGTAGTCGAGGCAGGTCCAGCCGCCCATGGACTGGGCGACCAACGAAACCTCTTTCAATTTCAATTCCTGAATGAGAGCGGCAAGGTCGTCGGCATAAGAATCCGGCGCGCTCTTGCCGGGCACGGCACTGGAAGGCGGAAAGCCGCGGTGCGCGAACACCACACACGTATGGGTGGGCGCGAAGTGGGCGACCTGCTGCCACCAGGAAAGATGGTTGCCGCCGAGGCCGTGCGCGAAGACGATCGCCGGCCCCTTGCCGAACACCTCGTAGTGAATCTCCGCGCCGTTGCGACGAAGCTTCATTTGCGCAGCAGCGCCTTGCGCGTCCAGTGCTCGGCGTTGACCGATCCCTTGGGCGCTCGGCCCTGCACGATCTCGGCGGCCTGCGCGGCCGTTTCCATGGACTGGTGCTCGATCGCCTGCGGCGTGAGCCCGGCGGTATGCGGCGTGGCGATCACGTCGTCGCGCGCGGCAAGCCGCGGCGTCGGCATCTGGTCGGGCGCGCGGCCGACGTCCATGGCGCAACCGGCGAGGCGCCCGGAATCGAGCGCGGCCTCGAGCGCCGCCTCGTCCACCAGGTTGCCGCGCGAGACGTTGACCAGGTAGGCGCCGGGCTTCATCTTCGCGAACGCTTCCTTGCCGATCAGGTTCTCGGTTTCGGGCGTGGCCACCGCGAGCGGCACCACGAAGTCAGACTGACTTAGTAATTCATTCAAAGAGACTTGCTCAATTCCTTGCGCATATGGATCGTTCACCAGCACCCGCATGCCCAGCGCCTTGCACAGGCGCACGACCTCGCGGCCGATGGCGCCGTAGCCGATCACGCCGATGGTGCTGCCCTTGAGCTCGCGTCCCATGCGCGCTTTTGGAATCTCGTTCTCACGGTAATGAATTCGCGACCGGCTGACTCCGCGCGACAGGTCCACCAGAAAACCGAGCACCAGCTCGCTCACCGAGGTGATGAAGCCGGCGCTCGCCTGCGTCACCAGCACGCCGGCCTTGCTCGCCGCGGCGACGTCGACGTTGCGGATGTCGATGGCGCAGCGCAGGAAGGCGACGAGCCTGGGCAGGCGCTCGAACAGCTCGGCGGGTCCCGGCGACTGGCGGTAGGAGACGATGAGGTCGCAGTCTTTCGCCGCTTCGATGAGGGCATTTCCCTCGAGGGATTCGCTTCCCGCGTGCAGCTTCACCTCGCCCGCTTTCCTCAGGGAGGCCAATGCGCGCTCGCCGTAATAGTTCGCCATCGCCTCCGGCGAATGGGTGAGGAGGATCTTCAAGCGGCTTTTTGCGAATCCGCCGCCAGCTTGCGGTAGCGCTCGAGCGAGCGCGTGAGGTGGCGGCGCATCGCTTCACGCGCGGCTTTGGGATCGCGGCTCTCGATCGCCTGCGAGATGCGGCGGTGCTCTTCCTGGATCAGCGCGAGGTAGGCGCGCTCGCCGCCCATGCGCTCGGTGAGGCCGCTTACGGTGCGCCGCGGGATCAGGTGGCGGCCGATGAACTGCAGGAAGCGCGGGAATTCGGCGTTGCCGGTGGCCTCGGCGATGGCGCGGTGGAATGCCAGGTCCTCGTCGACCGCAGCACGGCCCGCGGCGCTCGCTTCTTCTATTGCACTCAACGCATTGAGGATGTTGCGAAGCTGGGCCTTCGAGGCGCGCTCGGCCGCCAGCCCGGCCGATTCGATCTCCACGCCGAGGCGCAGCTCCATCACCGCGAGGATGTCGTCGAGCGATTGCATGCGCTCGGGCTCGATACGGAACGGGGCGCGCGTCGGCTCGGCGGAGACGAAGGCGCCGACGCCCTGGCGCGTGACCACCAGGCCTTCGGCGCGCAATGCCGCGACCGCTTCCCGCACCACGGTACGGCTGACGCGCGCAGCGCGCGTCAGCGCGTGCTCGGTGGGCAGGCGCGCGCCGGGTGCCAGCCGGCCGCTCTTGATCTCGTCGGCAAGCTGCTCGAACAGACGGCGCGAGAGCTTGTGCTCGGCAGCCACGGGGCGGATACGCATCTTGACGACGGCCTTGACGACCAATGCGGCGGTTGTATGATGACTGAGAATCTTACCAGAGGAGGATTCATGTTCCGCCGTCATTTCATTGGCGCGGCCAGCGCGGCCGCGGTATCGGTTTCCCTATTGGGCGCCCTGCCCGTGCAGGCGCAGCAGATCATCAAGGCCACCGACGTACACCCGCTCGGCTATCCGACGGTCGAGGCGCTGGTGCGCCTGGGCAACAAGCTCGAGAAAGCGACCAGCGGCAAGTACAAGCTGCAGATGTACCCGTCGATGCAGCTCGGCGGCGAGAAGGAGATGACCGAGCAGGCGCAGGTCGGCGCGCTGCAGATCGCGCGCATCTCGGTCGGCCCGATGGGCACCATCGTCGACGAGTTCAACGTGTTCAACATGCCCTTCGTGTTCAAGGACGAAGCGCAGATGCGCAAGGTGATCGACGGCCCGATCGGCACCGAGATGCTCGACAAGCTCACCAAGAGCTCGGCGCGCCTGGTGGGGCTGGGCTGGATGGACGCCGGCACGCGTAACGTCTACACCGACAAGCCGATCACCAAGCCCGCGGACCTGAAGGGCCTGAAGATCCGCATGATGGGCAACCCGCTGTTCGTCGAGACCATGAACGCGATGGGCGGCAACGGCATCGCCATGGGCTTCAACGAGCTGCACCAGGCGCTGATGAGCGGGGTGGTGGACGGCGCGGAGAACAACGAGCCGACGGTGTTCGCGCAGAACCACTACCAGACGCCCAAGGGCAAGGTCTACAGCCTGACCGGCCACCTGATCATTCCCGAGATCTTCGTCTACTCGAAGGCGAGCTGGGACAAGCTGCCGAAGGCCGATCAGGACCTGATCAAGAAGCTCTCGCGCGAGGCCCAGCTCGAGCAGCGCAAGCTGTGGGACGCGTACGTCGCCGAGGCCACCGGCAAGCTGAAGGCGGCCGGCGTCAAGTTCGTGTCGGCCGACAAGGATGCCTTCTACAAGGCGACCCAGCCGGTGCGCGACAAGTACGGCGCCAAGTACGCCAGCCTGATCCAGCGCATCCGGGATACGAAGTAGGTTTTTGAGCTCCAAATGGGCCGCGATGAGCGGCCCATTTTTTATGCGTAATCACTATCGGCGGCTGATGCAGCGGCTGTACATCGGCTGCATCGTGCTTTCCGGCCTCGGCATGGTGGCGATCACGCTGATCATCCCGAGCGGGGTGTTCATGCGCTACGTGATGAACGACCCGCTGCAGTGGCCCGAGCCCGCCTCGGTGATCATGATGGTGTTCTTCTCCTTCGTCGGCGGTGCCGCGGTGTACCGGGCCAACCAGCAGATCGCGGTCGAGGCGCTGATGCGCGCGGTCAATGCGCCCAGCCGCGCCGCGATGCAGTGGGGCGTGCATGCATGCATGCTTTCCATTGCCACGTTCATGCTGGTTTACGGCGCGCAGCTCTGCTGGGTGACCAAAGGCAACACCATCGCCGAATTCCCGTCGCTCTCGGTCGGCATCGTCTACCTGCCGATCCCGATCAGCGGCCTGCTCACCCTGCTGTTCATCATCGAGAAGATCTGGCTGGGCGAGCCGCCCCGGGACGACATCATGTACAGCGACGCGCCAGCCGACCTCGAATAATGGATATTCTCGTTCTGCTCGGGTCGTTCACGCTGCTGTGCGCGCTGGGCGTGCCGGTCGCCTATGCCCTCGGCCTCGGGGCGCTGATCGCGGCGTTCTGGGTCGACATCCCGCTCGAGGCGGTGATGATCAAGATCTCCGACGGCACCGACGATTTCGTGCTGCTGGCGATTCCGTTCTTCGTGCTCGCCGGCGGGATCATGGCCGAAGGCGGCATGGCGGCGCGCCTGGTGATGCTGGCCAAGGTGTTCTTCGGCGTGATCCGAGGCGGCCTGGCCCTGGTCAACGTCCTGGCGAGCACGCTGTTCGGCTGCATCTCGGGGTCGTCGGTCGCCGATACCTCGGCGATCGGCTCGGTGATGATTCCGCAGATGGTGAAGCAGGGCTACACGCGCGTGTTCGCTACCAACGTCACCATCTGCGGCTCGGTGCAGGCGCTGCTGGTTCCGCCGTCGCACAACGCGGTGATCTACTCGGTGGCCGCCGGCGGCACGATCTCGGTGGCTCACCTCTTCCTCGCCGGCGTGTTTCCCGGGCTGCTGTTCGGCCTGTGCCTGATCGGCCTGGTGCTGTGGACCGCGCGCAAGCGCAACATGCCGAAGTCCGAGCCGATCCCGCTCAAGCACATCCCGCGCATCGTGCTCGAGGCCCTGTGGGGGCTGGTGACGGTGGTCATCATCATCGGCGGCATCCTGTCGGGCGTGTTCACGCCCACCGAATCGGCGGCGGTGGCGTGCGTCTACGCATTCCTGGTGACGTTCTTCGTCTACCGCGACTACAAGTGGCGCGACCTGCCGCACCTCGTGCACCGCGTGGTGAAGACGGTAGCGATGGTGATGATGCTGATCGGCTTCTCGGTGGCCTTCGGCTACATGATGGCCATCATGCAGATCCCGGCCAAGATCACCGCGTTCTTCCTCTCGATTTCCGAGAACAAGTACGTATTCCTGATCCTGGTGAACATCCTGCTGCTGCTGCTCGGCACCTTCATGGACCTCGCGCCGATGCTGCTCATCTGCACGCCGATCTTCCTGCCGGTGATTGCCAAGCTCGGCATCGATCCGGTGCACTTCGGCATGATCATGATCCTCAACCTCGGCATCGGCCTGATTACCCCGCCGGTGGGTCCAACGCTCTTCGTGGGGTGCGCCATAGGGAAGGTCACCATAGAGCAGGTCACGAAGGAGCTATGGCCGTTCTACGGCGCGATGTGCATCGCGCTGCTGCTCGTCACCTATATCCCGGCGATCTCGCTGTGGCTGCCGGGCCTGATGAAGTGAGCTGGCAGCCGAGCGCCCGCGTGCCCGACGCGGCGGTGCGCGAGGTCGACGCCTCGTTCGCGCGCTATCGCCTCGCGCTCTGCAAAGTCGAGCGTCTCGCTGGGGGCACCCGCTGGGCCGAGGGCCCGGTCTGGATGGGTGACGCGCGCTGTCTGCTGTGGAGCGACGTGCCAGGAAACTGCATCTGGCGCTGGGACGAGGAAACCGGCGTGGCGAGCATCTTCCGCAAGCCTTCGGGCTACGCCAACGGCAACACGCGCGACCGGCACGGGCGCCTGCTCACCTGCGAGCACGGCGGCCGGCGCGTGTCGCGCACCGAGGCGGATGGCCGCGTCATGACTCTCGCGGATTCGTTCGAAGGCAAAAAGCTCAATTCGCCGAACGACATCGTCTGCAAGTCGGACGGCTCGGTCTGGTTCACCGATCCGAGCTTCGGCATCCTTGGCAACTACGAGGGCGCGAAAGCCCAGGCCGAGCTGCCCACCAATGTTTATCGCTGGGATGGAAAGCTGACCGTGGTAGCCGAGGGGATCAACCAGCCGAACGGCCTCGCCTTCTCGCCCGACGAGTCCGTCCTCTATGTCGTCGAGTCGCGCTCGGTGCCGCGCAAGATCCTGGCTTTCGATGTCAAACAGAAAACCCTCACGAATCGCCGTGTGCTGATCGACGCCGGGCCCAAGGGCACGCCCGACGGCTTGCGCGTCGACGTCGATGGCAACTTGTGGTGCGGCTGGGGCATGGGCGAGGCCGGCCTCGACGGCGTGCACGTTTTCAATCCCGAAGGGCGCCTCATCGGCTGCATCGACCTGCCCGAGCGCTGCGCCAACGTGTGCTTCGGCGGCCTGCACCGCAACCGTCTGTTCATGGCGGCGACAACCTCGCTTTATTCCCTCTACGTCAATACGCAGGGCACGGCCTACTTCTGAACACGGTCAAGCAAAAGCTCGCTGCGGGGAAGCCGGCATTCGGCTCGATGGTGTTCGAGTTCTTCACGCCCGGCATCGCGCGCCTCTGCGCCAATGCCGGGGCCGAGTTCGTCATGTACTGCATGGAGCACACCGGGGCCGGCTTCGAGACGCTCAAGCCGCAGTTCGCGTTGTGCCGCGCCATCGGCGTGACGCCGCTGGTGCGCGTGCCCGCGACCGAATATCACTTCGTCGCGCGCGCCCTCGACGTCGGCGCGTTCGGCGTGATGGTGCCGCTGGTGGACACCGCCGAGCAGGCGCAGCGCATCGTCTCCTTCACGCGTTATCCGCCAAAAGGCCGCCGCGGCGCCGCCTTTGGCTTTGCGCACGATGAATACCAGGGGGGCGATGTCATTGAAAAGATGCGCGCGATCCATGAGCGCACCCTGGTGATCTGCATGATCGAGACGCGTGCCGGCCTGGAAAACGTGGAGGCGATTGCGGCGGTCGACGGCGTGGACGTCATCTGGCTGGGACACTTCGACCTCACCAACTTCCTCGGCATCCCCGCCGACTTTTCGCACCAGATGTACCGCGACGCGGTGAAGCGCATCGCCGCCGCCGCGAAGAACCACGGCAAGAGCGCCGGTTACATGGCCGCCAGCCCCGAGCTCGGCCGCGAGTATCTCGATCACGGGTTTCGCATGCTCGCCACCGGCACCGACCAGGGGTTGTTGCAGACCGCGACTGCCCAACTTATCTCTTCATGGACAAAAGCTTCAAAGTAGGCGTCACCAGCGACATCCTCGACTCGCGCGGCGAGCCGGCGTTCGGCCGTGAGCCCCTGACGGCGCTCGACCAGGTTCAGTGGGAATGGCTGCCGAAGGGACTGCGCGAGATCACCGCCGACCTTGCCGCCACCTACGACGCGCTCTACGTGAATTCGCCGAAGGTGCCCGCAGCCGCGGTGGCGCGCCCGGACCTGCGGCTGAAGCTGGTCTCGCGCCACGGTGTGGGCTACGACAGCGTTGACGTGCCGGCGATGACGAAGGCCGGGGTGCTGGTGGCGAACACGCCGAACGCGGTGCCGCGGCCCGTGGCGACCATCGCGCTCACCTTCGTGCTCGCCCTTGCCCACCGCTTGATGGTCAAGGACCGCATTACGCGCGCCGGGCGCTGGGCCGAGCGCCTGGAGCACATGGGCACCGGCCTCACCGGCCGCACCCTGGGGGTCATCGGCGCCGGCCGTATCGGCAAGGAGCTCCTGCGCCTGTCCAGGCCCTTTGACCTGAAGTTGCTGGCAGCCGACCCTTACGCGGAGACGCTCGAGCTCAACTACATCGGCGCGCGCCACGTCGACCTGGCGCAGGTGATGGCGGAGTCGGACTTCGTGGTCGTCACCTGCCTGCTCAACGAAGAGACTCGCCGGCTGGTCGGCGCCCGGGAGCTCGCGCTCATGAAGGCCACGGCGTACTTGATCAACGTCGCGCGCGGCCCGGTGGTGGACGAAAAGGCGCTCTACCAGGCGCTCGCCGCGCGGCGCATCGCCGGCGCCGGGCTGGACGTGTTCGAGGAAGAGCCCACCCCCGCCGACAACCCGATCCTCAAGCTCGACAACGTGATCGTCAGCCCGCACGCGCTGTGCTGGACCGACGAGCTCTTCGGCAACATCGCCCGCACCGCGATCGGCGCGATCGTGGCGGTGCACGCCGGCCGCCGGCCCGAATTTATCGTCAACCCGGCGGCCCTTATTCACCCTCGTACGAAGGCCTGGCTCAAAGCCTAAATCAGGGACAGACCACGTTTTTTTCGCCGGGCGCCGGACGATAAGCTGTGCTCCGCGCGCCGTGCCCCGCCAGAAAAACGTGGTCTGTCCCTGATTTGCGGTGGTAAATTGGACGCGCCCAACCCTCAAGGAGGAGGAGAACATGGCCCGTATCACCCGTCGTAGATTCCTGCAGTATTCCGGGGCAACAGGGATGGCGGGAATTCTCGCCTCCCATCGCGCTCCGGTGTTCGCGCAAGCCAGTACCGTGCATTGGATCCGCTGGAACGACTTCGTGCCGGCGTCGGACGCGCTGCTGCGCAAGTCGATCCTGCCCGAAGCCTCCAAGGCGCTCGGCGTGAAGATCAACTTCGAGACCGTCAACGCCAACGACCTGCAGCCGCGCATCACCTCGGCGATCCAGTCCGGCACCGGGCCGGACATCGTGATGCTGAACAACAACCATCCGCAGCTCTATGCGGCAAGCTGCGCCGACGTCAGCGACGTGGCCGAAGCGGTGGCCAAGGCGCAGGGCACCTACTACAAGCTCGCCCGCAGCAACACGCACGACGGCAAGAAATACATCGCGGTGCCGTGGTCGGTGATCGGCGCGCAGATCGCCTATCGCAAGTCGTGGTTCGAGGAGGTCGGCTACGGCAAGTTTCCCGAGACCTGGGAGCAGTACCGCGACGCGGGCAAGAAGCTGAAGGCCAAGGGCCGCCCCATCGGCCAGACGCTGGGCCACACCTTCGGCGACTCGCCCACCTTCAGCTACCCGTTGCTGTGGTCCTTCGGCGGCAAGGAGGTCGACGAGAAGGGCAAGCTCGCGCTCGACTCCAAGGCGACGGTGGATTCGGTGCGCTTCATGACCGCGTTCTGGAAGGACGCGCACGACGAAGGCGGCCTCGCCTGGGACGACTCGAACAATAACCGCGCGTTCCTCTCGGGCACCATCTGCGCCACGCTGAACGGCGCCTCGATCTACATCGAGTCGCTGCGCAAGGCCGACCAGTACAAGACCGAGAAGGGTGCGCAGCTGAAAAGCGACATCCTGCATGCGCCGCTGCCGAAGGGGCCCGCCGGACAGTTCGCCATGCACACCTTCCATTCCCACGTGATCCCGTCCTATTCCAAGAACCAGAAGGCGGCCAAGCAGTTCCTGACCTGGATGCACACGCGGCAGAACTACGAGAAGTGGTTCGTTTCGCAGAAGGGCTTCGCCACGCCGCCGACCCCGGTCTGGGAGAAGCACAAGATGTGGGACGAGGATCCGGTGATGGCGCCGTACCGTGTCGCCGGCCGCCTCGGCCTGACGCCCGGCCACGCCGGCCCGTCGGACCGCAAGGCCGCCGAGGCGCTGACCAAGTACATCATCACCGACATGTACGCCAAGGCGATCCAGGGCGGCACGCCCGAGGAGGCGGTGAAATGGGCCGCCGGCGAGCTGAAGAACATCTACGGCTAGCTTCGCCGCCAGGGGACCGATCAGTCGGATGCTGGAGCGCGAGAGCGCTCTGGCATTCTGGCTGCTCGTCCCCACGCTCGTACTCCTGACGCTGTTCATCGCGTACCCGTTCGTACGCGGCGTCTGGCTTTCGCTCACCAGCTCGGTGGTGGGGGTGCCGGGCGACTTCGTCGGCCTGAAGAACTTCGCCAAGATCTGGAACGACTCGATCTTCCGCACCGCGGCGCTCAACACCTTCGTCTACACCGGCGTTACCACCGTGTTCAAGCTGGCGCTCGGGCTGTGGCTCGCGCTGCTGCTCAACCGGCATTTCCGCGGCAAGACCTGGGTGCGCGCCTTCATCCTGCTGCCGTTCATCATCCCGACGGTGCTGTCCACGCTCGCCTGGAAGTGGATGTTCGATCCGACCTTCAGCGTGTTCAACTGGCTGTTCTGGAAGCTTTCGATCATCAACTCGCGCATCAACTGGCTCGGCGACCCCGAGCTCGCCATGGCGTCGATCATGACGGTGAATGTCTGGCGCGGCGTGCCGTTCTTCGCCATCAGCCTGCTCGCCGGCCTGCAGACCATCAACCAGGACCTGCACGAGGCGGCCGCCATCGACGGCGCCAACCGCTTCCAGCGCTTCTGGTACGTCACCTGGCCGCTGCTCCTGCCGGTGACCATGGTGGTGGTGCTGTTCTCGGTGATCCAGACCTTCGCCGACTTCCAGCTGGTGTACGTGCTCACCGGCGGCGGTCCGGCGAACGCCACGCATCTTTTTGCGACCTACGCCTACCAGATCGGCATTGGCACCGGTCTGTTAAGCGAAGGCGCTGCCATTTCGTTGGCCATGTTTCCCGCGCTCCTTCTGGTCGTCGTTTTCCAGCTTTGGTACATCCGTAGGGTTGAGAACCGATGATCGAAGGCGCCCGCTGGAAGAAGTGGCTGTGGTTCTATCTGCCGATGGCCCTGTTCATCGTCGCCCTGCTGTTTCCGTTCTACTGGATGATGGTGACCACGCTCAAGCCCGACGGCGAGCTCTACCGGCCGTGGAACCACCCGCTGTATTCGCCGTTCTGGACGTCGGCGCCGACGCTCGACCACGTCAGGAGCCTGCTGCAGGACACGCTGTTCGGCACCTGGATGTGGAACACCATGCTGATCGCCGCGGTGGCAACGCTGATCTCGCTGTTCTGCGGCGTGATCGGCGGCTACGCGCTCGCGCGCCTGCGCTTCGGCTGGGCGGGCCTCCTCGGCACCGCGATCTTCGTCACCTACCTCGTGCCGCAGACGCTGATCTTCATCCCGCTTTCCGACATCATCCGCGAGTACCGCATCGGCGACACCTCGTGGGCGCTGATCCTCACCTATCCCACCTTCCTGATCCCGTTCTGCACCTGGCTGATGATGGGCTACTTCAAGACCATTCCCAAGGAGCTGGAGGAGTGCGCACGCATCGACGGCGCGACCCGCTGGCAGGCAATGGTCTACATCATCCTGCCGATCGCGCTGCCCGGCATCCTCTCGGCCGGCATCTTCGCCTTCACCCTGTCGTGGAACGAGTTCATCTACGCGCTGGTGTTCCTGTCCTCGCCCGAGCAGAAAACCGTGCCCGTGGGGGTGACCTCCGAGCTGATCCGCGGCGACGTCTTCTACTGGGGCTCGCTGATGGCGGGCGCGCTGCTCGGCTCGATCCCGGTCGCCTTTGTGTACTCGTTCTTCGTCGAGCATTACGTGGCCGGCATGACAGGGAGTGTGAAAGGCTAATGGCGAAAGTCCTCATAAAGGACCTGAACAAGAAGTACGACGAGACGCACGCCGTCAAGGACGTGAATCTCCAGATTCGCGACCGCGAGTTCGTGGTGCTGGTCGGCCCCTCGGGCTGCGGCAAAACCACCACCCTGCGCATGGTGGCGGGGCTGGAGGAGATCACCTCCGGTGAGATCAGCATCGACGGCCGCGTGGTGAACGACCTGCCGCCGATGGACCGCGACATCGCCATGGTGTTCCAGAACTACGCGCTCTACCCGCACATGAGCGTGTACGACAACATGGCGTTCGGCCTGAAGATGCGCAAGTTCGGCCGCGACGAGATCCAGAAGCGGGTGCGCGAGGCGGCCGAGATCCTCGGCATCCAGCCGCTGCTCGCGCGCCGGCCGCGCCAGCTCTCCGGCGGGCAGCGCCAGCGCGTCGCCCTCGGGCGCGCCATCGTGCGCCACCCGCGCGTGTTCCTGTTCGACGAGCCGCTGTCCAACCTCGACGCCAAGCTGCGCGTGCAGATGCGCGTCGAGCTCAAGCGGCTGCACGAGCGTCTCGAGACCACCGCCATCTACGTCACGCACGACCAGGTGGAGGCGATGACGCTGGGCGACCGCGTGGTGGTCATGAAGGATGGCCTGGTGCAGCAGGTGGGCGAGCCCCTCGAGCTTTACGGCCGGCCGGCCAACCGCTTCGTCGCCGGCTTCATCGGCTCGCCGGCGATGAACTTCGTCGAGGTCGCGATCCAGGGCACGGGCGACGCACTGTGGGCCGAGGCCGAGGGCCTGCGGATTCGGGTGCCGCGGGAACTCTCTTCGAGAATGCAGACCGGCCGGCGCCTTACCCTGGGCCTGCGCCCCGAAGCCCTGACCCTCGCCAATGGCGCCGGCGCAGGAAGCGACGACTCGAGCTTCGCCACCAAGGTCGACGTGGTCGAGCCGCTCGGCAACGAAATCCTCGTCAACTTCCGCGCCGGTGGCGTGCCGATGGTGGCGCGCGTGGATCCCGGCGTGCGGGTGAAGGCGCACGACAGCATCCGCTTCGCGTTCGATCCGCAACGCCTGCACTTCTTCGACGCCAAGACTGAAACTGCCATTTGAACTTCCGATAGCGGACGCGCACTTCCATGTCTGGGATCCGCGGGCGCACTACTACCCGTGGCTGTGCGACCCGGAACCGATTGCGTTCCGCTACGGCGACTACAGTTCCCTGAGAAGACCCTACCTGCTCGCCGACTACCGCGCCGACTGCGCGGGCTGGCGCGTCGAGCGCGGCGTGTACGTCGAAGCGGAATGGGATCCACGCGACCCGCTGGGCGAGATGAACTTCATTGCCGAGGTTCGAAAGCCCGACGGTTTTCCCACCGTCGCGATTGCGCAGGCCTGGCTCGACCGCCCTGACTGTCCGCAAATCCTGGAAGGGCAGGCGCGCCACGCGTTCGTGCGCGGCATCCGCCACAAGCCCAGTCCCGGCATGATGAACGACGCGAACTGGCGGCAGGGCTATGCGCGCCTCGCGCCGCTCGGGCTGCACTTCGAGCTGCAGGCGCCGTGGGGCCAGCTCGAGGAGGCGGCGCGCCTCGCCGCCGATTTCCCGGAAACCACCATCGTGCTGAACCACACCGGCCTGCCCTACGTCGACCAGCTCGGCGGCTGGCGTGGCGCCATGGCGACCCTGGCGGCATGCCCGAACGTGGCGGTGAAAATCTCGGGGCTGGGCAACGTCGAGCACAAGCGCGAGGTGGTGCTCGCCGCGATCGAGCTCTTCGGCACCGGCCGCGCCATGTTCGCCAGCAACTTTCCGGTCGACGGCCTGCGCGCCACTTTCGATCAGGTTTATTCCGCCTTCGATCAACTCACCATTTCCTTTGCGCAGGACGAAAGGCGCGCGCTTTTCCACGACAACGCGGTGCGCATCTATCGAATGGAGCAGCCATGAAATTCCCGCTCGGCTATATCGGCGTCGGCCTGATGGGCGGCCCGATGGTGAAGCGCCTGGCCTCGCTCGGCTGGAAGGTGCGCGGCTACGACATCGTCCCTGAGCGCTCGATGGTCGCCTCGGCCGCGGAAGCCGCGCGCGGCGCCGACGTGGTGCTTCTCAACCTGCCCACCAACGAGGCGGTAGAAGATGTCGTTTTTGGTCCGCGGGGGCTGATCCACACGTTGAAAGAGCCTCAGCTGGTGGTGGACTTCTCAACCATCCCCGTGGACGCATGCCGCGCGCATTCGGCCCGGGTCTTGAAGCAGACCGGCTGCCGCTGGGTCGACGCGCCGGTGTCCGGCGGGCCGCCGGCGGTGGAAGCGGGGACGCTCACCGTAATGGCCGGGGGTGAGGAAGAGGATTTGCAGAAACTCGCCCCGCTGATGAAGGACATCGCCGGCCGCTGCACGCGCATGGGGCCGGTCGGCGCCGGCCTCGCCGCGAAGATGATCAACCAGCTCATCGTCGGCGTCGGCACCGCCATGCTCGGCGAGGCAGTGGCGCTGTGCGAGAAGGCCGGCATCGACGCCGCGCGCATCCCCGAGTGCCTGGGCGGCGGCTACGCCGACAGCAACGTGCTCAAGGCCTATTGGCCGCGCATGGTGGCGCGCGACTTCGCCCCGCGCGGCTACGTGCGCCAGCTTCTCAAGGACCTGGAGATGGTCGGCGCGTGGGCCGGCAAGCTGCAATCCAGGACACCGGTCCTGGAAAGCGCCCTCGCCGCCTACCGGGAGCTGAAGAAAGCGGGACACAGCGAGCTCGACACGTCGGCGGTGGTGAAGCTATATGTGAAGGAGTGAGGTCGCCGCGGCTTTCGGCATTCCTGCTCCTCGCGCTTGCCAACCTGCTTTGGTCCGGAAACTGGATCGCCGGGCGCGCGCTGCGCGATTCATTCGATCCGATCAGCCTCAACTTCTGGCGCTGGACCATCGCCACGCTGGCGATGGCGCCGTTCGCGCTCCCGGCGCTGCGCGGCAAGGGCGCGCTCCTGCGGCGGCACGCGGGCATCCTGCTGATCCTTGCGCTCACCGGCATCGCCATCTTCCAGAGCCTGGTCTACCTGGGGCTGCGCAGCACCACGGCGGTGAATGCCGTGCTCATCAATTCGTCGATCCCGCTGTTCATCCTGCTGTGCTCGTGGGTGATCGAGCGCGAGCGCGCCTCGCTGCGGCAGATCGCCGGGATGCTGCTCTCGCTGGCCGGCATCCTGGTGATCCTCTCGCGCGGCAGCCCCGGCGCCCTGCTCGAGCTCGAGGTGCATGCCGGCGATGCGTGGATCCTGCTGGCGATGCCGGTGTGGGGCATTTATTCGGTGCTTCTCAAGCGCCGGCCGGCCGAGCTTGGCGGGCTGCCCTTGCTGTTCGTGATCTCGCTCGCGGGCGTAGTCATGCTCCTGCCTTTCGCCGGACTCGCAGCGGCGCGGCGGCCGCTGCAATTGCCAACCGCGGCAGAAGCGCTGGGTGTGGTTTACATGGGACTGATGGCCTCGGTGGTGGCCTTTATTTGCTGGAACCGCGGGGTGGCCGCGGTCGGCGCGAACGCCGCCGGCTTCACCGTGCATCTGCTGCCGGCGTTCGGCACCGTGCTCGCCATCGTGCTTCTCGGCGAGACCTTCGCGCCGTTCCACGCCGCCGGCATCGCCACCATCCTGGCGGGCGTGCTGCTGGCGACGCTCAGGAAGTAAGGGTCGTCTTTCGGTGAGCCATCCGCGCCGCTAGCAGCAAGGCCGCGCGCGCCGCACCGACGTTGGCGATGCCTTTGCCGGCGATGTCGTAAGCGGTGCCGTGCGCCGGCGTGCAGATCGGGAACGGGTAGCCGCCGAGCAGCGTGACGCCGCGGTCGAAGCCGAGCAGCTTCATCGCGATCTGTCCCTGGTCGTGGAACATGGTGAGCACCGCGTCGAACTGGCCGGCCTTGGCGCGCACGAACACGGTGTCCGCCGGGTACGGCCCATCGGCCGGCAGGCCCTTCGCCTTGGCCTTCCTCACCGCCGGCTCGATGATGTCGATCTCCTCGCGGCCGAAGTTGCCGCCGTCCCCGGCGTGCGGGTTGAGCGCCGCGACGCCGATGCGCGGCGGCTGGAAGCCTGCTGCGTGCAGCGCTGTGGCGGTCAGCTCGAGGGCCTGCACGATTGAATCGATCGAAAGGGAAGACGAGACCTTCGAGAGAGGGATATGCGAGGTGACGCGCGCATTCCACAGCCCCTCGAGAATGTTGAACTCGGTCGCGGAGCCGTCGAAACCGAGCACGCCCGAGGTAAAGCCGATTTCGTCCTCATACGGCGGGTGCGCGAGGCGCATCGCTTGCTTGTTGAACGGCGTGAAGCACACCGCGTCCGCCTTGCCGTCGGCCGCCATGCGCAACGCGTGGCGGTAGTTGGCCAGGGCCGAGGCACCCCCCGCCTTGCTCGCCACTCCGCGCTGAACGGTTGAGGGGTCCAGATGCTTCAGATCGACGAACTCGTCAGGCTCGCTGGAGGTTTTTGCGGTGCTCAATCCCGCATCGAATACCCGCCGATCCCCAATCACAACCACGCGAGCAGCCTCGCGCACTTCGCCGAGCGCGACGACTTTCGCGGTGAGCTCCGGGCTGATGCCGCAAGGGTCTCCCATCGCGAGTGCGATTACGGGGCGAGCGCGAGACGCGGAATCCATGTCGTGATCTCCGGAACGTAGGTAATGAGTAGCAGGGTGATCGCCAGCGGAATGTAGTACGGCAGCATCTCGCTCAGCACTTCCTTCATCTTGACCTTGGCGATGTCGGCCACCAGGAAGAGCGCCAGTCCCATCGGCGGCGTGAGCAGGCCGACCATCAGGTTGAACACCACCACCATTCCCAGGTGCACCGGATCCACCCCGGCGGCGACCAGCGGCTTGGCGATGATCGGCGCGATCACCAGGATGGCGGTGGTGCTGTCGAGGAACATGCCCGCCAGCAGCAGCAGGATGTTCACGATGAAGAGCAGGGCGTAGGGGTTGGTCGAGACCTGCAGCATCAGCGCGGTGAGCTTCTGCGGCACGCCCTCCACCGAGAGGATCCAGCCGAAGAGCGCCGCCACCGCGACGATGAGCAGGATGCCCGAGGAGGAGCGGATGGTTTCGTAGCTCGCGTCGAGGATGCCCCGCCAGGTGAGCTCACGGTAGAACAGGCTGGAGATCAGGAGCGCATACAGGACCGTGACCGAGGCGATTTCGGTGGGAGTGAAGTAGCCCATCAGCATCCCGGCGATGAGGATCACCGGCGCCATGATCGCCGGCAGCGCCGGCTTGAAGTCGCGCCATACCTCGGCGCGCGTCGGCCAGCGCTCGGTGCGCGGGTAGTTGCGCCGCAGCGCGACCCATCCGGTCATGGTCATCAGCATGATCACGCACAGGATGCCGGGCAGGATGCCGCCGAGCAGCAGCTGGATCACGGAGACGCCAGTGACCGTGCCGTAGATGATGAGCGGGATCGACGGCGGAAAGATCGGCCCGACGATCGCCGACGAGCTCGTCACCGCGGCGGCGAACGGCGCCGTGAAGCCCTTGTTGCGCATGGCGTCGATCTCGATGCGCCCGAGGCCGCCGATGTCGGCCAGCGCCGAACCCGACATGCCGGCGAAGATCAGGCTGCCGAAGATGTTGACCTGGGCGAGGCCGCCCGGCAGGCGGCCGACCGCGGTATCGGCGAACTTGTAGATGTAGCGCGAGATGCCAGCGGCGTTCATCACGCTGCCGACGAACAGGAACACCGGTACAGCGACCAGCGGGAAGGAATCGAGCGAATACAGCGTGCGCTGCGCAATCAGGTCAAGCGGCAGGTCCTTGGCGAAGATGTAGGCCAGGCACGGCATGGCGATCGCCAGCACCACCGGAAAGCCGAGCATGAACAGCACCAGGAAAGCGAGGACGACGAGAAATCCGTCCATGTCAGGTGAGCACGGTGCGCTTCGCTTCGGGACGCCGCGTGCGCCAGGTATGCACCAGCATGGCGAGCGTCTCCACCGCCAGCAGCAGCGAGCCCAGCACCAGCGGCGCGAAGAACAGCAGGAACGGAATCTCCAGCACCGGCGTGACGCTGTTCAGGTTGCGCGTCACCGTCACCACCGAGGCGACGAACAGCACGCCGAACACCGCGACGCCGCTGGCCTCGATCGCGAGCTGCAGGATCCAGCGCGGCTTCGGCGGCAGGAGGAACTGGAACTCCTCCATGCGGATCTGGCCGCCTTGGTGCGTCACGTACGAGGCGGCGAGAAAGGTGAGGCAGATCAGCAAGTACTTGGCGAGCTCCTCCGCGCCGGCGAGCGGCACGTTGAATACGCCACGCATCGTGATCTGCGCGAGCGGCGTGACGACCAGCGCGGCGAGGAGGACGAAGCTCGCCCTCCTGACCGCTTTCCTCATGAACTCCAAACTATTTAACGGCGCGGATTTGTTCGATGTACTTTCCCCATTCCGGGAAATCCTTGTTCACCTGCGCGAGCACCGCCTTGCGGAAGCCCTCGACGTCGAGGCCGTCCTTCTGCTCGACGAACACCATGCCCTTCGCCTCGAGGTCCTTGCGGTACTTGGCGGCGGTCTCGCGGTCCCAGTCCACCGTCTTTTTGCCGACCTCGATCATGGTGGCTTCGACGATCTTGCGGTCGGCGGCCGGGATCTGCTGCCAGGCGCGCTCGTTGACGAACACCGACAGGATCGACTGCATGTGGCCGGTGAGCATCACGTACTTCTGCACCTCGTACAGCTTCAAGTTGTAGATGTTGGGCAGTGGGTTCTCCTGGCCGACCACCAAGCCGGTCGCTAGCGCGGTGGCGAGCTCGGACACCTCCACCGGCGTGGCCACGGCGCCCATGCCCGTCAGCATCGATGACCATAGCTTGATCGGCACGCCGCGGTACTTCTTGCCCTGCATGTCCTTGACCGAGAGCACCTTCTCCTTCGACGTCAGCTGGCGTGTGCCCTGGAACAGCGCGGCGACGATGCGCATGTTGCCCTTCTGCATCAGCTCCTGGTTGATCTCGCGCAGCGCCGGCGACAGCGCCGGGTCGGTGGCGCGCATCGCATGGTCCACGTCGCGGTACATGAACGGGGTGTTGAACACCGCGGTGTTGGACACGATGCGCCCGAGCGAGCCGAAGTCGTGGTGGGCGATCTGGATGGCCCCGGAGCGCACGCCGTCGACCATCTCGTTCACCCCGCCGAGCTGCGAGTTGGCGAACACCTGGATCTCGACCCGGCCGTTGGTGCGCTCCTTGACCAGCTTCGCCACCTCGTCGGCGTAAAGCGTCTGCGGCGCGTTCGCCACGCCGACGTGGGCGTAGCGCAGCTTGGTTTGCGCTTCGGAATTCTGAATCGACAACATCATGCTCACGGCGAGTGCCGCCAGTGCGACTTTCATTTCCTTCTCCTTTAGAAAACGATGACCCCTTTGCCGGTCGATTGCGTGTCGAACAATCGGTACGCCTCATCGGCCTGCTCGAGCTTCCAGCGGTGTGAAAACAGCGCGTCGACGTCGATGCCGTTGTCGACCGCGAAGCGGGCGCACTCCAGCTGCCCCATCGCGCTGAAGGTCCACGAGCCGATGATCGTCAGCTGCTTGCGCAGCATGTCGGGGCTGACGTTGATAGTCACGTCGCCACCCTCGCCGACGAAGCACACCGTGCCCCAGGTCTTCGCGCAGCGGATCGCGGCGATCCGCGCGGCGGATACGCCGGTCGTGTCCAGGGCGAGATCCACGCCCTCGCCCTTGGTGATCTCTCTGATCGGCTCTTCCGATTCCAGCGCATGCGCCGCGCCGAATTTCTTCGCCAGCGCGCGCCGTTCGGCATTGTTCTCCACTGCGATGACCCTCGCCCCCATCTTCGCGCCCAGCACGGTGGCGCTGAGGCCGACCGGTCCCTGGCCGAACACCGCGAGCGTCGAGCCGCCGGCGAGGTGCATACGGCGAAGCGCGCCGTAGGCAGTGCCGGTGCCGCACGACACCGCGGCGCCTGCAACGAAGGAAAGCTCCTCGGGAAGCGGCACCAGCGTACGCGCTGGCACCTTGAGGTACTGGGCATGGCCGCCGTGCGCGGTGACGCCGTACACCGTGATTCCGGCCTTGCAGAGCTGCGACCAGCCGACGCGGCAGTGCTTGCACACGCCGCAGCCGGAATAGTGGTGGTCCATTACGCGCTGGCCGATCGGCGCCTCGCGCTCCGAGACGCCCGGGCCGCGCGCCGCGACTATGCCGCAGGGCTCGTGGCCACCGATGAAGGGTTCCGCATCGGCGCTGAAGCCGAGCGACTTCTGCGCCTCGCCCGGCGCCGAGCGGTAGAACTTGAGGTCCGAGCCGCACATGCCCGAGGCCTTCATCTCGATCACCACTTCGCCCGGGCCCGGCGTCGGGTCGGCGAATTTGCGGATTTCGACTTTCCGGTTGCCACAGAACACCGCGCCTAGCATTGGGGTAGCCTTTCCTTGCAAGTCCTGAGCACTTCGTCGGGGTCGCGCTTCCACCAGTCGAGCTCGGAAAAGATTTCGACCTCCTGGAAGCCCGCGTATCCCGCCTTTTCGATCCAGCGCCTGATCAGGGGCAGATTGATTACGCCGTCGCCCATCATGCCGCGATCGCTCACCAGGTCGCGCGTCGGCGAGAGCCAGTCGCAGATGTGGTAGGCGAGCAGCCGCGCCTTGCCCGCGCGCTCGATCTGGCTTTGCAGCTTGGGGTCCCACCACACGTGGTAGACGTCGACCGCGACGCCCAGCCCCTCGCCGAGGATGTCGCACAGGTTGAGCGCCTGCTCGAGCGTGTTGATGCACGCACGCTCGGCCGCCTGCATGGGATGCAGCGGCTCGATGGCGAGCGGCACGCCTGCCTTGCGCGCCTCCGGCAGGATCGCGGCGATGCCGTCGCGCACCTGGTTCCTCGCGCCGATCAGGTCCTTGGAGCCTTGCGGCAGCCCGCCCACCACCAGCACCAGGCATTGCGCGCCGAGCTCGTGCGCCTCCTCGATGGCGCGCCGGTTGTCGTCACGCCAGTCCTTGGCGGTGAAGAAGCCGCCGCGGCACAGGCCAGTGACGACAAGGTTTTTTTCCCGGATGGACTTCTTGGCTTGCTGCAAACCCATTTGCTCGACCTGGTCGCGCCAGGGAGCGATGCCGCGGATGCCGTGGCGCGCGCAGCCATCGATCATCTGCGCGAGGTTCCACTGCTTGCGCACGGTCGCCGTATTGAGCGAAAGCTCCATCAGAGCGTGCCCGGCGGGAACAGCTTCGGCAGGAACAGCGGGATCTGCGGAAAGATGATGATCAGCGCGAGCACCACGAACATCGGGATCAGCATGAGCATCACATCCTTCAGCGCATCGATGATGCGAATCCCGGCAATGTGCGCCGAGATCATGAGGCACAGGCCGTAAGGCGGGGTCACCAGGCCGAAGGCGAGCGACACGATGCCGACCATCGCGAAGTGGATCGGATCCATGCCGACGCTGCGGGCAAGCGGCTCGAGCACCGTGCCGACGATGACGATCGCCGGGATGGCGTCGAGGAAGCAGCCGACCACCAGGAACACCCCGGCGATGAAGAAGCCGGTGAGGATCGGGCCCATGCCCCAGGTAGCCACGTTCTCGAGCAGCGCCTTCGGGATCTGGTAATAAGCGAGCAGCCAGCCGAATGCGGACGCGGTACCGACACAGAATAACGCCACGCCGGTGAGCCGCCCGGTCTCGAGCAGCGCGTGGTGCAGGCCTTTCAGGTTCATTTCCCGGTACACCAGCATGGTGAGCGCCGCGGCATAGAGCACCGCGATGCACGCCGACTCAGTGGCGGTGAACCAGCCGAAGATCTTGCCGCCGATGATGATGAACGGCGTCATCAGCGCCGGCACCGCGACGCCGATGGCTTTGAAGGTCTCGAGCAGCGTGGCGCGTGGATAGGTCGGATAGCCACGGCGCACCGCGTAGGCATGGACCGTCGCCATCTGCGCCGCCGCGATCAGCAGGCCCGGCAGGATGCCGGCGAGGAACAGGCCGCCGATCGACACCGTGAGCAGGCCGCCCCAAACGATCATCAGGATCGACGGCGGCATGATCACCGCGAGCACCGACGACACCGCGGTGATGGCGACCGAGAAGCTGTCGTCGTATCCCTCTTTCCGCTGCGCGTCGATGAAGATCTTCGACTGGCTGGCGGCGTCCGCGGTCGATGATCCCGAAATGCCGGCGAAGAAGATCGACAGCACCACGTTCACCTGCGCGAGGCCGCCCGGAAAGTGCCCCACCAGGTCGCGCGACAGGCGCACCAGGCGCGTGGTGATGCCGCCCACATTCATCAGGTTGGCGGTGAGCAGGAAGAAGGGCACCGCCAGGAGGATGAAGGAGTTGTAGGCGTTGAAGGTTTCCTGCACCAGGTTCTGCGGCGTGAGGCGGTCCTCGATCAGGAACACCGGCAGGCAGGCGAGACCGAGCGCGAACGCAACCGGCACGCGCAGCACCAGCAGGGTGAAAAACACGCCGAACATGATGATGCTGGCGGTGCCCGGATCGAGAACCGTCGCGCCGCTCACGAAATGCTTCCTAATGTTGGGTCTTTCGGATCCGGAGATTTTCCGGGCGCCTTACCCATCAGCACGCGCGCGTCGTCCCACATCTGCTCGCCCAGGAACAGCAGCCACGTCAGGCCGGCCAGCGGCCAGGGCGCGTGGATATACCAGAGCGGCAGCTCGGCGAGCTCGGAGATGCGGTTGAGCGCGAAGCGGGTGAAGTCGATGCCCCACCACAGGAACACCCAGGCGAAGATCAGCACGAACACGCTCGCCACCAGGCGAATCGCCGCCTGCAGGCGCGGGTTGAGCGGCGGCCACAGGTCGACGACGAAGTGCGTGCCTTCACGGATGCCGACCATGGCGCCGATCATGATCGACCAGATGAAGCAGAAGCGCGCCAGCTCCTCGGTCCAGATGTAGCTCGGGATGAGCGCGGTATAGCGCGAGAAGATCTGCAGCGAGACCGGGATGATCAGCACCGCCACCGAGGCGACCAGCAGCCACGACAGCAGGCGGCTATACCAGGCGGTTATTTTTCTAAACACAAAAAAACGGCGGCACCGCGGGGCGCCGCCGTCGTTTCAAAAGCTATTTGATGCTGTTGATTTTCGCCAGGATCTGCTGCGCGCCGATTTCCTTGGCGTACTCGGCCATCACCGGGTCCACCAGCTTCTTCATCTGCGCGCGGTCGGAGAACGGCACCCGCTTGAGCTTGCCCTCCTTCTCGAGCTTCACCAGCTTTTCCTCGTCCTCGCTCGACTCGATCTTGCGGCCGTAAGCGCCGGCTTCCTTGCCGGCCTTCAGCACCGCGGCCTGCAG
>DATFDV010000120.1:0-14018 GCA_035251855.1 Burkholderiales bacterium | reverse complement strand
CCGGCGCTGTTCAACCCGCTGCTGAAACTGGGACAGCTCGCAAGACCGCTCCTGCCGGAGGCTCTCAGGAGGAAGGTGCCCGCCGCGCCCGCCCCGGCGCAGCCGTGGCCGCAGAGCGATCACCCCCGGAAGATGCTCGTGCTGGAAGGCTGCGTGCAGCCGGCGCTCTCGCCCGCCACCAACGCCGCCGCCGCGCGCGTGCTCGACCGCATCGGCATCTCGCTGCTCGAAGTCCCCGGCGCCGGCTGCTGCGGCGCGGTGCGCTTCCACCTCAACTACCAGGAAGCGGGGCGCGACGACATGCGCGCCCTCATCGACGCCTGGTGGCCGGTGGCCTGCGGCCGCGAAGCGGAGGCGATCGTGATGACGGCGAGCGGCTGCGGCGCCACCGTGAAGGACTATGTCCACCTGCTCGCCACCGACGCCGCCTACCGCGGCAAGGCGGAGCGCATTTCGGCGATGACGCGCGACCTGAGCGAGGTCATCGATCCGGCGGCGCTGCCGGCCGGCCGCAACCGCGGGCGGGTCGCGTTCCATTCGCCCTGCACCCTGCAGCACGGCCAGCAGATCCGCGGCAAGGTCGAGGCGCTGCTGAGCCGCGTCGGCTATGAGCTCACGCCGGTGCGCGACGCCCACCTTTGCTGCGGCTCCGCCGGCACCTATTCGCTGCTGCAGCCCGCCATCGCCGGCGAGCTGCGCGCGCGCAAGCTCGCCGCGCTGGAGGAGGGCGGCCCGCAGGCGATCGCCACCGCCAACATCGGCTGCCTGGCGCATCTGCAGGAACCCACCGCCACGCCAGTGCGGCACTGGATCGAGCTGGTGGACGCAGCGCTGGCGTAGAATCGTCAGATGGGTGAAGTGGCTCCAAAGATGGTTCGCGTGGCGTGTCCCCACGACTGTCCGGATACGTGCGCAATGCTGGTGACGGTGGAAGACGGCATCGCCACGAAGATCCAGGGCGACCCGGAAATGCCGTTTACCGAAGGCACGCTGTGCACCAAGGTCGCGCATTACCTCGAACGCACCTATGCGCCCGACCGGCTGACCCACCCCTTGAAAAGGATTGGGAAGAAAGGGGAAGGCAAATTCCGCCGCATCAGCTGGGACCAGGCGCTGGATGAAATCGCCGCGCGGCTGAAAGCGGCCGCGGCCGACAATCCCGAGACCATCCTGCCGTGCAGCTACGCCGGCACGATGGGCATGGTGCAGTACATGTCGATGGACCGGCGCTTCTTCTACAAGCTCGGCGCCTCGCTGCTCGACCGCACGCTGTGCTCCTCGGCGGGAAAGTTCGGGCTGAAGGCGACGCTCGGCGGCTCCGTCGGCATGGACCCGGAGCGCTTCGACGAGGCGCGCCTGATCATCCTCTGGGGCGCCAACCCGATCGTCTCCAACCTGCACCTGTGGTCGCGCGTGCAGGCGGCCAAGCGCCGCGGCGCGAAGATCGTGGCCATCGATCCGTACCGCAGCCTGTCGGCCGAGAAATGCAGCCAGCACATCGCGCTTCTGCCGGGCACCGACGGCGCGCTCGCGCTCGGCATGATGCAGGTGCTCATCAGCGAGGGCTTGATCGATCGCGAGTACATCGGCAAGTACACGCTGGGCTACGAAGAGCTCAAGAAGAAAGTCCTCGACAACTATTCGCCGGCGTGGGCTGCCGCGACCTGCGGCATCAGCGTCGACGAAGTGGTGCAGCTCGCGCGCGAGTACGGCAGCGTCAAGCCGGCCGCGATCCGCCTCAACTACGGCATGCAGCGCCACGCCGGCGGCGGCATCGCCGCGCGCACCATCGCCTGCCTGCCGGCGCTCACCGGGGCCTGGCGCGAGGCGGCGGGCGGCATCGTGCTCACCACCGCGGATTTCTTCCGCTTCGACCATGCCGGGCTCGAGCGGCCCGATCTGCTCGCCGGCCGCCGGCCGCGCGTCATCAACCACTCGGCGCTCGGCGACGCCCTCACCTCGGCCGAGCCGCCGGTGCGCGTGACCCTGGTCTACAACAATAATCCGGTCGCGGTGTGCCCGGACTCGGAGAAGGTGATCGCCGGGTTCTCGCGCGAGGATCTGTTCACCGTGGTGATGGACCATTTCCAGACCGACACCGCCGACTATGCCGACATCGTGCTGCCGGCGACCACCCAGCTCGAGCACTATGACGTGCACAAGGCCTACGGCCACCTTTACATGCTCGCCAACAACCCGGCGATCGCGCCGGTGGGCGAGTCGCTGCCGAATTCCGAGGTGTTCCGCAGGCTCGCCGCACGCCTGGGGTTCGAGGAGCCGTGCTTTCGCGATTCGGACGAGGACCTGTGCCGCACCGCGCTCAACGGCACGTCCTGGGAGCGCCTGAAGGAAACCGGCTGGCAGAAGCTGGATGTGCCCGAGCGCTTCGCGCCCTTCGCGCAGGGCGGGTTCCCGACGCCGTCGGGCAAGTGCGAGTTCCGCAGCGCCTGGCTCGAGAAGCAGGGCATCGATCCGCTGCCGTTCTACAACCCGCCGGCCGAAGCGGGGGACGCCGAGCTGGAAAAGAAGTATCCCCTGGCATTCCTTTCGCCGCCGGCGCGCCACTTCCTCAATTCCACCTTCGCCAACGTCGCCCGCTTCCGGGAGTTCGAGAGCGAGCCGCACCTCGACCTGCACCCGCGCGACGCCGCGGCGCGCGGCATCGCCGACGGCGACATGGTGCGCGTGTTCAACGACCGCGGCAGCCACCGGCTGCGCGCGCGCGTCAACGGCAAGCCGCGCCCGGGCGTAGTTGTCGCGCCGTCCGTTTGGTGGAAAAAGTACGCGCCCGACGGCGGCAACGCCAACAATCTGACCTCGCAGCGCACCGCCGACCTCGGCGGCGGCGCCACGTTCTACGACTGCAGGGTGCAAGTCGAAAGAGTGTGAGAGCGGGCGCGTGAGCAAGGCCGACGAGCTGCGGCTGCTGCGCGAAGCGATCAAGACCTTTCCCGATGCGGTGGCAATCTGGAGCGCCGAGGGCCGGCTGCTCGCGAGCAGCGACCTGTACGAGCGTCTCAACCCCGCCGCGCGCAGCGAGGCCGCCGAGTATCAAAGCGCCGACGGCCGCTGGCTGCGCCGCACGGTGCGCAAGCTCGAGGGCGGCGGCAGCGTGGAGCTGATCGCCGATATCACCGAGCTGCGCCGCGCCGAGCAGGCGGCGCGCTTCCTCGCTTACCACGACACCCTGACCGGCCTGCCCAACCGGCGGCTGCTCGACGACCGCCTGCGCCAGGCGATCCGCCTCGCCCAGCGCCGCGACCGCATGGTGGCCACCCTGCTGGTGCGGCTCGACGACTTCCGCCAGGTGAACGACACCCTCGGCCATGGTGCGGGCGATGCGGTGCTGCGCGAGGTGGCGCAGCGCCTGGCGGCGTGCGTGCGCAAGGCCGATACGCTCGCGCGCGCCGGCGCCGACGAGTTCGCTTTGGTGGTGTGCGACCTCAAGGAAAAGGCCGACTGCCGCGTAATCGCCGAAAAGCTCCAGCAGGCGCTGGCGGCGGAGTTCCGCCTCGGCAGCCGCCGCCTGCGCCTGGCGGCCAGCATCGGGGTGTCCGTGTTCCCCGCCGATGGCGGCGATGGTGAGGCGCTGCTGCGCAACGCCGACGCGGCGATGGTCCGCGCCAAAGAACTCGGCCGCAACCAGGTGCGCTTCTTCGGGCGATGAGCCTCGCGCGCTTCGCCGGACTGGCACGCTTCCTGTGGCCGTATCGCGCGCGTATTGCCGTCGCCGCGCTCGCCCTGCTGGTCGCCGCCGGGTGCGTGCTCGCGCTCGGCCGCGGCCTGCAGTACGTGGTCGATCGGGGCTTCGGCAGCGGCGACCCCCGGCTGCTCGACCAGGCGCTCGCGGCGATGATCGCGGTGGTGGCGCTGTATGCCGCCGCCACCTGGACGCGCTTCTATTTCATGATGAGCGTCGGCGAGCGCGTGGTCACCGACCTGCGCCGCGCGGTGTTCGACCATCTGCTCGGCCTCGAGCCGGCCTTTTTCGAGAGCGCGCGCACCGGCGAGCTGATGTCGCGGCTGACCAACGACGCCACCCTGCTGCAGCAGGTGGTCGGCTACGGGCTGTCGATGTTCGTCCGCAACGGGCTGATGATGGCCGGCGCCGCGGTGATGCTGTTCATCACCAGCTGGAAGCTGGCGCTGCTGGTGCTGGTGGGCGCGCCGGCCACCCTGCTGCCGATCCTGCTCCTCGGCCGGCGGGTGCGGCGCCTGTCGCGCGAAAGCCAGGACCGCGTCGCCGACGTCTCGGCCTACGTCGACGAGGCGCTGCACGAGATCCGCACCGTGCAGGCCTACGCCCACGAGGACCTCGACCGCGCGAGCTTCGCGCGCCACGCCGAGGCGGCCTACCGCGCCGGCGTCGAGCGCATCGCGCACAAGGCGTTCCTGATTTCCGCGGTGATCCTGATCGCCTTCAGCGCGGTCGGCATCATCCTGTGGATCGGCGGCCATGACGTGATGGCCGGGCGCCTGAGCCAGGGCGAGCTGGCCGCGTTCGTGTTCTACGCCGCGGTGGTCGCGGCCGGCGCCGGCACCGTGGCGGAGGTCTGGGGCGAGCTGCAGCGCGCCGCCGGCGCGAGCGAGCGCCTGGTCGAGCTGCTCGACACCGTGCCGCGCATCGTCGCGCCCACGCCCGTCGTTGCACCTGCGCAACATTCACCGCTCGGGATCGAATTCGACCGCCTCACCTTCGCCTATCCCTCGCGACCTCAGAGCGCGGCGCTGGCGCGCTTCACGCTGACCATCGAGCCCGGCGAGCGCGTCGCGCTGGTCGGGCCCTCGGGCGCGGGCAAGTCCACCGCGTTCGCCCTGCTGCTGCGCTTCTACGACCCGCAGCAGGGCGCGGTGCGCATCGGCGGCGTCGACCTGCGGCGCATGGAGCCGCGCGCCGCGCGCGGCCTGGTGGCGGTGGTGCCGCAGGAACCGGTGATCTTCGCCTCCAGCGTGCTCGAGAACGTGCGCTACGGCCGGCCGCAAGCCACGCGCGAAGCCGTGCTCGCCGCGTGCGAGAAGGCCTGCGCGCTCGAGTTCATCGAGCGCCTGCCGCAGGGGCTCGATACGCCGCTCGGCGAGCGCGGCGTCACGCTGTCGGGCGGCCAGAAGCAGCGCCTGTCGATCGCGCGCGCGCTGCTCGCCGACCGGCCGATCCTGCTGCTCGACGAGGCGACCAGCTCGCTCGATGCGGCGGCCGAGCGCCTGGTGCAACAGGGCCTGGAAGCGCTCGCGCAGGGCCGCACCACGCTCGCCATCGCGCACCGCCTCGCTACCGTGCAGACCGCCAATCGCATCGTGGTGCTCGAGCGCGGCGCGATCGTCGCCCAGGGCACGCACGCCGAGCTGATCGGGCAGGGCGGGCTCTACGCCAGCCTGGCCAGGCTGCAGTTTCTGGGAGGGAGAGATGAAAAAGATCATCGCGCTGTGCGCGCTATCGGTCTGCATTCCGGCTAGCGCGCAGACGCTGACGGTCGGCTCCAAGCGCTTCACCGAGTCCTACGTGCTGGGCGAGATCGTCAGCCAGACGGCGAAGGGCACGCACAAGGCCGGCCTGGGTAACACCGCGATCCTGCTCGAGGCGCTCAAGGCGGGCGCGATCGACGTTTATCCCGAGTACACCGGCACCATTGCGCGCGAGATCCTCAAGTCGGAGGAGCGCTTTGATCTTGCGGGCATCAACCGTCGATTGGCGCCACAAGGGCTCGCCACGTCCATTCCTCTGGGCTTCAGCAACAGCTATGCCCTAGGCATGCGGCGCAAGGACGCCGAGCGGCTGGGGATTCGCAAGCTCTCCGACCTGCCGAAGCACCCCGCGCTGCGCTTCGGCCTTTCGCACGAGTTCATCGGCCGGCGCGACGGCTGGCCCGGCCTGCAGGGCGCCTACGGCCTGCCGCAGCAGCCGCGCGGCCTCGACCACGGCATCGCCTACGAGGCGCTGGCCGCCGGCGAGATCGACGTCATGGACCTGTACACCACCGACGCCAAGATCGAGCGCTATGACATCCTCGCCCTCGACGACGACCGGCGCTTTTTTCCGGCTTATGACGCGGTGCTGCTCCATCGTGCGGACATCCCGGCGCGCTTTCCACGGGAGTTCGAAGCCTTGCGGAAGCTCGAAGGCAAAATCGATGCACAGACCATGGTGCAGCTCAACGCGCGCGCCGAGATCGACAAGGTGGCGTTCGCCGACGTCGCGCGCGAATACCTGGGATCCAGGATCGAGACGCGCCGCGGCCTGTGGCCGGCGCTGTTCGCCCCCGACTTCGGCCGCCTGGCCGCGCAGCACCTCTGGCTGGTGTTCGCCTCGCTCGCGATGGCCGCCCTGATCGGCATCCCGCTCGGTCTGCTCGCCTCGCGCGTGCGCTGGATCGCGCAGCCGGTGCTGCTGCTGGCCGGCCTGGTGCAGACCATCCCGGCGCTCGCGCTGCTGGCGTTCCTGATCCCGGTGACCGGCTCGATCGGCGTATGGCCGGCGCTGATTGCACTCTTTCTCTACGCGCTGCTGCCGATCACCCGCAACACCCACACCGGGCTGCTGGAAGTGCCGCGCGGCATGGTGCAGGCGGCGACCGCGCTCGGGCTGGCGCGGCGGACCATCCTGGCGAAAGTGGAGCTTCCACTGGCGCTGCCGACGATCATGGCCGGCGTGAAAACCTCGGCGGTGATCAACGTCGGCACCGCCACCATCGCCGCCTTCATCGGCGCCGGCGGCTTCGGCGAGCGCATCGTGCAGGGGCTGGCGCTGAACGATCACGCCGTGCTGCTGGCCGGCGCGCTGCCCGCGGCGGTGCTCGCGCTCCTGGTGCACGCGGCGTTCGAGCTCGTCGAGCGGGTTCTGGTGGCGCGGTAGAATTCGCGCCACCGCTTCAGGGAAAAATCCGATGTCGCAGCCGACCGGGCAGTTGATTGGCGTCCCGCGCGAGACCGCCGCGGGCGAAAAACGCGTCGCCACCGTGCCCGAGGTGGTCGAGAAGCTGATCAAGCTCGGCTTCCGCGTCGCGGTGGAGAGCGGCGCCGGCGACGCAGCGAACTTCTCGGACGACAGCTATCGGGCGGCGGGCGCCGAGGTGGTCACTGACGTCTGGGCCCGCGCCGAGATCCTGTTCAAGGTTCGCGCGCCGAGTCCCGATGAGCTCGGGCGCCTGCGCGAAGGCGCAACCCTGGTGAGCTTCCTGTGGCCGGCGCAGAACCCGCAGCTGATGGAGGCGCTGGCCGCGCGCAAGGCCACCGTGCTGGCGATGGACAGCGTGCCGCGCATCTCGCGCGCGCAGAAGCTCGACGCGCTCTCCTCGATGGCCAACATCGCCGGCTACCGTGCGGTGATCGAGGCGGCGCACGCCTTCGGCCGCTTCTTCACCGGGCAGATCACCGCCGCCGGCAAGGTGCCGCCGGCCAAGGTGTTCGTGATCGGCGCCGGCGTGGCGGGACTGGCGGCGATCGGCGCCGCCTCCGGCCTGGGCGCGATCGTACGCGCGAACGATACGCGGCCGGAAGTGGCCGACCAGATCAAGTCGCTCGGCGGCGAGTACATCGGCGTGGAGTACGTCGAAGAAGGCGCGGGCACCGGCGGCTACGCCAAGGTCATGAGCGAAGGCTTCCAGAAAGCGCAGCGCGAGGTGTTCGCCCGCCAGGCGAAGGAAGTGGACGTGATCATCACCACCGCGCTGATCCCGGGCAAGCCCGCGCCCAAGCTGATCAGCGCGGAGATGGTGCGCTCCATGCGGCCCGGCAGCGTGATCGTGGACCTGGCCGCCGAGCAGGGCGGCAACTGCGAGCTCACCGTCCCCGGCGAGATGGCGGTGCGCCACGGCGTCACCATCATCGGCTACACCGACCTGCCGAGCCGGCTGGCGAAGCAGTCGAGTACCCTCTACGCCACCAACCTCCTGCGCCTCGCCGAGGAGCTGTGCAAGGCGAAGGACGGCGCGCTGCACGTCAACATGGATGACGAGGTAATCCGCGGCACTACGGTGGTCAAGGAGGGCAGCATCACCTGGCCGCCGCCGGCGCCCAAGCTTTCGGCCGCGCCGCCGAAGCCACCGGTAAAGGCGGCGCTACCGGCCAAGGCATCCGCACACGGGAAGCCGAGCGCGCCGGCCTCCACCAGGTCCACCGTGATTGTCTTCACCGTCGGCACGCTGCTCTTTCTCTTCATCGGCAACAATGCGCCGCCGGCGTTCCTCACCCACTTCACGGTCTTCGTGCTGGCGTGCTTCGTCGGCTACATGGTGGTGTGGAACGTGACGCCCGCGCTGCACACGCCGCTGATGAGCGTCACCAACGCGATCAGCAGCATCATCGCCATCGGGGCCCTGGTGCAGGTGGCCCCGCCGCTCGAGGAGTTCGGCCCGGAGCGCCCGGAGCTGTGGATCCTCGGCCTCGCGCTGCTCGCCATCGCGCTCACCAGCATCAACATGTTCGGCGGCTTCGCGGTGACCCAGCGCATGCTGCAGATGTTCCGGAAGTAGCGCCCGATGGACAGCACCCTCGCGAGCGTCGCCTATCTGGGCGCCACCATCCTGTTCATCCTGAGCCTGGGCGGCCTCTCCAACCCGGAATCGTCGCGCCGCGGAAATCTCTACGGCATGATCGGCATGGCGATCGCGGTGCTCGCCACGGTGCTCGGCCCGCAGGTCTCGCCAGCCGGCCTTCCCTGGATCGTCGGCGCGATGGCGGTGGGCGCGGCGCTCGGCCTGTATGCGGCGCGCGTGGTGAAGATGACGCAGATGCCCGAGCTGGTGGCGCTGATGCACAGCCTGGTCGGCCTCGCCGCCATGCTGGTGGGATTCGCCAACTTCATCGACCCGGCCGCCACCGCGCATTTCAAGGGCGCCGAGCGCACCATCCACCAGGCGGAGATCTACATCGGCGTGCTGATCGGCGCGGTGACCTTCTCCGGGTCGGTGATCGCCTTCGGCAAGCTCTCGGCCAAGATCAGCGGCAAGCCGCTGCTGCTGCCGGGCCGCCACTGGGTCAACCTCGCCGGATTGCTGCTGGTGATCTGGCTCGGCACGCGGTTCGTCGGCGCCACCACCGTGCCGGGCGGGATGGTGCCGCTCCTCATCATGACCGCGATCGCGCTCGCCTTCGGCGTCCACATGGTGATGGCGATCGGCGGCGCCGACATGCCGGTGGTGGTGTCGATGCTGAACAGCTATTCGGGCTGGGCGGCGGCGGCCACCGGCTTCATGCTGTCGAACGACCTGCTCATCGTCACCGGCGCGCTGGTCGGCTCGAGCGGCGCGATCCTCTCCTACATCATGTGCCGCGCGATGAACCGCAACTTCGTCAGCGTCATCGCCGGCGGATTTGGAACCGGGGGCGAAACGCCCGCCCCCTCAGGTGCGGCACCTGCGGGCGAAGTCACGCCGATCAGCGCCGTGGAGACCGCCGAGCTGCTGCGCGCGGCGAAGAACGTGATCATCGTGCCGGGCTACGGCATGGCGGTGGCGCAGGCCCAACACACCGTGTACGAGATCACCCGCCACCTGCGCGAGCTGGGCGTCAACGTGCGCTTCGGCATCCACCCGGTCGCCGGCCGCATGCCCGGGCACATGAACGTGCTGCTGGCCGAGGCGAAGGTGCCCTACGACATCGTGATGGAGATGGACGAGATCAACGCCGACTTCCCCGACACCGACGTGGCGATGGTGATCGGCGCCAACGACATCGTGAACCCGGCGGCGCAGGAGGATCCGTCGAGCCCGATCGCCGGCATGCCGGTGCTCGAGGTGTGGAAAGGCAAAACCTCGGTCGTCATGAAGCGCAGCATGGCCTCGGGCTACGCCGGCGTGGACAACCCGCTCTTCTACAAGGACAACAACCGCATGCTGTTCGGCGACGCGAAGAAGATGCTGGACGAGGTGCTGGTCGCGCTGAAGGCATGAGCCTGGCGGGCATCCCGGTCGATTTCATCCTGTTCGCGCTCACGCTGCTCGGGGTGGCGCTCTTCCACCGCTACACGCTGCAGGTCGCGCTCACCGGCCTGGCGGTGATCACGCTCTACAAGCTCGGCTTCACCGGGTTCAAGACCGGCCCGGGACCGGGCGGCCTCGCGCTGCACATGGCGCACGAGTGGGTGATCCTCGCCAACCTGCTCGGCCTGCTGCTGGGCTTCGCGCTGCTCTCGCGCCATTTCGAGGAAAGCCGAGTGCCCGACGTGCTGCCGCGCTTCCTGCCCGACGACTGGAAGGGGGCTTTCGTCCTGCTGGTGATGGTGTTCGTGCTGTCCTCGTTCCTCGACAACATCGCCGCGGCGCTGATCGGCGGCACGATGGCGGGCGTGGTGTTCCGCAAGCGGGTGCATATCGGCTACCTCGCGGCGATCGTGGCCGCTTCCAACGCCGGCGGCGCCGGCAGCGTGGTGGGCGACACCACCACCACCATGATGTGGATCGACGGGGTCAGCCCGATTGCGGTCATCGACGCGTATGTCGCCGCCAGCGTGGCGCTGGTGGTGAGCGGCCTGGTCGCGGCCCGGCAGCAGCATGCCTACGCGCCGATCGTACGGGATGCCCCGGCCGGCATTGCCATCGACTGGACGCGCGTCGGCATCGTCGGCTTCATTCTGGTGTCCGCGATCGCCGCCAATGTGATTTGCAACCTCGTCTTTCCGGCGGTGCTGGATCGTTTCCCGGTGATCGGCGCCGCCGTCTGGGTGGCGATCCTCGCTTGCGCGCCGCTGCGCAAGCCCGAATGGCGCCTGCTGCCCGAGGCGATCAAGGGCTCGATCTTCCTGCTCTCGCTGGTCACCATCGCCTCGATGATGCCGGTGGAGAAGCTGCCGGCCGCCTCCTGGCAGACGGCGTTCGGACTGGGCTTTGTCTCCGCCGTGTTCGACAACATCCCGCTCACCGCGCTCGCGCTCAAGCAGGGCGGCTACGACTGGGGCATTCTCGCCTACGCCGTCGGCTTCGGCGGCTCGATGATCTGGTTCGGCTCATCGGCCGGCGTGGCGATCTCCAATACCTATCCCGAGGCGCGATCGGTCGGGCGCTGGCTGGCCCAGGGCTGGCACGTCGCCGTGGCGTACGTAGCGGGCTTCCTGGTGATGCTGGCGCTCGTCGGCTGGCATCCCACCGACAAGCGCGGCAAGTCGCTCGCCGAGGCGCCCGCCGTGGCGGTTGCACAGATGGAGTAGACCGATGGGCACTCGAGCAGCGAAGACGCGGCCGCCGCGCCGCCGGTTTCTCGCCGGATCCGCCGCCGCGGGGCTCGGCTTCCCGGCCATCGTCAGGGCGCAAGGCGCGCTGACGCTGCGCGTGCAGAGCGCCTGGCCGGCGAACGATATCCTGCACGAGTACGCGCTCGACTTTGCCCGCAGGGTCGGCGCCATGAGCGGTGGCGAGCTGCGCATCGAAGTGTTGCCCGGCGGTGCCGCCGCGCAGCCCTTCGGCCTGCTCGAGACCGTCAGCCAGGGCCTCGTCGACGGCGGCCATGGAACGCTGAATCATCACTACGCCAGGCACCCCGCGTTCGCGCTCTGGGGCTCGGGGCCGGCGTTCGGCATGGATGCCAATGCGCTGCTCGCCTGGCACAAGTACGGCGGCGGCAAGGCGCTGCTCGAGAAGCTCTACGCCGCGCTCGGTGCCGGCGTGGTGTCGTTCCTCTACGGGCCGATGCCCACCCAGCCGCTCGGCTGGTTCAGGAAGCCGATCCGCAAGCCCGAGGACTTCAAGGCGCTCAGGTTCCGCACCGTCGGCATGTCGATCGAGGTGTTCGGCGGCCTGGGCGCCCTGGTGAACGCCCTGCCGCCGGAGGGCATCGTGCCGGCGATGGACCGCGCGCTGCTCGACGGCGCCGAATTCAACAACGCCACCTCCGACCGCGGCCTGGGATTGGCGGAGATCACCAAGGTGTACATGCTGCAGAGCTATCATCGCAACGCCGAGCAGCTCGAGATCCTGTTCAACCGGACCCGGTTCGACTCGCTGCCGCCGAAGCTGCAGGCCCTCCTCGAGGGCGCGGCCGAGGCGGCCTCGGCCGACATGGCGTGGAAGGCCATCGACCGGTACTCGAGCGACTACCGCGACCTCCATACCAAGGACAAGGTGCGCGCCTACCGCACCCCCGATACGGTGCTGCAGCGCCAGCTCGAGTCGCACGATGCCGCCGCGCGCAAGCGCCGCAACGACCCGCTGTTTCGCGAGGTCGAGGAGTCGCAGCGGCGCTTCGCCGAGCGCGCGGTGCGCTGGTTCCTCGATACGCAGGTCAGCTCGCAGATGGCCTACAAGCACTACTTCGGCGGCAAGCCCGCCGTCCGGCCGCAGGGCGCGAAGAAACCGGGGGAGAAGTAAGGGCGAGCGTCCCGCAGCGCGGAATGCCGGGCCCTCGGCCTGTGTTATAGAATCAGTCGCCAAGCTGCCCTTCAGTCATCCGTTCACACGAGGAGGAATCAATGAGCAATCAGGACGAGAAACCAACGACGTCGCGCCGCAAGTTCCTGACCGGCGCGGCGGCGGCAGGCACGGGCGCGGCCGCGCTCGGCTTCCCGATGATCGTCAAGTCGCAATCGCCGATCGTCATCAAGATGCAGGGTTCGTGGGGCTCCGCGGACATCTTCAACGAAATGGCGCAGGAGTACGTCAAGCGCGTGAACGAGATGTCGGGCGGCCGGCTGCGCATCGACTACCTCCTCGCCGGCGCGGTGGTGAAGCCATTCGAAGTGATGGACGCAGTGTCCAAGGGCGTGCTGGACGGCGGCCATACCGTGCCGGTGTACTGGTACGGCAAATCCAAGGTGGCGTCGCTCTTCGGCTCGGGCCCGATCAACGGCTGCGATGCGCAGCAGACGCTCGCCTGGATCTATAACGGCGGCGGCCTGCAGCTCTACCAGGAGCTGCTCACCAAGCTCGGCCTGAACGCGGTCGGCTTCTTCGCCTTCCCGATGCCGACCCAGCCGCTCGGCTGGTTCAAGAACCCGGTCACGGACGCCAAACAGATCAAGGGCCTCAAATACCGCACGGTCGGCCTGGCCGCCGACCTGTTCCAGCAGATGGGCGCCCGCGTGACCCAGCTGCCGGGCGGCGAGATCATCCCGGCGATGGAAAAAGGCGTGATCGACGCTTTCGAGTACAACAACCCGACCTCGGACTCGCGCTTCGGCGCCCAGGACACCTCGAAGAATTACATGATGGGCAGCTTCCACCAGGCGATGGAATTCTTCGAGATCATCTTCAACAAGAAGAAGTGGGAGTCGATCCCGAAGGACCTGCAGGCGATCCTGAAGTACGGCGTCGAGGCCGCATCGGCCTCCAATTTCTGGATGGCGATGGACAACTACTCCAAGGACCTCCAGGTGCTGTTGGAGAAGCACAAGGTCAAGGTGACGCGTACGCCGAAGTCGATCTTCCAGGCCCAGCTGGCGGCGTGGGACGTGGTCAACAAGAAGCTGCAGGACGAAGACCCGTTCTTCAAGAAAGTGGTCGAGTCGCAGACCGCGTGGGCGAAGCGCGTGGCCTATTACATGTTCCTCAACGAAGCAGACTACAAGCTCGGCTACGAGCACGTGTTCAAGACCAAGCTGCCGAGCTGAACGGCTAGCGCCGAAAGAAGCGTAAGCAATTGGGGTGGCGGCAGAAGCGCCACCCCAATTTTTCGACCATGAACCGACTGATCTACGCGATCGACCAGCTCAGCAAGACCGTGGGGCACGCATTCGCGTGGTGCATCGTCGTCCTCATGCTCGGCACCACCTACGAGGTGTTCGTCCGCTACGTGATGAACAACCCGACGAGCTGGGCGTTCGACTTCAGCTACATCATGTACGGCGCGCTGTTCTTCATGGCCGGCGCTTATACGCTCTCGCGCGGCGGCCACGTGCGCGCCGACATGTTCTACCGGCTGTGGCGCCCGCGCACGCAGGCCACCGTCGAGCTGGTACTGTACATCCTGTTCTTCTTCCCGGGCGTGATCTCGCTCATGTACTCGGGCTGGCAGTACGGCAGCGAGTCGATGAAGATCTTCGAGAAGAGCATCAACAGCCCGGTCGGCATTCCGATCTGGCAGATCAAGATGCT
>DATFDV010000119.1:0-3453 GCA_035251855.1 Burkholderiales bacterium | reverse complement strand
GGCGTACTCGACGCTCTCGCAGCTCGGCTACATGACCGCGGCGCTCGGCGCCTCGGCGTACTCGGCGGCGATGTTCCACCTGATGACGCACGCCTTCTTCAAGGCGGTGCTGTTCCTCGCCGCCGGCTCGGTGATCATCGCCCTGCACCACGAGCAGGACATGCGCCGCATGGGCGGATTGCGCAAGTACATGCCGTTTACCTACTGGACGATGCTGATCGGCGCGATCGCCTCGGCCGGCATCCCGGGCTTCGCCGGCTTCTTCTCCAAGGACGCGATCATCGAAGCGATCCACCATTCGCCGACCCCCGGCGCCGGCTTCGCGTATTTCTGCGTGGTGGCCTGCGTGTTCGTCACCGCGGCCTACACCTTCCGCCTGGTGTTCATGGCGTTCCATGGCAAGCCGCGCTTCGACGCACATCATCCGCCGCACGAATCGCCGCCGGTGGTCACCGTCCCGCTGGTGCTGCTGGCGATCCCGTCGGTGCTCGCCGGCTACCTGATCGGCGACGTGGTGTTCGGCGACTACTTCGGCAACGCCCTGCCGGCGCCGGACCCGAACTACTTCGGCATCTGGGAATTCATCAAGCATGGCTTCACCGCGCTGCCGTTCTGGCTGGCGGTCGCCGGCATAGCCACAGCTTGGTATTTTTACTTGAGGAACCCCCAAATGCCTGGGCGCGTGGCGCGCTTCTTCGGCCCGGCCTACAGCCTGGTCGAGCGCAAGTACGGCTTCGACGAGCTCTATTCCTGGCTGCTCGCCGGCGGCGCGCGCAACCTCGGCAAGGGCTTCTGGCGCGGCGGCGATCTGGCGGTGATCGACGGCGCGATGGTGAACGGCTCGGCGCGCCTGGTGGGCTGGTTTGCCGGCGTGGTGCGGCTGCTCCAGACCGGCCTGCTCAACACCTACGCCTTCCTGATCCTGTTCGGCATCCTGAGCGGCCTCACCTGGGTGATGTGGCGGTACGTGCGGTGAGCCTGCCGCTCCTTTCGCTGTCGATCTGGATCCCGATCCTCGCCGGCCTGGCGGTGCTCGCCGTGGGCGGCGACGAGCGTGCGCCGCTGCAGCGCGCGGTCGCGCTCGCCGGCGCGCTGCTCGGTTTCCTGGTGACGCTGCCGCTGTACGCCGGCTTCGACGCGCAGAGCGCCGGCTTCCAGTTCCAGGAAAAGCTGCTGTGGATCGAGCGCTTCAGCATCCACTACCACCTCGGCGTCGACGGCATCTCGCTGCTCTTCATCCTGCTCAACAGCTTCGTCACCATCCTGGTGGTGATCGCCGGCTGGTCGGTGATCGACAGCCGCGTCGGCCAGTATTACGGCGCGTTCCTGGTCATGTCCGGCCTCCTCAACGGCGTGTTCGCCGCCATGGATGCGCTGCTGTTCTACGTGTTCTTCGAGGGCACGTTGATCCCGATGTTCATCATCATCGGCGTGTGGGGCGGCCCGAACCGCGTCTACGCGGCGGTCAAGTTCTTCCTCTACACGCTGCTCGGCTCGCTGTTGATGCTGATCGCAATGCTGTACCTGTACAACAAGTCCGGTGGCAGCTTCGCCATCATCGACTGGCACAAGCTGCCGCTCGCGCTGGGGGTGCAGACGGTGCTTTTCTTCGGCTTCCTGTTCGCCTTCGCGGTCAAGGTGCCGATGTGGCCGGTGCACACCTGGCTGCCCGATGCGCACACCGAGGCGCCCACCGGCGGCTCGGTGGTGCTGGCGGCGATCCTGCTGAAGCTGGGCGCCTACGGTTTCGTGCGCTTTTCGCTGCCGATCCTTCCCGATGCGTCGCGCGAGCTCGCCTGGCTGATGATCGGCCTGTCGCTGGTAGCCATCTTCTACATCGGCCTGGTGACGCTGGTGCAGACCGACATGAAGCGCCTGATCGCCTACTCCTCGATCTCGCACATGGGGTTCGTCACGCTGGGTTTCTTCGTCTTCAACGCCTACGGCGTCGAGGGCGGCCTGGTGCAGATGATCTCGCACGGCTTCGTCTCCGCGGCGCTGTTCCTCTGCATCGGAGTGATGTACGACCGCCTGCATACGCGCAACATCGGCGACTACGGCGGGGTGGTGAATACCATGCCGAGGTTCGCCGCCTTCATGATGCTGTTCGCCATGGCGAACTCCGGGCTGCCGGCGACCAGTGGCTTCGTCGGCGAGTTCATGGTGATCATGGGGGCGATGAAGGCCAACTTCTGGCTCGCCTTCGTCGCCGCCACCACGCTGATCACCGGCGCGGCGTATACCTTGTGGATGTACAAGCGGGTGATCTTCGGCGCGGTGGCCAACGCCAACGTGGCCAAAATGGTCGACTTGAACTGGCGGGAAACCGCGGTCCTGACCGCCCTGGCGATCGCGGTGCTGTTCATGGGCGTCTACCCGCTGCCCTTCACTGAGGTAATGCACGCGTCGGTGAAGGAACTTCTGCTCCACGTCGCGGCACCGAAGTTGTGAAATGAGTCCGACATGACCCAGGCGGAATTTCTCAGGCACCTGCAGGCATTCCCGGAGATGCTGCTGCTGGCCGGCACCTGCGTGACGATGCTGGTCGACGTCTTCTCGAAGGATGCGCTGCGGCGCGTCACCTATTACCTGGCGCAGGGCACGCTGCTCGCCTGCTTCCTGTCGAGCCTGTTCATCCTGCGCGAGTCGGAGGGGATGCGCACGCTTCTCTTCCACGGGCTGTTCGTCTCCGACGCGCTCGGCCACATCCTGAAGCTGGTGTGCTACGCCGCGGTCTCCGCGGTGCTGGTGTACTCGCGCCAGTACCTGCTCGAGCGCGGCCTGCTGCGCGGCGAGTTCATCACGCTCTTGCTGTTCTGCCTGCTCGGCATGATGGTGATGGTGAGCGCGGCGAGCTTCCTCACCCTGTTCCTCGGCCTCGAGCTGATGTCGCTGTGCCTGTACGCGCTGGTGGCGCTGAACCGCGAGTCGGCGCTCGCCACCGAGGCGGCGATGAAGTACTTCGTGCTCGGCGCGCTGTCCTCGGGCCTGCTGCTGTACGGCATGTCGATGATCTACGGCGCCACCGGCACGCTCAACGTCTACGAGGTGGCGTCGCACGCCGCGCGCCTGTCCGCCAGCACGAGCGAGCGTACCTTCCTGGTGTTCGGCCTGGTGTTCCTGGTGGCCGGGCTCGCCTTCAAGATCGGCGTGGCGCCGTTCCACATGTGGATTCCCGACGTGTACCACGGCGCGCCCACCGCGGTGACGCTGCTCGTCGGCACGGCGCCGAAGCTTGCCGCCTTCGCGATGGCGGTGCGCCTGCTGGTGAACGGCATGCTCGACCTCGCGCAGGACTGGCAGCCGATGCTCGCGCTGATGGCGCTGCTGTCGATGGCGATCGGCAACATCGCCGCCATCGCGCAGTCGAACCTGAAGCGCATGCTCGCCTACTCGACCATCGCGCACATGGGCTTCATGCTGCTCGGGCTGCTGTCGGGCGTGGTGGAGGGC
>DATFDV010000118.1:0-6400 GCA_035251855.1 Burkholderiales bacterium | reverse complement strand
CAGCTCGGCGGCGCCGACTTCTCGCGCCCGATCGCGGTGCGCGGGCCGGAGGATCTGCGCTATCTGGGACGCAGGCTGGACTGGCTGCGCCGGCGGCTGGATGAGTTCGAGACGCAGAAGAACCGCTTCCTGCGCCACGTGTCGCACGAGCTCAAGACCCCGCTCACCGCGCTGCGCGAAGGCGCCGAGCTGCTCAACGACCAGGTCGCCGGACCGCTCGCGCCGCCGCAGCGCCAGGTGGTGAGCATCATGCGCGACAACAGCGTAAAGCTGCAGCGCCTGATCGAGGAGCTGCTCGATTACCAGCGCGCGCTGCACGCGGCGGCCTCGCTCGAGGTGAAATCGATCTCGCTCTCCGCCCTGGTGCACGAGGCGGCGCACTCGCACGAGCTCGCCGCGCAGGCGAAAGGGCTGCGCCTGGCGATCGATGCCCAGGCGGCGACGGTCGAGGCCGACCCCGAGAAGCTGCGCTCCATCGTCGACAACCTGATCTCCAACGCGGTGAAGTTCACGCCGGCCGGCGGCACGGTCTCGGTGAGCGCTCGCGAGGTCGCCGGCGAGGCGATCATCGAGGTGCTCGACACCGGGCCCGGCGTGCCGGTTGAAGAGCGCGAATCGGTCTTCAACCTTTTCTTCCGGGGCCGCACCAAGGCCGACGGCAGCGCGGTCCGCGTCAAGGGCAGCGGCCTGGGCCTCGCCATTGCGCGCGAGCTGGTGGAGGCGCACGGCGGCCATATCGCGGTCGTGGGGGAAGGGGGCGGCGGTCATTTTCGTGTAACGCTGCCGCGCCGTTCGGCGCGTGCTTTGGCCGACGCTGCGTAAAGATGCAACGCAACAATTGCAGGATTCCCGGAGAGAAGAGGTAAAGGTAATGGCGAACGAGAACCCGCGCGTCCTGCTGGTCGACGACGACAAGGACCTGCTGCAGCTGATTGCGATGCGGCTGAGCGCCGCCGGCTACGCCGTTACCGCGGTCGAATCCGGGGAGGCGGCGCTGGCCGCGCTGGCCGTATCCCGCCCGCAAGTCGTGGTGACCGACCTTCGCATGCAGGGCATGGACGGCATGGCGCTGTTCGATGCCATCCACCGCGATTCGCCCTCGTTGCCGGTGCTGATCCTCACCGCCCACGGCACCATCCCGGAAGCCGTCAGCGCGACTCGCCGCGGCGTCTTCAGCTTTCTGACCAAGCCTTTTGAACCCAAAGTGCTGCTCGACACCGTGGCCGAGGCGATGCGCCTTTCGAGCCCGCCGGCCTCTGGCGAGCTCGAGTCGTGGCGCGCCGAGCTGATCACGCGCTCCTCGGCGATGGAGGATCTGCTCTCGCAGGCGCGCCGCGTGGCCGCTTCCGACGCATCGGTGTGCATCTTCGGCGCGAGCGGCACCGGCAAGGAGCTGCTCGCCCGCGCCATCCATCGCGCCAGCCCGCGAGGGCAGGCGCCCTTCGTGGCGGTAAACTGCGGCGCGATCCCCGAGGGCCTGCTCGAATCCGAGCTCTTCGGCCACAAGAAAGGCTCCTTCACCGGCGCCGTTGCCGACCGCCGCGGCCTGTTCCAGGCTGCGCAGGGCGGCACGCTGTTCCTCGACGAGATCGGCGACATGCCTCTGCCTTTACAGGTAAAACTCCTCCGCGCTCTCGAGGAAAGAAAAATTCGCCCGGTCGGTTCGCACGAGTCCTTCGACGTCGATGTGCGCGTGATCGCCGCGACCCACCGCAAGCTCGAGGAGAGGATCGCCTCGGGCGAATTCCGCGAGGACCTCTACTACCGGCTGAACGTGGTGAAGCTCTATATCCCGACGCTGGCCGAGCGCCGCGAAGACATCCCGCTGCTCGCCAACCATTTCCTCACCCGCCTGGCCGAGCGGTATCGGCGCGGCCGCCTGGCGCTGTCGCCGGAGGCGACGCAGCTGCTGGTGTCGGCACCGTGGCCGGGCAACGTGCGCCAGCTGCTGAACGTGATCGAGCAGGCGGTGGCGCTGGCGGCCACCGAAGTCATCCCCGAGTCGCTGGTGCGCCAGGCGCTGGACGCCGGCGACACCGCGCTCACGCCGCTCGACGAGGCGCGCCGCGCCTTCGAGCGCGACTACCTGGTGCGCATCCTGAAAATCACCGGCGGCAACGTCACCAAGGCCGCGCGCCTCGCGGGGCGCAACCGCACCGAGTTCTACCGGCTGCTCGAGCGCCACTCCCTCGAGCCGGGCATGTTCAAGGGTAATATGAAGGACAAGGACCACAAGGAGCGGGCAGCGGCATGACGGCAGTCTTGAAAGTACTGATGCTATGGGTCGCGATCGTGCTCCCCGTGGCAGCCCAGAACTCCGAGCCCGAGGCGCTGGTCAAGAAGATCACCGAAGAAGTCCTGGCCGCGGTCAAGAGCGACAAGCAGCTCGCCGCCGGCGACCGGCAGAAGGCGGTCAAGCTGGCCGAGGAGAAGATCCTGCCGCACGTCGACTTCGAGGAGGCGACGCGCCTCGCGGTCGGCCGCGGCTGGAAGGAAGCCACGCCCGAGCAGCGCAAGAAGCTGATCGCCGAGTTCCGCAACATGCTGGTGCGCACCTACTCGAACGCCATCGGCACCTACGAAGGCCAGACGATGAAGGTGCTGCCCTCGCGCGTGAAGCCCGGCGACAGCGACGCCACCGTGCGCAACCAGTTCCTGCGGCCCGGCGGCAAGCCGATCCTCATCGACTACTCGATGCGCAAGACCGACGCCGGCTGGAAGATCTACGACATCGTGGTCGAGGGCGTGAGCCTGGTGCTCACCTACCGCAGCGAGTTCGACGCGGTGGTGAAGCAGGACGGCGTCGACGGCCTGATCAAGCGCCTGGGCCAGAAGAACGCCCCGGCCGCGGTCGGCGGCAGCCAGAAGTAGCCACCAGGGCGTGCAGGCGGGCGTCCTTGGTGATGCGCTCGATCGCCGGATAGAGCTCGCGGCACGACACCAGCAGGAAGCCTAGCGGCGCGCGCCCGGCGATCTCCAGCCGCGAGGCGCCCCGGCTGAAGCGTCCGCGCGCGATGTCGGCGCCCTCGAGCGCGCGCACCGCGCCGCTTTTCATGTCGCGTTGATAGAGCGGGATCAGGGCGGAAATCGCCAGGCCGAGCAGGTCCAGCGTCTTGACGTCCTTGGCGCTCTCCTGCGGAAACAGGCGCGCATGCACCAGTGCCGCCGCCCTCGCGAGGGGCAGGTACTCGGCGGCTTCCGCGTCGCGCACGCTGTCGTATCGCTCGGCCATCGCCCATCATAAGAATCGCCGGCGCCGATACGACGCCCGCCAGGGTGCGCCGATCGGCTCATGCGCGCTCGCGGCTCAGCGAGTAATAGGTCCCCGCGAAGATGACCGCCGCGCCGGCGATCACCAGCGGGTCGAACGCCTCTCCGTAGGCCAGCGCGCCGACCACCGCGATGAGCGGCAGGCGGATGAAGTCGATCGGCACCGCCACCATCGCGTCGACCAGCTTCATCGCGTGCGTCATGCAGTAGTGCGCGGTAAAGGCGCCGGCGCCGATGCCCAGGATCCACGGCAGGTCGGCTGCCACCGGCGTCACCCACTGCGGCACCGCCAGGGCGAGCGAGATGGGCGTCTGCACCACCGACATCCAGAACAGCACCGCCAGCGCCGAGTCGGTCGACGACAGCCGCTTGGTGAAGATGAAGGACGACGCGTAGCACAGCGAGCCCAGGATCATCGCCAGCGCCGCCGGATTGAACTCGCCGCTGCCCGGCCGCAGGATGATCAGCACGCCGAGCAGGCCGAGGCCGAGCATCACGAGCCGCGGGAAGGTGAATTTCTCGTGCAGGAACAGCCAGGCGAGGATGGCGGCCCACACCGGCATGGTGAACTCGATGGCGAAGACCGTGGCGAGCGCCAGTGCGCCGATCGAATAGACCCACAGCACCTGGCCGACGAAGTGGATCAGGTTGCGCCACAAATGAACCTGCAACCTGGCGGTGCGGACGGTGGCCATGCCGGCGCGCGGCAGCAGGGCGAGCGTGATCGCCAGCATCACCACGCTGCGCAGGAACACGATCTCGAACGAGCCCATGTGGCGCTGCAGCTCGCGCACCGCGATGGCCATGGCCATGAACGAGAACACGGCGCCGAGCATCCACAGGACGCCGCGCAGCGAGGGAGTCATCCGGTTCATTGTTTTGTTAGCATTATCCGATGAACAAGAACCGTAAGCTGGACATCTTTCCCCACATCTTCCCGCTCGCGTACTTCGAGCGCATGAAAAAGATCGCCGAGGGCAATCCTTCGCTCGCGGCGCAGCTCAAGCGCTGGATGCACATCCCGGTGCTGTGGGACCTCGACAAGCGCATCAAGATGATGAAGCGCTTCCCGAGCTATCAGCAGGTGCTGACGCTGTCGATGCCGGCGGTCGAGTTTCTGGGAAACGAGCACGAGACCCCGGAATTGGCGCGGCTGGCGAACGACGGGATGGCCGAGATCGTGGCCGAGCATCCGGACCTGTTCCCCGCCTTCGTCGCCTCGCTGCCGATGAACAACGTGCCGGCGGCGCTCGAGGAGATGGACCGCGCCATCGCCAAGCTCGGCGCCAGGGGTGTGCAGATCTTCACCAACGTCAACGGGCGGCCGCTCGACGAACCGGAGTTCTTTCGCATCTTCGAGCGCATGAGCAAGACCTACGACCTGCCGATCTGGGTGCATCCGACCCGCACCGCAAAATTCGCGGATTATTCTTCCGAGCAAAAAAGCAAATACGAGATGTGGTGGCTGTTCGGCTGGCCGTACGAGACCAGCGTGTTCATGGGGCGGATGGTGTTTTCGGGCATCTTCGACAAGCTGCCGAAGCTCAAGATCATCACGCACCACCTGGGCGCCATGGTGCCATTCCTCGCCAACCGGGTGGGTTACGGCATGGATCAGTTCGGCAGCCGCACTTCCGATGAAGACTACGAAGGGTTGCGCAAGAGCATGAAGAAGCGCCCGGTCGAGTACTTCAAGCTGTTCTACAACGACACGTCGATCAACGGCTGGGCGAGCGGCATCCGTTGCGGGCTTGACTTCTTCGGCTCCAGGCACGTGCTGTTCGGCACCGACTGCCCGTTCGACCCGCAGGGCGGACCGCTCTTCATCCGCGAGACCATCAAGGCGCTCGACGGCATGAAGCTCAAGCCGGGAGACCGGCGCCGCATCTACTTCGGCAATGCGTTGCAGATGCTCAAGATGAAGTAGGTACGTCGCTTGCAGCCGCATCTCTCCACTCAACAAAAGGAGAGATTGCGATGCGTAAGGTTCTTCCCTATGTGACGGCGGTGGTAGCAGCCTGGAGTCCCTTTGCGTTCGCGCAGACGCGGGACAGCGCCCAGACGCAGGACAGCGCCCAAACGCGGGACAGCGCGCAGTCCGGCAACCGCTCGGCCGCGCCCACTTACAGCACCAAGGACACCGATGAGCGGCGCGAGGACCGGCGCGCCGAGCGTCAGGACGAGCGCGTGGGACAGACCGACACGGATCGCAATGCGGTGCGTGCCGAGGAGCGCGGCCCGCAGCGCGACAGCGCGCAAGGCAGCTCGGGCACCGGCAGTGCCGGCGCCAGCGGCTCCGGCGCCGGCTCAGGCTCAGGCGGTTCCGGGAGCCGATAACCCCATTCAACCTCAGGTATGGGCGTTGCAGCTACGTCCCCATACCCCATCGTGGGCAATATCAACCAAGGAGAATTTTTGCATGCGTAAGATTTTCAGCTACGCCGTGACCGGTATCGCCGTTGCCGCCTTCAGCCAGATTGCGTTCGCGCAAAGCGTCGGCGTGAATCCGAAGACCGGCGATACCACCGTGTCGCCCAATGTCTCGCCGAACGTGCAGGCCAACCCGCAGATCGGCCAGGGCAACCAGAGTGGCCAGACCATCGGCAACGACAACCAGACCTCGAACACGCAGCAGTCTGGCGCTCAGAATCAGAACAGCACCCAGCAAGGCGAGAACACTGCCAAGCAGGGCCAAAGCAGCGGCTCGGCGGCGGCCGGCGCGAGCGACGACAAGAACCCGGATGCCAAAGGCAAAGGCTGGGCGAAGGGCCACACGCGGGGCAAGGGCCACGGCGCGAATGACGAGCGGCACGGCGGCCGTCACAACGATTCCGCCGGCACCGGTTCGTCGGACAAGTCTGACGGGTCGTCGGGCAGCGCGGCGAGCGGCGGCTCAAGCAGCCAGAGCACTGGCGATACCACGCAGGGCAACACCAGCTCCAGCGGCGCCGGCAGCGCGACGAATCAGGCGAACCAGAGCCAGAGCAACCAGCAGCAGGGCGACAACAACACCAACACGCAGAGCCAGAGCGCAGGTCAGAGCGCCACTTCCGGCGCCAGCGCCGACAAGGAAAAGAAGTACTAGACCCTGGTCGTAGTCTCGAACGAGAGCGGGCCCTGGGCCCGCTCT